>DATDMD010000055.1:0-17558 GCA_036518975.1 Baekduia sp.
CGTCGCGACCAGGCCGGGCGCGGCGCTCGGCAGGACGATCCGCCAGAACGCGCCGAAGCGCGTGCAGCCGTCGACCATCGCGGCCTCCTCCAGCTCCGGCGGGATCGCCAGGAAGAAGTACCGCATGAACCAGATCGCGACCGGCGTGAAGAACGCGGTGTAGATGAGGATCATCCCGAGGTGGGTGTCGAACAGGTGGATCGGCGTGTTCTGCTTGAGCCAGATGAAGCCGAGGAAGACCGGCAGGAGGAACATCGAGCCGGGGACGACCTGCGTCCCGACGATCCCGGCGCTGAACGCCTTCTGCCCGCGGAACGGCAGGCGCGCGAGCGCGTAGCCGGCCGACGCGGCGAACGCCGTGGCCAGCAGCGCCGACGCCGTGCAGATGATGATGCTGTTGGTCAGGTACTTGCCGAAGTCCACCGACTTCCACATCTGCTGGAACGCCGACACGGTCGGGTGCAGCAGGTTGTAGTCGCCGGAGGCCAGCTGCCCGCGCGTCTGGAGGCTGGAGGCGATCAGCCACAGGATCGGCGAGAGCATGAGGAGCAGCACGAAGTACGTGAGGGCGTTGAGCCCCCAGTTGGTCATCTGCCTGCGGCCGACCATGTCAGCTCGCCTCCAGGTCGCGGCGGAACACCCGGAACCAGGCGGCCACCCAGATCAACATCACCAACATGAGCAGGGTCGAGGCCGCGGCGCCGAACCCGAGCAGGTTGTTGGAGAACGACTGGCGGACGATCAGCGTCATGATCAGGTCCGCGTCGCTGCCCGGGTTGCTGCCGAGCATCACGTACGGGATCGTGAACTGGTAGGTGCTGTAGATCACGCCGAACAGCAGCTGCACGGCGATCAGCGGGCGCAGCAGCGGGAGCGTGATGTGGCGGAAGCGCCGCCACGGCCCGGCGCCGTCGATCGCGGCCGCCTCGTGCAGCTCGCGCGGCATCGTCTCCAGCGCCGCGAGGAAGATCAGCATCGCCAGCGGGATGCCGCGCCAGATCGACGGGATGATGATCGCCACCAGCGAGTTGTGGCCCAGCAGCCACGTCGGCCGGTCGTGGAGGATGTGGAGGTAGTCCACGAGGACCTTGTTGATGATCCCGCTGTCGGACTGCCACATGAAGCCCCAGAGCACCGCGACGACGAAGCTCGGCACGACGTAGGGCGCGAGCATCAGCGTGCGGACCGTGCGGCGGAGGGGGAACTCCCGCGCGAGGAGGAGCGCGATGCCCAGGCCGCCGACGAGGGTCCCCGTCACGGTCGCGGTGGTGTAGATGAAGGTGTTGCGGACCGCGTCGACGACCCCGGAGTGCAGCGGGTTGGCGTCGTCGAAGAGGATCGCGTTGTAGTTCTTGAACCCCGTCCACGGCGCGCCGAAGAGCTGGCTGAACGTGAAGGTGTTGAGGTTCTTGAAGCTGAGCGCGACGCCGGCGGCCGACGGGATCACGTGCACCAGCACCATGAACGTCAGCGCGGGCGCGATCAGCCAGTAGGCCAGGCGGCGGTTGGCGCGGCTGCCGCGGCGGCGGCGGGAGCCGGCGCGCTTCGGCGGGCGGCCAGCGGCGGCGGTCTCCGCGTCCTTGGCGGCGAGCTCGGCCGGGGTGAGGGATTGGGTGCTCATGGGACGTGGGGCATCCAGGGGGTCGAAGGGCGCGAGGCGGACAGAGGCCAGCCTCGCGCCCTTCTGGGTCGATCGCCAGCCCTAGCCCGCGCTCTGGGCGAGGAGGCCGTCGGCCTCCTTGGCCGCCTTGTCGAGATCGGACTGGATCTGCTGGTCGCTCAGGTCGCCGCCGGCGGCCTGGTCGAGGATCTGCCCGAACTGGTTCTTGTAGGCGTTCTCGACCTGCGCCCACTGCGCGATCGGCGCGTACGAGCGACCCTGGTCCTTGATCGCGGCGTAGAACGCCTCGTGGTCTGGATCGGTCGCCCCCACCTGCTCCTGCGGCTTGAGCCGCGCGGGGAACATGCCCATCAGGTTGGCGTAGTCGGTCTGGACCTGATCGTCCGACAGGTACTTGATGAGCGCCCAGGCGGCGTCCTTGTGCTGCGAGGACTTGAACACCATCAGGTTGGACCCCCCGATGAAGGTGTAGCCCTTGCTGTTGGCCCCGCCGGGCATCGGCGCGACTGCCACGTTCTTGCGGGCCGCGTCGCTCCAGGTGTCGTCGTCGGCGCGCTTGGCGGACTGCAGCACCCACGGGCCGCCGATGAACACGGCCAGGCGGCCGCCCTTGAACTGGTCCTCGACCTGCTGGCCGTCGCGCTCCAGCATCGACTTGTCCCACAGGCCCTCGCCGACGAGGTCGGTGGCGAACTTGACGCCCTGGACCGCCTGCGGGGAGTTGATCGTCGACTGCTTGTTGTCGCTGCTGAGCTCGGCCCCGCCCGCGTCCCACACCCACGGCATGAGGTTGTGGACCAGGTCATAGGCCTTCTTGCCCGGACCGCCGAACGGCGAGATCGGCTTGCCGCCGACCTCCTTGACGGCCTTGAGCTTCTCGAGCGTCGCCTTGAGCGCCTCCTGGCTGGTGAACGCCGTCTTCGGATCCACGCCGGCGGCCTTCAGCGCGTCCTTGCGGTAGTAGATCGTGCGGGCCTCGGTGAACCACGGCACGCCCCACACGCCGTCCTGGCCCTCGACCTGGCTGGTCTTCCAGATGCCCGGCGCGTACGCGGACGCGCCGCCGATCTGGCTGACCTTGTCCTGCTCGTTCTCGAACCCGCCGAGCGCGGCGAAGAACGGGACCTGCGTGGTGCCGGCCTGCGTCACGTCCGGGGCCTCGCCCGAGACCGCGGCGTTGCGGATGCGGTCGAGCTGGACGTCCCAGCCGACGAGCTCCACGTTGACCTTGACCCCGGTCTTCTGCTCGAACGGCGCGACGATCTTGCGCGTGTCGGCGACCGGGTTCGGCCCGTTGTTCATGATCCACAGCCGGACCGTCTGGCCCTTGAGGCTCTTGGCCGGCGTGGCGCCGGCGTTGGTCTTGGTGGCGTTGTCGCCGGCGTCGTCGCTGCTGCTGCCGCAGGCGGCCACCAGGAACGACAACACGGCGAGGGCGACCGCCATCAGGGCGGTCATACGGCTCTTGCGCATCTGTACTCCCCTCCTGCTCCCCAACAAAAGTTGACAAAAACGTTTACGGCGTTGCGTTCAACTGTCCGTGCTCCGCGCTGACGATCGTGGCGGTCCCCTCCTTACTCGCTGATCGGGGACCGCACGCCGGGAGGCGCTGTGGTGCCGCGGGTGATCAACTGGACCGGAAGCGTGGTGGGCTCGGGGGCCGGCGCGTCGGCGTCGGCGTCGGCCGCGGCGCTGGTCATCGCCAGCAGCGCGCGCGCCGCGGCGGCCCCGAGGCCGGCCTTGTCCTGCCGCAGCGTGGTGAGGCCCGGCTGCAGGTGGGCGGCCAGCATGATGTCGTCGAAGCCGACGACCGAGAGGTCGCGCGGGACGGCCAGGCCGCGCTCGGCGGCGGCGCGGATCGCGCCCACGGCCATGAGGTCCGAGGCCGCGGCGATCGCGGTCGGCGGCTCGGGCAGGTCGAGCAGGCGGGCGGCGGCCGCGTGGCCGGAGTCCACGTAGAAGTCGCCCTGGACGACGTACTCGTCGCGGTAGGCGAGGCCCGCGTCCTGCAGGCCCTGGCGGCAGCCCTTGAGGCGGTCCAGACCGGCGAGCGTGTCGAGCGGTCCGTGCATGATCGCGATGCGCTTGTGGCCGTGCGCCGCCAGGTGGGACACGGCGAGCCGGCCGCCGTCGACGTTGTCGGAGCACACGTACGAGGTGGCCCGGCCCGTCAGCAGGACGTCCACGCCGATCGTCGGGATGCTCGACGCCGTGAGGCGGCGGACCTCCTCGTCGTTGTGGTCGACGCCCATCAGGATCACGCCGTCCACGTTGTGGTGGCGGCAGCGCTTGAGGTAGCTGTGGCGGCCGTAGCCGTTGCCCGGCTGCTCGGTCGCGAAGAGCAGGAGGTCGAAGCCCTGGGCGCCGGCGGTCTCCTGCACGCCGACGAGGACCTCGTGGAAGAACGGGTGCTGCAGGTCCGGGTGGCCCTCGCCCGTGTCGAGGAAGACGCCGACGACGTGGCTGCGCTGCGTGACGAGCGCGCGGGCCGAGGCCGACGGCGTGTAGTCGAGCTCCTCGGCCAGCCGCACGATCCGCTCACGGGTGTCCGGGCTCACGTCGGCGTAGCCGTTCAGCGCGCGGCTGACGGTGCCGATGGAGACGCCCGACAGACGGGCGAGCTCGCGGATGGTTGTGCGCTCGGGGGCCAAGGTGATCGCGGTGCGATGTGGTGGTCTGCTCGCCGTTCCAAAAACGTTTTCGGCGAATGCCGGGTGATCCTAACCACACTCACGGGGGCCGTGTCAAGAGCACTTTTCGGGAGCAGCGGCGACGTCGCGCCGACCAACTGGCTCAGACGCCGGAGGCGAACGCGCGGGCGCCGGCCTCGGAGGCCAGCTCTACGAGGCTCTCCCAGCGGTCCAGGTGCTGCTCGATGGACTGGGTCTGGGCCCAGGCGATCGCCTGCCTGCGGAGCCTGCGGCGGCGGAGCTTGGAGGACGCCAGCTCGACCAGCGTCTCCTCCCAGCCGTCGTCCTCGACCAGGACGCCGCCGCAGCCCCTCGCCAGCGGCAGGTAGGAGCCGCGCGCGGAGGCGACCCAGGGCACGCCGGCCGCGGAGTACTCCTTCACCTTGACGTCGGAGCGCGCCTGGTTCATCGGCAGGTCGGCGATCGGCGCCAGGCCGAGGTCGAAGCGGGCGATGTGGCTCGGGAGCTCCTCGAAGGGGACGACGTCGGCGAAGTGGTAGCGCTCGGGGTCGAGGTCGAGGCGGACGCCGAGCGTCTCGACGCGGACGCGCGGATCGCGGTCCATCACCCTGCGGAGCATCTGCGTGACCTCCAGCAGCTGTGCGTCGGCGCGGTGCTCCTTGCCGGCGACCCAGCCGATCAGGACCCCTTTGTGCTCGGGCTGCTCCCTGACGAACTGCGTCGGCGCGAGGTGGTTCGGGACGATCTCGATCGGGCCGCCGTAGACCTGGCCGAAGCGCGCGGCGAGCGCGTCGGTCGTCGTCGTGACGAGCGCGGCGTGCTGCATCATGTGGATCTGCGGGCGGAACCTCTTCTCGCCCCTCGCGCCGGCCCAGTCCTTGTAGTTGGGCGAGCCCATCGGCAGCAGGCGGGCGTCGTCGTCGTTGTCGTAGATGACGGCCGTCCCCTGCCTGCGCAGCCTGCCCAGCTCCCTCGCCAGCAGCGGGCTCACCGAGCGGTAGACGTGCACGACGTCACACCACTCAAGGGGCCTGACGTCGACGTGCCCGCGGCTCGTCTCGTAGGTGTACTCGACCTCGTGCCCGCGTTGCTGCAGCCCGACCATCGGCCACAGGGCTCGGTAGTACGAGTTCGAGAAGTCCTGCATGTAGACCACGCCGATCTTCATCGCGCGCGGAACTTAGGCCAGCCCCGGCACCGGCGCCACCGGCCGCCCCTGCCAGTTGGCAAACGCCCTGCGTCAGGCCGCGGCGGGCGGCGGCTCGGGCGGCGTGCCGTCCGGCGCGGCCTCCTGCTCCGGATCGACCTCGACCGGCGCCTGCGACAGCGTCTGGCGCTTCGGGATCCGCGCGACGGCGGCGTCCAAGCGCTCGCGCACGGCCTTCGCCGACGGCCCGACGACGGCGCGCTGCGGCGCGGACATCTCCGGCCAGCGCTCGCGCAGCGCGGCGAGGTGGTCGCCGGCGCGGTCCAGCGCGTCGCGCGCCGAGTCGTGGGCGCCCTCGTCGAGGGCGGCCTCGGCGTTGGAGATCTCGTGGCCGGCGTCGGCGGCGAGCTTGAGGAGGTCGTCCATGGCCGGCGATGCTACGCAGCGCTCTGACGCGAAGGGCGCGCCGTCCGTCACGACTTCGCGCAGGGATGACGCCGAGACGACCACACGCGGCACCGTCGCCGAGGACGGCCTCTATGCTCAGGGACCTCCGTCCTGATGCACGAGCCGTCGCTGCCCACCCCCGAACGCGAGCGCTGGCCGCTGGCCGTCGCGCTCCTCGCGCTGCTCGCCGGCGCGCTGCTCCTCGGGTTCGCGCTCTCGGGCGTCTTCGCCAAGAGGTCGGACGCCACGGCCGCCGCGCCCCCGGCCGCGCCGCGCGTCGTCGTGCTGACGCCGGCGCCCACGCCCACACCCGCGACGGCGCCCTCACCGGTCGCGCAGGCGCCCGCGCCCGCCCCCACGCAGCAGGCCTCCGACGAGCAGCGCTTCACCACCAACGACCACGCGCACGTCGGCGCCGCGTGGGTCTCCGGCTTCTACCCCATCTACGCGCAGGCGCAGAAGACGTACGGCGTCAACTGGCTGCTGATCGCCTCGGTCCACAAGCAGGAGACCGCGTTCTCCACGAACCCGACGACCTACCACGGCCTGAACTTCGCCAACTGCTGCGCCGGGCCGATGCAGTTCAACGTCACCAACAGCGGGGGCGGGATCGGCTCGACGTGGTCGCGCTACAAGGACGCCGGCGCCGCCGCCGCGCGCCCGGCCAGCTACCCGCACCAGACCGCCAAGCACCCGTCGGTCTACGACGACTACGACTCGATCATGGCCGCCGCGGCGCTCCTGCGCGACTCCGGCGCCGGCCGCGACCTCGACGCCTCGGCCTGGCGCGCGGCCTACGACTACTACGGCCACGACCTCACCGGCGTCGACTACGCCGACGAGGTCCTGGCGCGCGCGATCGGCTGGGGCCAGAAGGCGTTCTGCATCAATTGCACCACCGACCCGTCGCTGCACAGCGCGGTCGACGCCGCCTGGGGCGCGCCCGTGCGCGCCGAGATGACCGCGGCGGCGGCCAAGGCCGCCGGCGACGCGACCGACCCCGAGGCCCTCGCGGCGTCGCGGTCGTCGTCGGCGTCGTCCAAGAAGAAGAAGTAGGCCTACGCCGCGAGGCGGTGCAGCGGCGCGCGGCCGCGCTTGCCGGCGTCCTCGAAGACCTCGGTCGCGCGCAGGCAGTAGGCGACGCGCTGGGCCAGGATCATCCGGCACTTCAGCGCCGTCGCCAGCTCGCGCGTCGTGAACGGCTCGGCGCCCAGCCCGCCGGCGGCGCCGTCGCCGCCTCCGCACGCCGCCGCGACCAGCGCCCCCGCGTCGGCCGGCGACGCCAGCTCCACCGACCCGACCACCTCGCTCAGCCGCCGCTCGCCGGGATCGCGGCGGCGCCGCCCCGACCGCGAGCGGCCGGCCTCCGGCGCCCGGACGTGGTCCTCGCGGCACAGCAGCACCTCGACGGTCAGGTGCGGATGGGCCAGCAGCGACGGGAACGAGACGAGCCGGTCGAAGACGTCCAGCGCCGTGCCCTTCAGGGGCGAGCGCCGCGCCGACAGCACCTCGCCGTGCTCGTCGACGCGCACGATCCGCCGCTCGGCCGGCACCGGGAACACGATCCGCATGCGGTGGCGGTCCAGCAGTGCGTCGAGCTTGCGCCCCAGCGGCGTGAAGCCGCCCGTCTGGATCTCGACCAGCTCGCCCGAGCCGCGCACGAGGTCGATCACGAACCCCTCGACCCGCACCTCCGCGGTGTCGCCCGGCCGCGCGAGCCAGTCCTTCACCGCCGCGTGCAGCGGCCCTTCGCGCAGGACGCCGATCCCGGACACCGCCGCGCAGCCTACCGGGCAGGCAACCTTGCAGGACCGCGACTTCCGGTTCGTAGCGTGTTGGAACAACGATGCTCCGACGACGCCTCCTGCCCTCGCTTATCGCGGCCGGCGCCCTCCTCGCCGCCGCCACCGCCCCGACTACCGCCTCCGCCGACTGCCCCGGCAGCTCGTCGGGCAGCTCCTGCCCGTACACGACCGCGACCCAGACCGGCTCGCGCGGCGGCGGCGTCCTGCGCTTCCCGCAGGCCGTCGCGGTCGGCCCCGACGGCAACGTGTACGTCACCGATCAGGGCTCTCACCTGATCCAGAAGTTCACGCCGGCGGGCCAGTGGCTGGCCGACATCGGCAGCGCCGGCACGCGCCCCGGCGAGCTGTCGGCGATCGGCGCGATCGCGGTCACCGGCGACAACCAGGTCGTGGTCGCCGACGGCAGCACCAACCGCATCGTCCGCTTCTCGGGCACCGACGGCAGCCTGATCGGGTCCTGGGGCGGGTCGGGCACCGACCTGGGCAAGTTCCACTTCGGCGCCGGCGGCGGCAACGACGCGGCGGCCGGCGGCGGCCTGGCGGCGTCCGGCTCGACGCTCTACATCGTCGACACCGGCAACGACCGCGTCGTGCGGTTCGCCGCCGACGGCAACAACGGCAGCGAGATCGTCCCGCCCGGGACGCTGCAGAACCCGCGCGGCGTCGCGGTCCGCGGCACGCGCATGCTCGTCGCCGACGACCAGCACCACCGCGTCGCGGCGTTCGACACCGGCGGCCACCTGCTCGCGTCGATCGGCGACGGCCAGGGCGCCGGGCCCGGACAGCTGAACTTCCCCTACGGCGTCGCGATCGACCCGCAGGGCCGCGTCTTCGTCGCCGACGACATGAACCAGCGGATCGTCCGCTACTCGACGCCGGCGACCAAGTACCAGTACAAGGCGCGCTGGGGCTCCTACGGCACGGGCCCGGGCCAGCTCGCCTATCCGCGCGGCCTCGCGACCAACCCGGCCGGCGAGCTGTTCGTCGCCAACACGGGCAACGACCGCGTCGACGTCTTCGACGCGTCGGGCACGCTCAAGCGCTCGTTCGGGACGTCCGGCCGCGCCCCGGGCCAGTTCGACGCGCCGCTCGGCGTCGCCGCCGACTCCGCTGGCCTGCGCGCGGTGACCGACTCGGTCAACGGGCGCGTGCAGGTGCTCAACCCGGACGGGTCGGTCGCCACGGTCTGGGGCTCGCCGAACCCGGGGCCGACCATCCTGCCCAACCCGGTCGCGGTCGCCTTCGACGCCGCCGGCAACGGCTACGTGCTGGACTCGCGCCGCAGCAGGATCGTAGTCTTCGACCGCACCACCGCGCAGACGACGCGGTCGATCGGCACGGAGGGCACCGGCCCCGGCCAGCTGGAGTCGCCGCAGGCGCTGGCGATCGACGGCGCCGGCAACATCGCGGTGGCCGACTACGGCAACGACCGCATCGCGCGCTTCACCGCGGGCGGCGCCTACATCGGGTCGTTCGCGACCGAGTCCGCGCCGCGCGGCATCGCGGTCACGCCGGACGGGACGAAGTTCTACGTCGCCGACGCCGCCAACCACATCAGGGTCTACGACGCCTCCGGCGCCGAGCTCGACGACTTCGGCGGCACCGGCTCCAAGCTCGGCAAGCTCAACGCGCCCGCCCAGATCACGCTGGACCCGCAGGGCAACCTGTGGGTCGCCGACCGCGGCAACAACCGCATCCAGGAGTTCGGGCCCGCGGGCGAGCGCCTGCTGGCGTTCGGCATGCGCGGGGTCGCCGACGGCCAGTTCATCCACCCCACCGGCGTCGCGGTCGACTGCAACAACAAGCTGACGGTGACCGACAGCGACAACAACCGCGTCTCGACGTTCCAGCTGACGACGCCGGTCTCGCCCGGCTGCGGCCTGCTCGCCCCGGTCGCGGCGCCACCGCTGCTGAAGTCCCCCACCCTGCCCGAGCCGCTCGGCCCGCAGCTGACGGTCAACATCCTGCGCAAGACCGGGCTGCTGAGCGCGCGCAACCTCCCTGTCCGGATCGGCTGCGACACGACGTGCTCGCTGACCGCGACGGCGACGATCGTCCAGCGCGGCACGCCGCACACGGTGGGCAAGGGCAAGAAGAAGAAGACGGTCAAGCCCGTGTCGATCCCGCTGCCGCCCATCAAGGTGGACATCCCGGCGGGCACGTCGAAGATCGTGCGCATCACGATCTCCAAGCTGCAGGCGGCGAAGATGAAGAAGGCGCTGGCCGGCCGCAAGGGCCTGGACGTCACGCTGCAGCTCGAGGCGACGGCCGCCGCCGGGCAGCCGACGAGCGAGACCGAGCGGATCGAGGCGACCGCGTAGGCCTACGCGGCGAAGATCTCCCCGACGACCGCGTCGAGGGCGCCGACCACGCGGTCGACGTCCTGCGCCGTGGTCGTCGGGCCCATCAGGGCCATGTTGTGAAACGGCGTGAGCATCACGCCGCGGTTCAGCAGCGCGGCGTGGATCAGGTCGTCGAGCAGCGGGTCGATGGCGTCGTGGGCGTCGGCGCCGGTCGCGTGCGGCGCCGGCGTGTAGCCGAACTCCGCGCGGGCGCCGAGCCCGACGACGTGCCAGGGCGCGCCGTGCCGGGCGAACACGTCGCGGACGCCGGCCTCGTAGCGCCGGCACGTGAGCGCCATGGTGGCGTAGGCGTCGTCGGTGAGGACGTGCTCGAGCGTCGCGCGCGCCGCGGCGAGCGACAGCGCGTTGCCGGCCAGCGTGCCGCCGACGCCGCCCCAGTCGAGGTAGTCGCCCGCGGCGTCGGCCAGGACGCGGTCGCGCAGCGCGGCGCCGAGGCCGTAGGCGCCGATCGGGACGCCCGCGCCGAGCGCCTTGCCGAGCGTGACGGCGTCCGGCCTGAGGTCCCACGCGCGCACGCAGCCGCCGGGGCCCATCGACATCGTGTGGGTCTCGTCGTAGATGAGCAGCGTGCCGGTCTGCAAGCAGACCTCCTCCAACCCCTTCAAGAACCCGGGCGCGGGCAGGACCATCCCGACGTTGGTCATCGCCGGCTCGGCGAGGACGACCGCGACGTCGCGCGGCTCCAGCGCGGCGCGGACGGCGTCGAGGTCGTTGAAGGGCACCACCTTGGTCGTCAGCGCGGGGTCGACCGGCGCGCCGACGTTGCCGTCACGGGCAATGACCTTGCCTTGGTCGTCCAGCGTGGCGATCGTCTCGTCGACCGTGCCGTGGTAGGCGTGCAGGAAGATCATGATCTTGGTCCGCTGCTGGACCTGGCGCGCCATGCGCAGGGCGAAGCGGTTGGCGTCGGTGGCGCTGAGCGCGAACTGCCAGGCCGGGACGCCGAAGCGTCGGCCGAGCTCCGCGCCGACGGCGATCGCGTCCTCGGTGGGCATCATCGTGGTGATGCCGCCGCGGTCGGAGACCCGCGCGACGATCGCGTCGACCGTCGGCTGCGGCGAGTGACCCGGCATCGACCCCGTGTCGCCGAGCGCGACGTCGACGTACTCGTGGCCGTCGACGTCGGTCACGCGCGCGCCGCGCGCCTCGGCCAGGAACACCGGCGCGCCGCCGGCCCACTTCGCCATCCACGGCATCGGGACGCCGTGCAGCAGCGCGCTCCGCGCCCGCTCGGCCAGCTCCAGCGAGCGCGGGTGCGTGGCGGCGAACGCTTCCCGCTCGCGCGCCAGCAGCGCGGCGAGTCGGGTGCGGTCGAGGTCGGCGGTGGCGACGGGCGGTGGGGCCATGGGCGCCAACGCTAGACGTATGCCGGGTCGGCGTCACGCGCGAGCCAGCGGGCGCAGCTCGGCGCCCGTCAGGGCCATCAGGTCACCCGGCGCCAGCTCGATCTCCAGCCCGCGCCGGCCGGCCGAGACGAAGATGGTGTCGAACAGCTCCGCGGTCTCGTCCAGGTAGGTCGCCAGCGCCCGGCGCTGGCCCAGCGGCGAGATCCCGCCCGCGACGTAGCCCGTCACCTTCTCGGCCCGCGCGGGGTCGGCCATCGCCGCCCGCTTGCCGACGGCCTTGAGGTCCAGCTGGTCGGCGGCTGGGACGATCGCGACAGCGAGGTCGTCGTCGACGCTCACCACGAGCGTCTTGAACACGCGCTCGGGATCGAGCCCGAGCACCTCCGCGGCCTCACCCGCGTAGGAGTCCGCCCGCGGATCGTGCTCGTACTCGTGCAAGGTGTAGGTGATGCCGGCCTTGTCGGCGGCGCGCGTCGCGGGCGTCTGACGACCGGCCATGGAGGGTCGATCGTAGTGTCCTGAGTCGGGAGATTCGCGGGCAGCATCCGCGCGCTCGCCGCCGTCTGGCGTCCGCCGCTGATCCTCGATGAACCAGGGGTTCACCTGCGGTCATCGACGAACGCCAACCGGGGCCGAGCATCACGGCTGCCGCGCCCGAATCTCCCACTCAGGACACTCGCCACCGCGCGATCACGCGAGCACGTCGGTGAGGTCGGGCTCCTCGTTGTTCGACGGAGGTCCGCGCTCGCGGTCGCGCAGCGCCGCCATCCGGTCGCGGCGCGGCCGGCCGGCCTCGCGCAGGACGATCTTGATCACGGCCGCGAACGGCACGGCCAGGATCGCGCCGATGACGCCGAGGATCGAGCTGGCGATGAGGACCGCGACGATCGTCGTGAAGGCCGACAGCTCGACCGCGCGCCGGTAGACGATCGGGTAGACGACGTAGTTCTCCAGCTGCTGGTAGATCAGCTGGATCACGGCCATCGCGACCGCGGCGCCGGTGCTCACCGTGAGGCCGACGAGCACGAGGATCACCGCGGCGATCGTCGCGCCGACCTGCGGGATCAGGTCCAGGAACCCGGTGATCACGGCGAGGACGATCGGGAACGGCAGGCCGAACGCCCAGGCCGACAGCCCCGCGACGGTCGCGGCGACGATCGAGATCGCGACGTTGCCGATCAGCGACGCCGAGATCGCCGACACCGACTCCTCCACGATCGGGCGCCAGCGCTCCTCGACCCGCGGCGTCGTGAAGCCGAACAGCCAGTCGGTGATCGTCGGCCGCTCCATCAGCAGGAACAGCGCGAGGAACGTCAGCGTGACCAGCGACAGCACGCTCCCGAAGACGCCGCCCGCGATTCCCAGCAGCGCGCTGGCGGCGTCGGGCAGGCCGGCGGCCAGGTCCTTCAGGACGTTGCGGATGTGGTCGTCGGCGCCGGCGGTCGAGGTCAGGCTCTTGAACCCGTCCGTGTTCGTCAGCTGGTCCCAGTACACCGGGAGCTGGTGGACGAACTCGACGATCTGGTCCCACAGCGGCCCGGCGGTCAGCAGGACGAGGACGAACGCGCCGACGAACAGCGCCACGAACACCGTCAGCGACGCGACGCCGCGCTTCCACCCGCGCTCGACGAGCTTGCTGACCGGTGGGTCGAGCCCGAGCGCGAGCACGGCCGCCACGAAGATCGAGAGCAGCGTCCCGAGCGAGACGATCGCGACCGCGACGAGCCCGAGGATGGCGAGGATCCCGAGCACCGTCCGGGTCGGCACGCTGATCTCGACCCGCTGCGAAGGGCGCTCGTCCACGGCGATCAGATTCCCGGTGGACCGGGTGACCGCAGTTCACCCGCAGTGGGTGATGCTCCCACGCCCACCCGAGGGGGACGATCGCCGCATCATGTCCTCAGCCTCACATCCGGGCGGCACGACACCGCTGACCGCCAACGTCTCCGCGGCCGAGCGCGAGCAGTCCCGCACCCGCCAGAGCGACTTCCCGAGCGGTTGGATCATCTTCGCGGCCGTCGCGCTCGTCATGAGCGGCGGGCTGACCGCGCTGTTCGGCCTGACCGCGGTGTTGAACGACAAGGTGGTGACGGTCGGCGGCACCGGCGGCCCGGCCATCTGGGACCTCACCGGCTGGGGCTGGGTCGGGATCATCTCGGGGCTGGTGATGATCGTGACCGGCATCGGCCTGGCGCTGCAGGTGGGCATCGCGCGGTGGACCGCCGTCGTGCTGGTGACGATCCACGCGCTGCTGATGTTCCCCATCATCTCGGCCTTCCCGATCCTGGCGATCATCGTCATCGCGCTCGACGTCGTCATCTTGTATGAGTTGACCGTCGCCTGGAGCCGGTCATGAGCCCGGCCGTCGCCACGCCGGCCATGGCGCTCAAGGACGGGCAGCTGACGGAGCTGCTCTCGCTCCTGCGGGACGCCGACAGCGTCGAGCTCAAGCTCACCATCGACGAGAACCTGCAGCGCGCGGCGGTGATGGGGCTCGGGCTGGATCCGCTCGAGGCCCAGATCCGGATGGTGCACTTCTTCGACACGCCCGACCTGGCGCTGGAGAAGGCCGGCGTCGTCGTGCGCGCGCGGCGCATCCAGGGCAAGGACGACGACACGGTCGTCAAGCTGCGCCCGGTGGTCCCGGACCAGCTCGACGACCGCTGGCGGCAGCTGCCCGGCTTCGTCGTCGAGGTCGACGCGATGCAGAGCGGCTACGTCTGCTCGGGATCGATGAAGGGCCTCGCGCGGCTGCCGCTCAAGGCGTCGGTCGGCGTCCCCGAGGGCCCGCCGCTGCGCAAGGTGTTCACCAAGGACCAGCGGTCGTTCTACGCCGAGCACGCACCGGAGGGCATCGCGCTCGACGACCTCCGGATGCTCGGGCCGATCTTCGTGCTCAAGGCCAAGGGCACGCCCGCCGGGTTCGCCCGCAAGCTCGTCGGCGAGCTGTGGCTCTACCCGGACGGCAAGCGCGTCCTGGAGCTCTCGACCAAGTGCCTGCCCTCGGAGGGCTTCCAGGTCGCCGCCGAGCTGCGCGGGTTCCTGGCCGAGCGCGGCATCGTGCCGGCGCAGAACGCGCTGACCAAGACGCGCAAGGCGCTGAGCTTCTTCGCGAAGGAGCTGGGCGACAGCTGAGGGCCCGCCGCTAGCTCGCGGCGACCGGGTCGGGCCGCACGATCACGGTGTCGGCGATCTCGACGATCTCGTCGACCGGCAGGCCCGCGCGCACGGCGTGGTCGCGGATCGCCTCGGGGCTGGAGGCCTCGTAGATGCAGACGGTGCCGACGCGGCCGTCGCGCTCGGCGAGCACGTAGCTGCGGATCCAGCGGATGTCGTCGGGCATCTCCTCGTCGCCGACCTGGGCCGACTTGGCGGCGGCGACCTGCAGGGCCTCGCCCGACTCCCAGCCGCTGCGGCGCAGGATCGTGTAGAGCTTCATGGTGGCGTCCTTCCGTTCGGGGTGCGTGAACGGGACCGACGCTAGGCGCGCCGCGGCGCGGCGACATCGGCAGGACGCCCTATCTTTCGGCCGCCGGCGCCCCCACCAGCCTGAGCAGGAGCCGCTCCTCGCCCGGCCAGGCGGCGAGCAGCACGTCGCGCGGGATGCGGCGCGCCGCGTAGCGGAGCAGGAGCACAACGGCGACGACGTCGTCCAGCGGGCCGATCACCGGCAGGAACTCGGGCAGCAGGTCGATCGGCGAGAGCACCCACAGGACCGCGGCCAGGCACGCGACCTTCGCGCGCCGCGGGACCTCCGGCTCGCGGCGCAGGCGCCGGGCCGTGGTCACGCACGCCGGCAGCAGCGCGGCGACGTCGCGCAGCGTCCCCGGCGGCAGCCGCTGGGCCAGGCGCACCATCGCGACGCAGGACGCCGCCCACAGGGCCAGCGTCGGCAGCGCGATCTCCAGGAAGGGGCGGACGTACGGCGTCAGCCCGCCGAGTCCGGTCAATCGATCCCCAGGCGCGTCTGGAACGCGCCGGGCTCCGCGTGCTGGCGCCACAGCACCTCGGCGACGTCGTCGGGCTCGTGGTCGGCGCCGGGCGCGATGCGGCCGCCGATCGCCGTGTGGGCGACGTGGACGCCGCGGCCGGCCAGCTCGTCGTGCAGCATCCGCGCGTACGCGACCTCGCCCGCGAACGAGATCCCGACGCCGGCGCGCAGCGGGTACGGGTTGATCGCCGCGCCGCCGGTGGTGAAGAGGATCGTCCCCGCGCCGCGGTCGAGCATCGGCCCGACCACGGCGGTCGCGGCGGCGACCGCGCCGAGCACGCTGAACTCCAGCGGCCCGCGCACGTCGTCGACCGTCGTCTCCAGGATGGGCTTCATGAACTCGCGCGCGGGCAGCGGCGAGTACTCGAGGACCTCCACCGGACCGAGGCGCTCGGCCAGCGACCCGATCGCCGCCGTCAGCGCGTCCGCGTCGCGGATGTCGGCGGCCGCGTGCTCGACCGTGAGGCCCTCGCCACGCAGCTCGGTCGCCAACGCCTCCAACTTGGCGGGGTCGCGGGCGATCAGCCCGACGGCCAGGCCCTCGCGCCCGAAGCGGCGGGCGACCGCCGCGCCGAGGTTGGGCCCCGCGCCCACGATGACGACCGACATCAGCGCGCCGCCTCGCCCGTCGTCGCCGGCGCGGCGGCGTACTCGCCGTCGGCGACCTTGTCGCCCCAGATCGCCGCCGGGTGCTCGTCGTCGACCTCGTTGAGCGCGAGGTGCGCCATGAAGCGGTCGGCCGCGGCGCCGTGCCAGTGGTCCTCGTCGGGCGCGAAGAACACGCGGTCGCCCGCGCGGATGACCTCGATCGGCCCGCCGCGGCGCTGGCACAGGCCGACGCCCTCGGTGACGAAGATCGTCTGGCCGAGCGGGTGCGTGTGCCACGCGGTCCGGGCGCCGGGCGTGAAGTGCACCAGGTTGGCCTGCGCCCGGCCCGGCGCGGGCGCGGCGGCGACGGCGTCGATGTAGACGTCGCCGGTGAACCACTCGCCCGGGCCCTTGGCGGTCTGGATGCTGCTGCGGGTGATCTGCATGGTCGCGACACAGGGTGGCACGTCGCACGGGCCGATCAGGAATCGAGAAGCCCGGTCCCGAATCACGTCACTAGTCTGACGCCGATGCCCCACGAGGCCGACCGCCACGACCTGATCCGCGTGCACGGCGCGCGCGTGAACAACCTCAAGGACGTCAGCGTCGAGATCCCGAAGCGCCGGCTGACGGTGTTCACCGGCATCTCCGGCTCGGGCAAGAGCTCGCTGGTGTTCGGCACGGTCGCCGCCGAGTCACAGCGGTTGATCAATGAGACCTACAGCGCCTTCGTCCAGGGCTTCCTGCCGGCGCAGTCGCGCCCGGAGGTCGACCTCCTGGAGGGGCTGACGACCGCGATCCTCGTCGACCAGGAGCGCATCGGCGCCAACCCGCGCTCCACCGTCGGCACGGTCACCGACGCGAACGCGATGCTCCGGATCGTCTTCAGCCGGCTCGGCCAGCCGCACATCGGCTCGCCCAAGGCGTACTCCTTCAACGTCCCGTCGGTCACGGCGGCCGGCGCGATCACCGTCGAGCGCGGCGCGAAGAAGACCGTGCGGCGCACGTTCAGCGTCACCGGCGGCATGTGCCCGCGCTGCGAGGGCATGGGCTCGGTCAACGACGTCGACCTGTCGCAGCTGTACGACGACACCAAGTCGCTCAACGAGGGCGCGCTGACGATCCCCGGCTACAGCATGGAGGGCTGGTACGGCCGCATCTTCCGCGGCTGCGGCTTCTTCGACCCGGACAAGCCGATCCGCAAGTACACCAAGAAGGAGCTGGACGACCTCCTCCACAAGGAGCCGACCAAGATCAAGGTCGACGGCATCAACCTGACCTACGAGGGCCTGATCCCGAAGATCCAGAAGTCGATGCTGTCTAAGGACGTTGACACGCTGCAGCCGCACATCCGGGCCTTCGTGGAGCGCGCGGTGACGTTCACGACCTGCCCGGAGTGCGACGGCACGCGGCTCAGCGCGGCGGCCCGCTCGTCGAAGATCGAGGACCTCAACATCGCCGACGCCTGCGCCATGCAGATAAGCGACCTGGCCGCGTGGGTGAGCGGACTCGACGAGCCGTCGGTCGCGCCACTGCTCGCCGCGCTCCGGCACACCCTCGACGCGTTCGTGGAGATCGGGCTCGGCTATCTTTCGCTTG
>DATDMD010000056.1:0-4756 GCA_036518975.1 Baekduia sp.
CTGCGGGGTCTGGATGGCCCAAAGCTCGGAGCGGTCGAGCGTGCGCGTCACCGTGGTCCGGGGCGCGCCGTCCGCCGCGTCCGCGCCGACCTTGATCGTGTCGGTCACCCGCGCCGCGGCGATCGCGGCGTCGGCGTCCTCGTCCAGCCCGGCGAGGACCGCCCGGATGGTCGCCGGCGTCACCAGCGGGCGCGCGGCGTCGTGGACCAGGACGGGGTCGCCGGCCAGCGTGTGGTGCAGCGCCGCGCGAACCGAGTGCGAGCGCTCCTCGCCGCCGAAGACGCCCGTCGTCCCGGCCGGCGCCTCGATGCCGGGCGGCGTGGCGACGACGATGTGCCCGATCTCGGGCACCGCCTTCAACGCGTCGATGCTCCACTCGAGCAGCGGGCGACCCCCACACATGACGAACGCCTTGGGTCCACCGGTCCCAAGGCGCTCGCCACGTCCGGCGGCCACGACGAGCGCGACCGCTGTCATCAGGGCTCTACTTCGCCGCGGCGGCCAGGCGCTCGGCGGACGTCGTGAGGAGGTCGTCGAGGTAGGCCTCGGCCTCCTCCTCGTTCTTCTCGAGCGCGTACATGAGCTCGGAGGCGAGGATCTTCTTGGCACGGGTGAACATCTGCTTCTCTCCCGTCGAGAGGCCCTTGTCGTGCTCGCGGATCGCCAGGTTGCGGACGACCTCGGCCAGCTCGTAGATGTCGCCGGTCTTGATCTTGTCGCGGTTGTGCTTGAACCGGCGGTTCCAGTTCTTGGGCATCTCGGACAGCTCGTCCTGCAGCACGGCGAGGACCTTCTGCACGGTCTCCTCGTCGATGACCCGCCGAAGACCGGCGATGCCCGCGTTCTCGCACGGGACCATCACGGTCATGTCGTTGTGCAGGATCTTGATGGTGAGGTACTCCCGCTCCTCACCGAACATCTTCTTCACTTCCTTCTTGAGGACCTGGCCCGCCCCGTGATGCGGGTAGACGACGTTGTCGCCGATCTCGAAGTCGATGTTCTCGACCTCGACGGCGATCTCGAGGTCATCCATGATCTGCTCTTCGGTGCTGCCGGGAATGATGGTCCTCCTTGGTGTGGACCGCCCCACCGGGGAGATGGGAGGTCGCGTTTCCAGCCGAGCCCAGCCGTTGGCGGGCGCGATCAGGTCTGCAGGTACCGATCTACGAGATTGATCTCCTGCAACCGGCGAAGGCCCTCGCGGATGTCCTTCGCGCGAATCTCTCCGACGCCCTCGACGGTCTCGAGCTCCGCGTCCGTCGCGGCGAGCAGCTCGTCGAGGCCCCCGAACTCCTTCACGATCTGCGCGACGACCAGCTTGGGGAGCCTGGGGACGCGCCCCAGGATCCGGAAGCCGCGCGGCGAGACCGGGTAGTCGAGGGTGTTCAGCTTGCGGTCGTAGCCCATCAGCTCGGCGAGCCGGCCGAAGTCGAGCAGGTCCTGATGGGGCATGCGCCCGAGCTGGTCGAGCGCCGCGGCGAAGCTCTCGTCGGAGTCCGCCGCCAAGTAGTCGTGGATGAGGGCGGCCTTGTCGGCGGCGACGCCGACCATGACCTCCTCGAGCTGCATCTCGATGAGCCGGCCCTCGGTGCCGAGCTCGACGATGTAGCGCTCGATCTCGACGGCCATGCGCGTCACGAGCTCGGAGCGCTGGAGGACCGTCAGGACGTCGTGCAGCGTCGCGCCGCCCTCGAACTCCAGCGCGGTGAGCCGCGTGGAGACCTGGTCGAGGCGCGTGCGGTACTTGTCGAGGGTCGCCAGGGCCTGGTTCGCCTTGGCGAGGACGACCGGGATGTCCTCGAGGATGTACTTCGCGCCGTCGACGTAGAGCGACACGACCTCGCGCCGCTGGGAGATCGCGATGACGATCGCGTCGGTCTGCTTCGAGACGCGCTCCGCCGTGCGGTGGCGGGTGCCGGTCTCGAGCGTCAGGACCGTCGGATCAGGGGTCAGCTGCACATTGGCCATCGCGATCTTGGTGGCGTTGGCGTTCAGGACGATGCCGCCGTCCATCTTGGCCACCTGGTAGAGCAGCGCCGGCGTGTAGTCGACGTCGAGCTTGATGCCCCCGGAGAACAGGAAGCTGAGCTCGTCGTGGTCGCCGATGACCAGGAGGCCGCCCGTGTGAGCGTGGAGGATGTTGTCGAGCCCTTCGCGCAGGGCGGTCCCGGGCGCGACCATCTCCAGCGCCTTGACGAGCCGGGGCTCCTGACGGCTCTCGAGCTCGTTGAGCTCATCCCCGGATCGCTGCGCCATCACCACGATCTTACCAGGCGTCCTTTAGATCGGCCTTACCGAGACGGCCGCGTTCGCATGACCCTGAACAGGCGTCCAGTTGGCTTGACGTCAGGCCGCGATCGGCTCCGCCGCCTGGAAGGCCGCCTTGAGCGCGTGGCGGAGAGTCCGCGCGCTTCCGGGATGCACCGGATCGCGGAGTCCGAACTTCTCAGACTCTTCGACGCGGCGCTCCGGGTGGCCGACGGTGCGCAGCTCGCCGGTGAGCCCGAGCTCCCCGAAGCAGGCCAGCGGCTTGCCGTGCGTTCCGAGCGCGATCCCGCGCTGGGCGGACGCGACGGCGAGCGCGACGGCGAGGTCCGCGCCCGGCTCGTCGACCCGCACGCCGCCGACGACGTTGACGAAGACGTCGGCGCTGCCCGTGTTGACGCCGGCGTGGCGCGAGAGGACGGCGAGGACGAGCGCGAGCCGGTTGCGGTCGATGCCGGTGACGACGCGGCGCGGCGGCACGATCTCGGACGGGCTGACCAGCGCCTGGACCTCGACCAGCAGCGGCCGGCTGCCCTCCATCGCCGCGAGGACGACCGAGCCCGGCTTGCCGGTGGCCTCCCCCACGAACCGCGCGGACGGGTCCAGGACCTCGACCAGGCCGCCCTGGCGCATCTCGAACACGCCGGTCTCCGACGTCGAGCCGAAGCGGTTCTTCAGCGCGCGCAGCGTGCGGTAGGTGCGCTCGCGCTCGCCCTCGAACTGCAGCACGCAGTCCACGAGGTGCTCGAGCACGCGCGGGCCTGCGATCGAGCCCTCCTTGGTGACGTGGCCGACGAGGATGACGGTGGTCCCGACCTGCTTGGCGGTGCGCATCAGCCGCGCGGCGACCTCGCGGACCTGGCCGACGGAGCCAGGCGCGCCCGTGAGGTCCGGCGCGTGGAGCGTCTGGACGGAGTCGATGACGCAGACCTCGGGCCGGTGGTGCTCGATCGTGGCGACGACGGCGTCGAGGTCGGTCTCCGCGATCACGGGGACGTCCAGCGCGCGGGTGACCGGCGTCTCCAGCCGCTCGTGGCGCAGGCGGATCTGCGCCGCGGACTCCTCGCCCGAGACGTAGAGCGTCTGCCGGCCCGCGCCGACGAGGTTGCCCGTCACCATGCCGGTCAGGGTCGACTTGCCGATGCCCGGTGAGCCGCCGAGCAGGACCAGCGAGCCCGGGACCAGGCCGCCGCCGAGGACCCGGTCGAGCTCCCCGATGCCGGTCGACAGCCGCGCGGCCGCGCTGGTGGTGACGTCGCGCAGCGCGACGGGCGTGACCGCGGGCCCTGCGCCGCCGCCGGCGCGGCGCGTCGCCGACGAGCCCCCCCCGCGCGCGCTGGGTGTCGGCGCGCGCTCCTCGACGAGCGTGTTCCACTCGCCGCAGCCGGGGCACTGGCCGTGCCAGCGCGCCTCGGTGTGGCCGCAGGACGAGCAGACGTGGATGGTGGAGGGGCGCGCCATGAGGGGTTCATGGAGAGTAGGTGCGAGCCCCGATGGATTCGCCCCCCTCGGGTCACAAAATTGCGATCGCCCAGCAGAACAGCGCGAACGTGAAGAACCCCGTGAGCATCCCGCGCAGCAGGCGCAGCGTCGCCTCGGGCCCGAGCTGGGCGTGGGTGAACGCGGCCAGGATGGTGGTGATGATCGGCGCGGGCGCCAGCAGGCCCGAGACGCGCGCGCCCAGGCCGGAGGACGCGGCGCTGAGCGCCAGGACCATCGCGGCGGCGCACAGCGCGCGGACCGGCAGGTCCCAGGCCGGTCGCGGCGGCGGCGGCGCGAGCGCGCCGGCCGGGCGCGGGACGACCGCCTTGGCCAGCGCGAACGCCGCGAACGCGAGCGCCAGGCCCACCGTCGGCGGGACGTGCACCGCGGACGTGATCAGGGCGAACACGACGGTGCCGGAGAGGAAGGCGGCCCACGCCGCCGCGACCGCGACCGGCCACCGGACGCGGCGGACCAGCGCCGCGTAGGTGACGACGAACCCCGCCAGCGAGATCAACCCCAACAACGACGCGCTCGCCGCCTGCTGGGCGAAGACGCCGCCGTGGACGACCGCCAGCACGAGCAGGATCGGCCCGGCGACGACCGGCAGGCCGCCGACCAGCCCTCCGACCCGCGGCCCGAAGCGTCGCGCGATCAGCGACGCGCCCACCACGAACGCGGGCGCGAGGACCAGCTTCAGCGCGAGGACGCCCACGGGCGCCGAAGCATGCCGCACCGCGCCGCCGCCGAGCGCGATCGCGGAGACGCGGCGGTCGGCGCGGCGCCGGCCGGAGTCGCTCCGCCCTCGCCGCGCGCCGGTGGCGCTGGCCGGAGTCGCGCCGTCCGCGCCGCCCGCCGGCGGCGCCGGCCCGGAGCCCCTCCGCCCTCGCCGCGCCTCAGTCGTCGAAGTCGCCGTCGACGACGCAGACCGCGGTGCCCTGCGGGTCCAGCCCCATCGCGAACCGGCCGGAGGGCACGGTGATCGGCTCCAGCAGCGTCGTGCCGCCGC
>DATDMD010000057.1:0-22511 GCA_036518975.1 Baekduia sp.
CGCGCCTCTCCAAGGTCGAGCAGATCAAGCGCCACACGGTGCTCGACGAGGAGTGGGAGCCCGGCGGCGACGAGCTGACGCCGACGATGAAGCTCAAGCGCAAGCCGATCGCCGAGAAGTACCAATCGGCGATCGGCTCGATGTACTCCAACTAGCTCTGGGTCGTCCGCGCGCGACGGGTCAGCTCGACCGTCGCGCCGCGGAGGCCCGCTTTGTCGGTCACCGGGTCCGCGAAGCCGACGCGGGCCGGGGCGCTGCCGCGGGGGGTCTCGACGGAGAGGTCGAGGCCGTAGCGGTCGGCCGCGGTGCAGCGGGCGGAGGTCGCGTCGGGGTAGCCGCCGAGGGCTTGGGCCATCAGCAGCAGCGCGTCGGCGTGGTCGTCGTTGAGGTGCGTGATCGCGCCGTGGGCGTCGCCGACGGGGTCGGCCTCGGCCGCGGCGTAGGCGCCGGCATCGGCCGAGTCCATCCGGCCGTAGCCGCCGACCCAGCGGACGCGCTCGACGTGCAGGACGTACAGCGAGAAGTCGCCGAAGCCCTGGTAGATCGACGCGGTCGGCACGGACGCCAGGTAGGCGGCGCGGGCGATCGGCTCCTGGTCGCCGGTCGGGCGCGTGACCCGGCCGGCGAGCGTGACGCGGCCGTGCGCGAGCGGGTCGCTGCCGCGTGCGGCCTCGGCCACGACGAGGCTGGCGCGGGGGTCGCGGTCCAGGTTGCGGCCGTGTTCCGCGAGCGTGGAGACGAACAGGACCGGCGAGCCGTCGTCCAGCGCCGCGTAGCTGACCAACGACGCCCACGGGCCGCCGTCGTCGCTCAGCGTCGCCAGCGTGGCGACGTTCGTCTGCGCGACGAGCGTCCGCGCCTCCTCGCCCGCCGTGCGCCGGCGCGCCGGCGGGACCGGCGTCAGGGGCGGCGGGGGCGGGGGCGGCGAGTCTCCGGTCACGTCGTGGTCGCCGGTGGCGTACACCTCGATGTCGGTCACGACGGGATCTTCACCTTGGTGGAGGACTTGGCCCCGGTGGCCTTCACCTTGACCGTGCCCGAGAGCGTCGTGACCGTGTCGGCCAGCGTCACCTTCAGCGTACGGCCCTTGAGCGTGCCGGTGGCGATCTTCTTGTTCCTGCTGTTGTAGACGGTGACCCTGCGCGTCGTCGTGCCCTTGTACGGCGCCTTGGCGAGGATCGCGACGACCGAGCGGATCGTGGTCGTCCTGCCGGCGGCGCCGGCCGGGCCGATCGGGCCCACGGCGCCGGTCGCGCCGGTGGCGCCCGCCGCGCCGGTCTCGCCCTGCGGCCCGCGGACCTCGTCGGGCTTGACGCGCAGCGTCAGCGCGAACGAGCCGAACGTGTTGGGCGTGCGCTCGGGGCCGGCGCCGACCGCGTAGTTGCCGGGGAACGCGGTGCCGACCGTCGCCAGCGACGGCACGATCCCGCTCAGGACCCGCGAGCCGTCGGCCTTCAGCGTGACGGTCGCGTCGGAGAGATCGAGGTCGTAGAGCGGTGCGCTGCGGTCGTACGTCGTCGTCGCGCCGTTCTTGCCCGAGGCGAAGAGCTGACCGGTGAGGCCGTTGAGCACGACCTCCGGCTCGTCGACCGAGATCAGGATCCCGTGGCCGACGGGCGGAGCGGGGGCGGCGAACTCGATGCCGCCGTCGAGCTCGACCGTGCCGACGCCCGTGTTCGGGTCGTAGGTGCCCGACGTGGACGGGAACACCGTCGTGGAGTCCTCGGTCGCGCCGCGCGGGCTGTTCGGGTCGACGGTCGGGCCCGTGGCTGGGGCCTGCGGGGTCGCGCTGCCGTTGGCCAGCTGCGGGCCCGGGCCCGTGACGTAGCCGAGCCACGTGCGCTCGGTGCCGCCCACGTAGGTGTTGAACTGCGTCCAGTCCAGGTGCCCGTCGGTGACGGTGTCGGCCTGGGCGGCGGCGGGGAGCGCGGCGAGCGCGGTGGCGGCGATCAGCCCGCCGCGGAGTCGGGTGGTGCGAGACAACGGGAGGTCCTTTCCAGAGGCTTAGGTTGCCCTAAGAAGTGTTAGGGTGCCCGAAATATACCCGACTTCGCAGCTCAGGTTTAGGAAGCCCTAACTCAGTGCCTCGTCTTCGCCGTTCCCTCCCCGCCGCGCTGGCCGTCCTGGCCGCCGCGGCCGCACCCGCCGCCGCGCAGGCCGCGTCCACGCGCGTCGCCGCGCTCACGCCGTTCACCGCCAACACGCTCGCCGCGCTGGGCGTCCGCCCGGTCGCCGTCGGCCAGACGCTCGGCGGCCACGACCGGCTCGACGCCCGCCTGAAGGGCGTCCCGACGCTCGCGCTGTCGCACCCCAACGGCCCCAACCTGGAGCAGCTCGCGGTGCGCAACCCGCAGCTGGTGCTGTCGGCCCCGATCTGGAAGAAGGGCGAGGCCGGGATGAAGCGCCTCGGCATGCGGGTCGCCTACAGCGACCCGCGCTCGGTGCACGACCTCGTGAGCGAGACCAGGAAGATCGGCCGGCTGGTCGGCAAGAGCGCCGCGGCGGCCCGGTTGGCGGCGCGGCAGACGGCCGCGGTCGCCGCCGCCACGCGCGGCATCCGCAAGCGCCCGACGGTCCTGCTGATCATGGGCGTGGGGCGGACGTCCTACGCGATGCTCGAGAACTCCTGGGGCGGTGACGTCGTCCGGCGCGCCGGCGGGCGCCTGCTGACCGGCGGCCTGCGCGCGAGCGGCGGCTACGCCCGCATCTCCGACGAGGCCGTCGTGCAGCGCGACCCCGACGTGATCATCGCCGTGCCCCACGGCGCGCCGAGCGACATCCCCAAGCTCGCCCAGTACCTGGCCACCAAGGCGGGGTGGAGGACGACGAAGGCGGCCCGGCGCCACCACGTCTACGTCGCCACCGGCAACTCGCTGCTGCAGGCCTACACCGACCCGGGCGCGACGATCCGCGACGTCCGGACCAAGTTCCTGGGGAACTGAGTGGCCGCCACCGCGCTCGAGTCGCCGTCGCACGCCGCGCCGCCCGCTCCTCCGGCGCCCGCCGCCGACCGCGTGCGCCGGCACGCGCTGCGTGCGACGCTGGTGCTCGTGGTCGCCGCGGTCGTGCTGGTCGTCGCGGCGGCGCTGTCGCTGACGCTCGGCGCGGTCCACGTCCCGCTGCGCGACGTCGTCGACGCGCTCGCCGGCCGCGCCGACCCGGGGCCGCTGCGCGAGATCGTGCTGTCGCTGCGGCTGCCGCGGGCCGTCGAGGCGGTGGTCGTCGGCGCGGCGCTGGGCGTCGCGGGCGTCCTGCTGCAGGGCGCGCTGGGCAACCCGCTGGCCTCGCCGGACATCGTCGGCGTGACCGGCGGCGCGGGCTTCGGGGCGATCCTCGTCCTGCTGGCCTTCCCGTCGGCGGTCGCGCTGCTGCCGGTCGGCGCGCTGGCCTTCGGCGCGCTGGCCGGCGCGCTGGTGCTGGCGATCGCCTGGACCGGGCCGGCGGCCGGCGCGACCGGCAAGCTGATCCTGGCCGGGATCGCGGTCAGCGCCATGTTCGGCGCCGGGACGACGTCGTTGATGGTGGCCTTCTCGGACCGCGTGCAGTCGGCGGTGCTGTGGATGGCGGGCGGGCTCTCGTCGGACGGCTGGTCGGGGCTGAGCGTCGCGTGGCCGTACTTCGCGGTCGGCTTCCTGCTCGCCGCGGTGCTCGCGCGGCCGCTGGACCGGCTCGCGCTGGGGGACGACGTCGCCGAGTCGCTGGGCGTCCGGCCGCGCGCGATCCGCCTGGTCGCCGTCAGCGCGGCGGCGCTCCTGGCGTCCGCCGCCGCGGCGCTCGTCGGGTTGTTGGGGTTCTTGGGGCTCGCCATCCCGCACCTGGTCCGGCTCGCGGGCGGGACCGCGGGCCACCGCTACGTGATGGGCGCCAGCGCGGTGGTCGGCGCGGCGCTGCTGCTGGCCGGCGACACGCTGGCGCGGACCGTGCTCGCGCCGATCGAGCTGCCGGTCGGGCCGTTCATGGTGGTCTTGGGCGTGCCCGTGTTCCTGTGGCTGCTGCGGAGCGCGCGCTGATGCTCGCCGTCGAGGGCGCCTGGGTGAAGCTCGGCGGGGTCGACGTGCTGCGCGGCGCGGACCTGCACGCCGGCGCCGGCCGGCTGGTCGCCGTCGTCGGGCCCAACGGCGCCGGCAAGTCGACGCTCGTCCGCGCGGCGGCCGGCCTCCAGCGGCTCGAGCGGGGCCGCGTGGCCTGGAACGGGGAGGACGTGGCGCGCCTGCGCGGGCGCCGGCTCGCGCGGCTGCGCGCGTTCGTGCCGCAGCGCGCGCGGGTCCCGGACGGCGTGCGCGTGCACGAGGCGGTCGCGATCGGCCGCGCGCCGCACCTCAGCCCGCTGCGCAGCCCGACGCGGGGCGACCGCGACGCGGTGCAGCGCGCGATGGCGCGCGCCGGCGTGCTGGGCTTCGCCGACCGCCGGCTCACGACGCTGAGCGGCGGCGAGCTGCAGCGCGTGCAGGTCGCGGTCGCGCTGGCCCAGGACGCGCCGGCGCTGCTGGCCGACGAGCCGACGTCGAGCCTCGACCTCGGCGCCACCGCGCTGATGGCGCGCCTGCTGCGCGGCCTGGCCGACGACGGCCTCGCGGTCGTCCTGGTCGTCCACGACCTCGCGCTGGCCGCCGCGGTGGCCGACGCGGTCGTCGTCGTCTCCGCCGGCCAGACCGTCGCCGCCGGGCCGCCCGCCGCGATCCTGACCCCGCGGCTGCTCGCCGACGTCTGGCACGTCGCCGCCGACCTCGTCACCGACGCCGGCCGCACCGCGCTGCACGTCGACTGGCTGCGCCGCGCCCTGCCGTCCGAGCCGGCGGCCGTCGCCCTCACCTCACCCACCGAATCCCCTCAGGAGTGCCGATGATCCCCCGTCTCATCGTCTGCGCCGTTGCCGCCGGCTGCGCGCTGCCCGCGACCGCGAGCGCCGCCGCCTCCGCCTCCGCCACGGCCGGCAGCTCCACCTTGACCTTCAACAAGGTGCTCTCCGCCCAGGGCGTGAAGGTCTCCGCCGTCGCGCCGGCCAGGACGTCCGGCGCCAAGCTCGTCCTGCCGGTCAAGGCGGTCACCGTGGCCGGCGCGGCGACGCTGACGCACTCCGGCGCGATCCGCCTGCGCAAGGGCCGGCGCTCGGTGACGCTCACCGCTCCGATCGTCGAGCTGGCCAGGGCGGGGCGGCTGCGCGCGCAGGTGGGCGGCACCTCGTTCGCGATCCTGACCGTCGACGCCCGCGCGCATAGGCTCGACGCGACGCTGGGGACCGCCGCCCTCAGGGCCGGCACGGTGCGCCTCACCGCCGCGGGCGCGGCCGTCATCCGGACGGCGCTGCGTCTGAAGCGGCTCGCGCCCGCGGCGATCGGCACGCTGACCGTGAGCGCCCGGCGCGGCGCGGTGCCGTCGACCGGCGCGGCGACCGGGACGTCCGGCCCCGGCCCCGGCGCCACGGGCGGCCCGACAGGCGGCGGCACGACGACGACGCCCGGCGGCGGCACCACGACCACGCCCGGCGGCGGCAGCGCGACCCCGACCTGCCCGACCGCCACCGCCGCCGGCGGCCCGGCCGCGCTCGCGCGACCCGCCACCGCCGTCGAGCTGACGGGCGCCACGATCACGTGGCACGTGCGCGACAGCTTCATCCAGTACATCAACGCCGGGCAGGGCACCGCGGCGTGCAACGGCGCGACGGCCGACGCGCCGACGATCCGGCCGGGCAGCAGCACGCCGCTGGCGTACGACTTCCACTTCCCGTTCACGGACGGGTGGTACGACCCGGTCTCGCAGACCGCGCGCGTCACGTTCACGGGCACCGTGAGCTTCCGCTACTCCGGGCACGGCATCGACCTCGCCGCGGTCAACCCCGAGATCGAGCTGGCCGGCACGGCCTCGCGCGTGATCTTCGCGACGGCGAACACCGGTCAGGCGCCGGCGCGCGGCGTGCTGGAGACGCTCGACCTCGCCGGCGCGGCCTCGATCGCGCACCAGCCGCCGACCCACACCTACACCGCGATCCCGGGCGCGATCCCGACCGACGCCGGCTCCTCGACGTTCGCCGGCTACTACCAGGCGGGCGACCCGTTCGGCTGGGTCACCGTGCAGCTGTCGACGCCGTGACCTAGGGCCAGCCGGCGCCCGGCGTCGCGAGCCTGGCGGCGTCGCGGCCGGCGGCCTTGGCCTCGTACATCGCCCGGTCGGCCGCCTGCAGCAGCGCCTCGGCGCTGCGGTCGGGGCGGTCGGGCAGCGCCACGCCGATCGACGCGGTGACCTGCGCCACGCCAGTGGCCAGCGGGATCGGCTCGCTCAGCAGCGCGCGCAGCCGCTCGGCGACGTCCATCGCGTCCTCGGCCGAGCCGACGTCCTCGCAGAGGACGACGAACTCGTCGCCGCCGAACCGCGCGACGGTGTCGCCGGGGCGCAGGTCCTCGTCGATCCGGGCGCCGGTGATGCGCAGGAGCTCGTCGCCCGCGGCGCGGCCCAGCGTGTCGTTGGTGTGCTGGAAGTTGTCCAGGTCGACGAACAGGACCGCGACCGTGGCGTCGGCGCGCTTGACGCGCTGCAGGGCGTGGCGCAGCCGGTCGGCGAGCTTGCCGCGCGTGGCCAGGCCGGTCAGCGCGTCCAGGTCGGCGCCGAGCACGAGGCCCGCGCCGGCACCCGGCCCGCCCGCGCCGCCCGCTCCGCCACCGACGCCGGTGCTCCCGGCGTCCAGCGCCAGGGCCAACGCGGCCTGGTCGGCGAACAGGCGCAGGAGCTGCAGCCACTCGCGCGTCGGCAGGAGCCGGTCGAGCGGGTCGTCGACCCAGAGCACGCCGCGCAGGTCGCCCGCGGCGTCGCGCAGCGGCGCGACGAGCCAGTGCCGCTGCCACGCGTACGGTCCGTGGCCGTTGGTGCGCGAGCGGTAGATCGTCCCGCCGTCCATGCCGAGGATCGCCTCGGCGTCCTCGCGGTCCAGCAGGTAGCAGCCCTGGCGCTCGTGGACGAGCGAGAGCAGCGGCTCGAGCTGCGCGAGCGTCAGCGCGAGGTGGGAGAAGACCGGGTCGTGCAGCGTCCAGCCAGCGGCGGCCGCCGGGCGGACCAGCCCGCCGTTCTCGGCCACCATCACGGCGACGCGGCCGAAGCCCAGGGCCTCGCGGATGCCGGAGCAGACGGCGTTCAGGACGCCGTCGCGCGTGCGCTCGGCCAGCGCGGGGCGCCCGATGTCGGCGAGGCGCTCGAGCGCCGCGCGGTGCCGGGTGTCGCGGTCGCAGTCGACCGCCCGCTCGGCGGCCAGCCCGGCGATGCCGGCCAGCGCGACGAGCGCGTCGCAGTCCTCGTCGCCCGGTCGCGCGCCGTCCAGCGGCTCGTCGACCGACACGATGCCGAGCACGTCGCCGTTGGCGCGGCGCATGACGGCGAGCAGGAGGTCGTCCGGGTCCCAGCGGTCCGGCGCCGTGGAGGGCGGACCGCCGGGCCGGTGCAGGACCAGGCCGCCGTCGGCCGCCGCGACCGCGCCGGCCGGGACGTGGTGGGCGCCGTGGCGCAGGAAGCGGTTGGCGAGGTAGGGCGCCCACTGCTCCCAGGTCGACGCCTGGCCGAGCAGCGTGCGGCGCGCCTCGTCCGGGCCGCGGACGGTCGTCACCTCGAAGTCGTCCCACGCGGGGCGGTGCAGGTTGAGGACGACGGTGCGGCAGCCCAGGGCGTCGGAGATGGCCTGCGCGATGCGCTCGAAGGCGTCGCCGAGGTCCTCGCGGCTCCTGACGCCGCGCGCCGCCGTCAGCGCTGCGAGCAGCGAGGCGGTATCGGGCGTGGACGTCGTCGTCTCGGACACAGGTACGTCATGAATTAACGGTCGGGACGCCGTCATGCTTGAGGAACATCGTGCATCGGCGACGATGTTCCCGCTATATGCGGGGGAAAGTTACACGACGTTCGCACGCGTCACAGCGTCAGGGGACGCCGCGCCCAGGAGCATGAGGTCCAGCTCGAGCTCCGCGCGCAGCGTCTCGAGCACCCAGCGGGCGCCCGCCTCGCCGTCCCAGGCCAGGCCCCAGAGCAGCGGCCGGCCGACCAGGACGGCCCGCGCGCCGAGCGCCAGCGCCTTGATGATGTCGCTGCCGCGCCGCACCCCGCCGTCGACGAACACCTCGACTTCGCCGGCGACCTCCTGGGCCACCGGCTCGAGCAGGTCGATGCCCGCCGGCACGCCGTCGAGCTGGCGGCCGCCGTGGTTGGAGACGACGATGCCGCGCACGCCGTGCTCGATCGCCAGGCGCGCGTCGGCCGGCGCGTGGATGCCCTTGACGAGCACGGGGAGGTCGACCGCGTCGACCAGGCGCTCGATGTCCTTCCACGTCAGCGCGGCGTCGACGAGCGAGAAGAACCCGGCGGGGGTGAGGCCTTCGGAGTGGCCCGCCGCCGCGCTCACGCCCGGCATGTCGACGCCGTGCGGCACCGCGAAGCCGGTGCGCAGGTCGCGCTCGCGGCGACCGGCGCGCGGCGCGTCGACCGTGACGACGATCGCCTCGTAGCCGGAGGCGACCGCCTCGTCGACCAGCGCGTGCGTGACCGCGCGGTCCTTGAGGACGTAGGCCTGGAACCAGCGCGGCGCGCCGGGCGCGGCCTCGGCGACCTCGCGCGGCGTGGCGGTCGCGAGCGTCGAGACCGTCATGAGCGCGCCGGCCGCCGCGGCGGCGCGCGCCATGCCGGGCTCGCCGTCCGGGTGGGCCATCTTCTGCAGCGCGACGGGCGCGACGATCACCGGCAGCGCCAGTTCGGTGCCCAACACGGTGGTCTTGGTCGTCACGTCGGCGACGTCGACCAGGACGCGCGGCAGGAGCCGGTGGCGCGCGAAGGCGGCCTCGTTGTCGGCCAGCGTGCGCTCGTCCCCGGCCCCGCCCGCGAAGTAGCCCAGCGGGCCGGCGGCCAGGTGGCCGGCGACGAGCGGCTCGAGGTCGCGCAGGCAGACCGGCCCACCCGCTCCGCCGGTCATGCCGGGACGACCGGGTGGATCGCGACCCAGCTCTTGGTGAGCGGGCCCAAGCGCTCGGCGTGGACCTCCGCGCCGGGGAACAGCGCGCCCAGCTCGGGGCGGCGCAGGAGGTCGATCGCCTCCCACTCGCCCTGCGCGCCCACGCGCCAGTACGGGCGGCGCGCCGCCGGCGGCAGCCAGTGGGCGAACGGGAGCAGGCTGTGCGGCTCGATCGGGAACGAGTAGGCCGGCGTCTGCACGTAGAGCCCGCGCCCGACGCGGCGGACCTCGGCGGCGAACGCGGCCCGCCGGGCGCTCGGCACGTGCTCGATGACCGAGCTCGCGTAGACGAGGTCGAACGCGCCGTCGGCGTAAGGCAGCCCGTCGGTGACGTCGGCCTGCAGGAACGGGCCCGGGTACTGCGGGCGCGGGTGCAGGTCGACGCCCGTGATCTCCAGCTCGGGCTCGAGCGCGCGCAGGCCAAGCGACCCGCAGCCGACGTCCAGCACGCGCATCCCCGGCGCCAGGCCGGTCATGCCGAAGAACGTCGCGTGCCGTCGTGCGCGGGCGCGCGCGGCGATCGGCGATGCGATGCGCGCCCGCTTCTGACCCCGCGCGGTCCCGTAGACGTCAGTCTGGGCCACGCGGGCAGCGTAGCGGCGCAACCGGCGTCCGGGCCGTCAGGGGGCCTCTTCTAGAATGGCGGGCATGGCCTCCGCCCGTCAGATCCATGTCGGCTCCGTCCCGGTCGGGGGCGGCGCGCCGGTCGCCGTCCAGACGATGACCAAGACGGAGACCGCCAACCTCAAGGCGACGATGGACCAGATCCACCGCGTCGCCGAGGCGGGCGCCGACATCGTGCGCTGCGCCGTGCCGCGCGAGCAGGACGTCGAGGCGCTGAAGACGATCGTCGTCGAGTCGCCGATCCCGGTCATCGCCGACATCCACTTCAACCACACGCTGGCGATCAAGTCCATCGAGGCCGGCGCCCACTGCGTGCGGATCAACCCGGGGAACATCGGCGGTCCCGACAAGGTCGCCGAGGTCGTCGCGGCCGCCAAGGCCAAGGGCACGCCGATCCGCGTCGGCGTCAACTCGGGCTCGCTGCCCAAGCACCTGCGCGACCTCGAGTTCACCAACCCGGTCGAGGCGCTCGTCACCGCCGCCACCGAGTGGGTCGAGCTGATGCACACGCTCGACTACTACGACTTCAAGGTGTCCATGAAGTCGACGTCGGTCCCCAACACGATCGCGTCGAACCGCCTCCTGGCCGAGAAGATCGACCACCCGCTGCACCTCGGGATCACCGAGGCGGGCACGAAGTGGTCGGGCTCGCTGAAGAGCGCGGTCGGCCTCGGCACGCTGCTGGCCGACGGCATCGGCGACACGATCCGGATCTCGCTCTCGACGTTCCACGCCGAGGAGGAGGTCAAGGTCGCCTGGGAGATCCTGAAGGCCTTGAAGCTGCGCGAGAAGGGCCCGGTCCTGATCGCGTGCCCGACCTGCGGGCGCCTGCAGTTCGACATGGACTCGGTCGTCATGGAGGTCGAGCGCCGGCTGGAGCAGTACGCCGACCCGATCGAGGTCTCGATCCTCGGCTGCGCCGTCAACGGCATCGGCGAGGCGCGCCACGCGGACTTCGGGATCACGGGCGCCAAGGACAGCGCAATGATCTTCTCCAAGGGCGAGCCGCTGAAGAAGGTGCCCACCGAGAACCTCGTCGACGAGCTGTTCGCCGAGATCGACAAGTACTACGCGTCGGGCCAGCAGGTCGTCGTCGACTCCGGTGCCGCCGCCGAGGCGCGCGCGTGGCTGGCCGCCAACGAGGACGAGACGGCGATGACGCCGGAGCGGCTCGCCGCGCTGGAGGCCGAGCAGGCCGAGAAGGACGCCGACGCCATCGACGACGCGGTCTCCCCGGTGGCGGGCCGCCGCTTCTCGCGGGCGTGAGCGCCCCGCCGGCCCTTCAGGTCACCGATCTCGTCAAGCGCTACCCGACCGGCACAGAGGCCCTGCGCGGCGTCTCGCTGGAGATCGGCGCGGGCGAGTTCTTCGGGCTGCTCGGGCCCAACGGCGCGGGCAAGTCCACGCTGATCCACTGCACGACCGGGCTCGCGGCCCCGACGTCCGGCGCGATCCGCGTGTTCGGCCACGACGCGGTGCGCGACTACGGCGAGGCGCGGCTGGCGGTCGGGCTGGCGCCGCAGGACCTCAACGTCGACCAGTTCCTCACGCTGCAGGAGACGCTGGACTTCCACGGCGGCTACTTCGGGATGCCGCGGCGCGAGCGGCGCGAGCGCATCGCCGAGCTGCTGGACGCGTTCTCGCTGACGGCCAAGAAGGACGATCGGACACGGACGCTGAGCGGTGGGATGAAGCGCCGGCTGATCCTCGCGCGGGCGCTGATGCACCGGCCGCGGCTGCTGATCCTCGACGAGCCGACGGCGGGCGTGGACGTCGAGCTGCGGCTGGAGCTGTGGCACTACGTCCAGCGCATCAACGCCGAGGGGACGACGATCCTGCTGACGACGCACTACCTCGAAGAGGCCGAGCAGCTGTGCGACAAGATCGCCTTCATCAACGGCGGTGAGATCGTGGCGCAGGGGACCAGCGGCGAGCTGGCCGCGCGCTACGGCGTGCAGGGGCTGGAGGACGCGTACCTCGAGCTCGTCGGCCGCAAGGAGCTGTCGCGCGGCGGGATGATGGGCGCCGCGTGAGCCCGGGCCAGATCCGGTTCTTCTCGCTGCTGCGGCGCGAGGTCAACCGCTTCATGAAGATCAAGCGCCAGACGGTCGGCGCGCCGCTGCTCGAGACGTTCCTGTACATCTCGGTCTTCGGCGCGGCGCTCGGCTCGCGCGTGGGGAAGCTGCACGGCGTCGACTATGTGGTCTTCGTCGTGCCCGGCCTGATCATGATGGCCTGGGCGACGAACGCGTTCTCCAACAACTCGTCGTCGATCCTCCAGCAGAAGTTCGTGCGGGCGATCGACGACCAGCTGTCGTCGCCGGCCTCGCCGCTGGAGCTGCTGCTGGCCTTCACGCTCGGCGGCTTCCTGCGCGGGATGCTGGTCGCGACGCTGACGTTCGGCGCGGCGAGCATCCTGGAGTCGATCCCGGTCGATCACATCCTGATCCTGATCCCGGCGCTGTGCCTGGTCGGCTTCTTCTTCGCCCAGCTCGGCGTGCTCGTCGGCGTGCGGGCCGAGCAGTTCGACGACGTGTCGTTCGCGCAGACGTTCGTCCTGACGCCGCTGCTGTTCCTCGGCGGCGTCTTCTACAGCGCCCAGCTGCTGCCGCAGCCGTTCGAGACGCTGACCCACCTCAACCCGATCTACTACATGATCTCGCTGGTCCGCTACGGGTTCCTGGGCTACCACGAGACGAACATCGGGCTGTCGATGCTGTTCCTCGTCGTCGCGACCGGCGCGCTGTTCCTGCTCAACCACCGCCTGTTCGTCCGCGGGTACAAGCTGCGCGCCTGAGGTTGCGCAACCGGTGGGTTGCGGGTAGCCTGGGTCGCATGGATGCGGCTCGCGAAGACCTCGTGCGACGGATGTACGCGGCGTTCAACGCGCGCGACGTCGACGCCGTTCTGGCCACGCTGGCGCCGGACGTGGACTGGCCCAACGCCTGGGAGGGCGGCCGCGCGGTCGGCCACGACGCGGTGCGCGACTACTGGGCGCGGCAGTGGGCGGAGATCGACTCGCATGTCGAGCCGACCGGCTTCGGCGAGCGCGCGGACGGCACGATCGCGGTGGACGTGGTGCAGCGGGCGACGTCGGTGGCGACCGGCGAGCTTCTCACCGACGGGCCGGTCGTCCACGTGTACGCCTTCGAGGACGCGTCGGGGCTCGTGACCCGGATGGACGTCGAAGAGCCCGCTTAGGCCGCGGACACCGCCGCGCCCGGCCCGGGCTCGGGCTGGACGTTCGCGCCGTCAAGCAGCTCGCCGCAGTGGGCGCAGCGGACCTCGGCGCGGGTGTGGTGGCCGCAGGTCATGTGGCGCAGGAGCACGGGTGGGCCGGCCTCGCCGGCGAGGTGCTTGTCGCCCCACGCGGTCATGGCCATGAGGATCGCGCAGAGCTCGGCGCCCTTCTCGGTGAGGACGTACTCGTGGCGCGGCGGGCGCTCGGAGTAGGCGCGCCGCTCGAGGACCTCTCGCTCCACGAGCCACTTCAGGCGCTCGGTCAGCACCTTGCTGGAGACGCCGAGGTCGGCCTGGAGCTGGTCGAAGCGGTTGATGCCGACCCAGACGTCGCGGAGGATCAGCGGACTCCAGGGCTCGCCGACGACGTCGAGGGTCCGGGCGATCGAGCAGGCCATGGCGCCGAAGTCGGTCCGTTGCATCGTGCGGACATCATAGCTTCCCTGAGGGAAGCGACCCTGGTACGGTCGCCGCATGACCCCGCTTCCCCCGATCGTGTCCACCGAGGAGTTCGAGTCGGCGCGGGCCGCGCTGCTCCTGGAAGAGAAGGCGCTGACGCATCAGCTCGACGCGCTGGCGGCCCGGCGCCGCCGGCTCCCCATGACGCCGGTGGAGAAGACCTACACCTTCGCCGGTCCCGAGGGCGAGCGCAGCCTCGTCGACCTCTTCGACGGCCGGCGCCAGCTGTTGATCTACCACTTCATGTTCGGGCCGGGCGAGACCGAGCCGTGCGGCGGCTGCTCGACGTTCACGGACAACATGGCCGGCCTGGTCCACCTGCGCCAGCGCGACGCCAACATGGTGTGGATCTCGCGCGCGCCGCTGGACGAGCTGCTGGCCTACCGCGAGCGGATGGGCTGGGACATCCCCTGGTACTCGTCGGCCGGCAGCGACTTCAACTACGACTTCGGCGTCTCGCGGCGCGGCGGGGGCGAGGGCTTCCGGCTCAGCGTCCTGCTGCGCGACGGCGACGACGTCTACCGCACCTACTGGACCGCCGGCCGCGGCGTCGACCGCCTCCGTGTGGACTTCAACCTCCTGGACCTCACGCCCTACGGCCGCCAGGAGCCGTGGGAGGACTCACCCGAGGGCTGGCCGCAGACCCCGACGATGGGCTGGCTGCGCCGCCACGACGAGTACGTCGACGAGGGCGTGCGGAACGGCTAGCCGTTCCGCGGCGTCGCGGTGACCGCGTCGGAGGTCAGGACCGGCGCGGGGAGCGGGTCGACCGTCTTGTAGCGGTAGGTTCCGGGCAGGCCGCGGGCGTCGAGTGTCTTGGTGAACGTGCCGTGGGCGTCGGTGCGCAGCTTGACGATCGTCACCCAGGTGCCCGAGGGCGAGCGGCGCTGGAGCGCGACGGTGTGGACGCGGCCCGGGCGCACCTGGCCCCAGAAGCGGATCAGCGGCGCCTTGGTCGTGACGTCGGCGACGAACGGGTGCTGGAAGCCCTGGAGCGCCGGCTTGGGCTTGCCGTTGGCGTACAACAACCCGGACTGCCAGCCCGCGTACCGCTTGCGGCCCGAGCCGACGGACTTCACCGGCTCGTCCTGCCACTCGTACTGCACGAGCGTCCGCACGCGCGGGTCGCGCCAGGCGGTGTAGGCGGCCTCCTGCAGCCAGCGCGACGCGCGCGCCGGCGGGATCCCGTCGTAGGGGTCGGGCGGGTTGGTCTGGTAGCCGAACTCGGTGAGGTGCAGCGGGACGTGGGCGCCGGTCGGCGTCGAGAAGCCGCGCGCCCGCTGGACGGCGTCGAGCGTCGTCTCCAGCTTCTTCAGGTCGGCGATCGTCGCGTCGTCGGTGTGCGGCGACGGCGTCTCCGGCGACGCCTTGATCGCGTGCGGGTGGTAGGCGAAGCCGTCGATGCGCGCCGGCTGGAAGCCGCGGCAGCGGCCGGTGCGGATCGGCTTGTACTGGTCGTCGACGCAACCGAAGGCGCGGATGAACGCGAGCGGGTGCAGCGGCCGGTTGCGCTGCAGCGGGTCGGCGCCGCGCGGCGCCAGCGCGCCGGCGATGACCTGCGCGCCCGGGTCCGCGCGGTGGATCGCGGGGTAGGCGGCGCGCACGAGCGCGCGGTAGGTGTGCGGCGCGACCGGCGTGCACTTCTTCCCGGGCGTCGGGCACTCCTGCTGGGGCTGGAGCCAGAGCGGCTGGTTCGGCTCGTTCCAGACGATGTACTGGTCGGCGACGCGGCCGTAGCGGCGCGCGCCCGCGGTCGCGAACGCGCCGAAATTCGCGGCGTCCGGCTGGTAGCGCGGGTTGCCCAGCGACGGCACGTGGCTGGACCACAGCGGCCCGGACCCCGTGACCTCGAGGATCGGCGTCATGTGGTTGGCCACCACCAGCGCGATCGCGCGATCGGTGGTCGACCAGTTGTACATGGGGTCGTCCGGGTCCTCGGGGTGGAAGCCGAGCGGAGCGCTGGGCGACAGCTGCGCGGGCGCGATGGCCACCCAGCGGACCTGGATGCGCACCGTGTCGATCCCGGCCGCGGCCCACTGCGCGACCGCGGCGGGCGCGCGCTCCGGCGAGTACAGGAGGATCCCGTCGTCGGAGATCCCGGTCTTCAGCTGCGGTGCGGCGGACGCCGGCGCGGGCGCCGCGACGGCGACGAGCAGGAGCGCGGCGAGCAGCGCCGCGACGAGGGGGAGCGCGGGGCGGTGGGGCACGCCGCGCATCCTCGCAGGCGTGCCCGACCGCAACCCGGCTCAGGCGTGGGCTACTTCGCGGCGGCGAACCGCTCGGCGACCTTGGCCCAGTTGACCACGTTCCACCACGCCTTGAGGTACTCCGGGCGGCGGTTCTGGTACTTGAGGTAGTACGCGTGCTCCCAGACGTCGTTGCCCAGCAGCGGCACCTGGCCCTCGAGGATCGGGCTGTCCTGGTTGGAGGACTTGGTCAGCTTGAGCGTGCCGCCGTCGGCGACGAGCCACGTCCAGCCGGAGCCGAACTGCGTGACGCCGTTGTCCTCGAACTTGGCCTGGAAGTCGGCGAACGAGCCGAAGGCCGCGTTGATCGCGTCGGCCAGCTCGCCGGTGGGTGCGCCGCCGCCGTCCGGGCTCATGTTCTCCCAGAACAGCGTGTGGTTGGCGTGGCCGCCGGCCTGGTTGCGCACCGGGGTCTGCTTGTCCGCGGGCAGCGACGACAGGTTGGCGAGGACCTCCTCGACCGGCTTGTCGGCCCACTCGGTGCCCTCGAGCGCCGCGTTGGCCTTGTCGACGTACGCCTGGTGGTGCTTGTCGTGGTGGAGCTTCATCGTCGCCTCGTCGATGTGCGGCTCCAGCGCGTCGTAGGCGTACGGCAGATCAGGGACGGAGTAAGGCATGGGTCTCCTTGGATCGGATGGGTCGCGGTCGGGTCCTCCCCGAAACATATCCCTCCGCGCGTCCGTTCCGGCATGCACAATGCATCGCCGCATGCACGGACGCGACATCACCATCCTGGCAACCCTGTTGGCCATGGCCTTCGCGGCCGCGCCGGCCGCCGCCGACCAGACGCTGGGCCTCGGTCAGCCCGCGGACGGCGACGGCGTCGTGACGTCGTGGACGGCGACCGCGAGCGCGCCACAGACCGTGCGGCTGCGCAGCGTCCAGCCGCTCCTCGCCGGGCCCGCGCTCGTCACCGCCACGAGCGATCCCGTAGCGATCGGCCCGACCGCCGCGACGACCGCGGCGCGGCTGCCGATCGCGGCCGGCGGCGAGCTGGCGCTCGTCGACGCCAGCGGCACGCCGACCGTGTCGGCCGTCGTCGAGCCGGACGCCGACGGCGACGGCTACGGCGACACGACCCAGGACGCGTGCCCGGGCGACTTCACCGCCCACACGTCGCCGTGCCCGGGCACCGCGACGATCGGGAGCCCGCTGACGCTCGCGCCCGATCCGCGCGGGTTCTCCGCCGGCGCGCAGGCGCTGCAGGGCACCGCGCCCGGAACCGCGCCCGCGACGCCGATCGACGGCATCCTCACGCACGTGCGCGTCCGGCAGGACACGGCCGGCGGCGCGACGGTCGTCCAGGTGCTGCGCCCGGCGCCGGACGGCATGTCCTACACCGTGGTCGGCGCGGCCGCCCCGGTGACGGCGGCCGACGAGGCCGTCCACGCGGTCGGTCTCGCGCTCGCGGTCAAGGCGGGTGACGTCCTGGCCGCCGCGCCGAGCTCCGGCACCCTCGGCGCCGTGGCCCACCGCGCCGGCGACGCGCTGGTGACGCGCACGCCGCCGGTGCTCGGCACGGGCGCGACCGTCGCGCCCAACGGCACGGCCGCGGACCTGCGCCTGCTCGTCCAGGCCGACGTCGAGACCGACGCCGACGGCGACGGCAGGGGCGACGCCACGCAGGACGCCGCGAACCTCGTGGTCACCGGCCGCGCCCCGGCCGAGGTCGGCCCGCTGGACGGCTTCACGCAGACCTACACCATCAGGAACTCGGGCCCGGACGCCGCGCTGCGCCTCGCGGTCACGCTCCACCGCTCCGGCGGCCTGCCGCCGCGCTCGGTGCCGCCCGGGATGACCTGCGCGGCCGGCGGCGGCGACACCGTGACCTGCACGCTGGCGCGGCTCGCGCCCGGTGCCGCGTTCACGCTGGAGCCCGACGGCGCCGGGCCGAGCGCGGGCGGGACGACCACCAGCGACGCGACAGCGTCGGCGCTGACGCCCGATCCCGACCCCACCAACAACTCGGCGTCGCTGTCGACCCACCGGCGGCCGCTGACGGCGCCGGCGCCGCCCGCGCCGCCGGCCAAGGTCGTCCCGTGCGCCAACGTGATCAAGGGCACGCGCGACGACGACGTCCTGCGCGGCACGGTCTTCGGCGACCGCCTCGTCGGCGGCGACGGCCGCGACCTGCTCAAGGGCGGCGCCGGCGACGACTGCCTCGAGGGCGGCACCGGCAACGACGTGCTGGACGGCGGCGACGGGAACGACCGCCTGAACGGCGCCTCGGGCAAGGACCGCCTCAGCGGCGGCAACGGCGACGACCGCCTCACGGGCGGCCGCGGCAACGACGTCATCACCGGCGGCCCGGGCAAGGACACCATCTCGCCCGGCGACGGCAAGGACTCCGTGAACGCCGGCGCCGGCAACGACACCATCAACGCGGTCGACGGCGTGGCCGAGCACGTGGACTGCGGCGCCGGGCGCGACACGGTGCGCGCCGACCGCCGCGACCGCCTCGTCCACTGCGAGAAGGTCACCCGCAAGCGGTGACCCCGGAACGGGTTCGAGCCGGCGCGCGCCGTGGACGCGCCGGCCCGTATCGTCCGCTCCATGCGCATGAGCCAGCTTCTCCTGCCGACCGAGCGCCAGCCGCCCGCCGACGCGGAGGCGTTGTCGCACATCCTGATGGTTCGAGCCGGGCTGGTCCGCCAGCTGGGCTCCGGCCTGTGGACCTGGCTGCCGGCCGGGTGGCGCACGCACCAGCGGATCGTCCAGATCGTCCGCGAGGAGATCGACGCGATCGGCGGCCAGGAGATGCTGATGCCGGTGCTGCAGCCGGCCGAGCTGTGGAAGCGCTCGGGCCGCTACGACGCGATCGGCGGCGAGCTCTTCCGCCTCAAGGACCGCAAGGGCGCCGACATGGTGCTCGCGATGACCCACGAGGAGGCGGTGACCCACCACGCCGCCCAGGTCGTGCGGTCCTACCGCGACCTGCCGTTCATCCTGTACCACTTCCAGATCAAGGAGCGCGACGAGCCGCGCCCCCGCGCCGGCGTCCTGCGCACGCGCGAGTTCATCATGAAGGACTCGTACTCCTTCGACCGCGACCTCGAGGGCCTGGCCGCCAACTACGAGCGCCACCGCGAGGCCTACGCGCGCATCTACGACCGCTGCGGCCTGGACTGGTACGAGTGCGTGTCCGACGTCGGGATGATGGGCGGGATCGCCGCGCACGAGTACATGGCGCCGTGCGCGGCCGGCGAGGACGACGTCGTCATCGGCGTCCGCGGCTACTCGGCCAACCTGGAGATCGCGACCGCCGACGCGCAGCCCGTGCCGCCGCTGCCCGACGCCATCAGGGGTGAGCTGCACACGCCCGGCCAGACGACGATCGAGGCCGTCGCCGGCGGCCTCGGCGTCCAGCCCGGCAACCTCCTGAAGGCCTTCCCGATCGTCACGGAGGAGCGCGGGCTCGTCCTCGTCTTCGTGCGCGGCGACCACCACGTCGGCGAGACCAAGCTCACCAACGCGCTCGGCGAGCGGTTCCGCCCCGCGCGCGACGAGGAACTGCCGGGGCCCGCCGGGTACCTCGGACCCAAGGACGATGTCGTGATGCTCTTCGACCAGGCGATCGAGCCGGGCCGCTACGTCGTCGGCGCCAACGCGCCCGACCACCACGTCGTCTACGACTACGTGACCGGCCAGACCCGCGACGTGCGCATCGTCGAGCCGGGTGACACGCTCGGCGGCCAGCCCGTCCGGATCGAGCCCGCGATCGAGATCGGCAACATCTTCCAGCTCGGCACGCGCTACTCCGAGCCGCTCGGCCTGACCTACCTGGACGAGCACGGCGAGTCGCACGCGGTCGTCATGGGCTCCTACGGGATCGGCCCCGCGCGCATCGCGGCGGCCGCCGTCGAGCAGTTCGCCGACGAGCAGGGCATCGCCTGGCCCAAGGCGATCGCGCCGTTCGACGTCGAGGTCGTCGCGCTCGGCAAGCCCGGCAGCCAGGAGCTCGAGGTCGCCGAGCGCGTCTACGAGCAGCTGATCGCCTCCGGCTTCCACGCGCTGCTCGACGACCGCGCCTCGGGGCCCGGCGAGAAGTTCGCCGACGCCGAGCTGCTCGGCGCGCCGCTGCGCCTGACGATCGGCCGCCGGTCGGTCGAGGCCGGCGCCGCCGAGGCGCAGATCCGGCGCGGCCGCGTCGACGTGGAGGGCGGCATCTCGCTGACGGAGACCGCGGAGGCGGTCCGGCGCCTGTGGCCCGAGATCGCCTGACGTTCCGCCGCCTCTCGGGCCTGGACCGCTCGGGCCCGCCACCGCCGGCGACGCGCACCGGCGCGCCGTGGAACGTGTGGACGATCCCGAACGCGATCGGGTTCGTCCGCTTGGCGCTGATCGCCCCGATGCTGATCCTCGGGCTGAGCTCCGACGACGGGACCGACCCGCTGCCGGCGGTCCTGTTCGCCGTCATCTCCTGGAGCGACTACGCCGACGGCATCGCCGCGCGCGTCACCGGCCAGTACAGCCGCTTCGGCGCGCTGCTGGACCCGGTCGTCGACCGCCTGCTCGTCGTCTCCGGCGTCCTGATCTGCTGGAAGTTCGAGACGCTGCCGCGCTGGGGGATCGCGATCCTCGTCGCGCGCGAGCTCTACCTGCTCGTCGCGGGCCAGCTCGTCCTGCGCCGCGGCCTCGAGCTGCGGATCAACTGGTGGGGGCGCTGGGGCGTGTGGCCGACCATGAGCGCGATCTTCTTCGCGCTGGCCGGACTCGACGTCGTCGCGCACGTGCTGTTCTACGTCGGTCTGGCGCTCTCTTTGATCGCGGCCGTCGTCTACACGAGGGACGCGCTGTCCGCAACGCGGGCTGCACCCTCAAGTTGAGCTTGAGCGGCGGCCCGCCGCTGCTATTCTCGCCCCGGCCCGCCCTCAGGAGGAGAAGCACCCCTTATGGACACGTTCCCCGATCTCGGATCGCTCTCGGACCAGGAGCTGAAGGACCTCATCCAGCAGCTGACCGAGGAGGAGGTCGACATCTCCTACCGCCGTCGCATCCTGCACGGAAAGATCGACATCCTGCGTGCCGAGCTGGTCAACCGCCTGCGCAAGCGCCACGAGGGCGGCGAGGAGGTCATCACGGGCGCGGACGTGCAGCGCCTGACGGACATCCTGGCCGGTCGTGCCGCTGGCGACCAGCCGGCGGGCGAGTAGCACACCGGGGAGCGGGGCGGATGGCCCGCCATTGCCCGGAGTGTGGGTTCACCAACGCGGACGGCGCGAACTACTGCCAGCGCTGCGGCGCCTTCATCGGCACGCCGGACTACGGCGAGGGCGGTCAGCAGGAGTCGTCGACCGCCACGTACCGCATCGACGAGACGGGTGAGCTGGTGCCGGTGGAGATCGAGGACGTCGTCGCCCAGGGCGGCGGCGCGGCGCTGGTCGTGCGCGCCGGCGGCGGCCGCGTGGGCGAGAGCTTCCCGCTGGACCGCGACCGCATGACGATCGGGCGCCGGCCCGACTCCGACGTCTTCCTCGACGACGTCACGGTCTCGCGCGACCACGCGCTGGTCGTGCGCCGCGGCGACGAGTTCCACCTCGACGACCTCGGGTCGCTGAACGGGACCTACGTCAATCGGCGCCGCATCGAGACCCATCACCTTGCCGACGGCGACGAGCTGCAGGTCGGCAAGTACAAGCTCACGTTCCTCTCGCGCTGATGGCCGCCGTGGAAGAGGAGCGCATCGCACCGACCGACGAGCGACCCGGGAAGTCCATGACCATCGGCGCCGTCTGCAAGGCGCTGAGCCAGGAGTTCCCGGACATCTCGATCTCGAAGATCCGGTACCTCGAGGACCAGAAGCTGCTCGAGCCGCGCCGCACGCCGGGCGGCTACCGGCTCTACGCGCAGTCCGACGTCGCGCGCCTGCGCACGATCCTGCGCATGCAGCGCGACGAGTTCCTCCCGCTGCGGGTCATCAGGCAGGAGCTGGCCAGCGGCCGGCTGGACGGCTGCGAGCCCGGCGTACCGCAGCCGTCGGTCGACGCCGCCAGCGAGGCCGCGCGCACGCGCCGGCGGGCGAGCGTGTCGGTCACCGGCGGCGGCGCGCTGTACTCGCTCGACGACGTGGTCGAGGACACGCGCGCCGACCCGAGGCTGATCGCCGAGCTGGAGGAGTACGGCGTCATCAAGGGCGAGAGCCGCGCCGGCACCAAGTACTACGACGAGACCGAGCGCGAGATCGTCCGCGCGGTCACCGAGCTGGCGAGGTACGGCGTCGGCGGGCGCAACCTGCGCGCGTTCCGCACGAGCGCCGACCGCGAGTCCGCGCTGCTGCAGCAGATCCTCGCGCCGGCGCTGCGCTCCCGCAACGTCGAGCGGCGCAAGGAGGCCGTCGAGGCGCTGGAGAACCTCGCGGCCGTCACGACGCACCTGAAGCACCTGCTGCTGATCCGGGACCTGCGGAAGATCGTCGGCTAGGGCGACCTCATGGCCACCGACATCGGCTCCTACGTCCGGGACATCCCGGACTTTCCCACCCCTGGGATCGTCTTCAAGGACATCACGCCGGTGCTGGCGTCGGCCGAGGCGCTGGATGCCGCGGTCACGCAGCTGGCGGACGCGACGCGTGACCTCAAAGTCGACGTCGTCGTCGGCGCCGAGGCGCGCGGGTTCCTGCTCGGCGCCGCGCTGGCGCGCGAGCTGGGCGCCGGGTTCGTGCTGGCGCGCAAGCCCGGTAAGCTGCCGCGCGACACCGTCCGGGCCGAGTACCTCCTGGAGTACGGCACCGACGCGCTGGAGCTGCACACCGACGCGGTGGCGCAGGGCGCGCGCGTCCTGGTGCACGACGACCTGCTGGCCACCGGCGGCACGGCGCAGGCGCTGTGCGAGCTCGTCGAGCAGCTCGAGGGCGTGGTCGTCGGGTGCGCGTTCCTCATCGAGCTGGGGTTCCTGAACGGGCGCTCGCGGCTGTCGCGCTACGACGTCACCTCGATCCTGCGCTACGACTCGGAGTGCAGGCG
>DATDMD010000058.1:0-54007 GCA_036518975.1 Baekduia sp.
CAGGAGCGGCAGCGCAAGCAGCAGCACCGGCGCGAGGGCGAGCGCGGACTCGGCGTCGACCGCGAAGGCCGCGACGAGGACGACGGCCGTCGCGGCCGACGCGACGACGATGCGCCCAGCGCGAAGGACCATGCCGGCAGGCTAGACCTCGGCGCCGAGTGGCGGCGCGGTGCCACACCGGGCCGCCCGCGCGCGCCGGAAGGTCGGCGGCGCTGCGGTGTCTCCTACGGACACCGGAATGCCGTCGACCGCGATCGTCCCCGCCTGCCAACCTGCCGCACCGGCAACCGATCCCGGTCGTCGGCGGCCGGCCGTTCCTCTAGGATGGCGCCTGATGTCCCGCCGAGCCGCGCGTCCGCTGCTGCTCGCCGCGCTGCTGCTGACCGCGTGGCTGCTGTGCCATGCCGCGTTCGCCGAGCTGGATGTCGTCTGGCTCTCGCTGGTGCCGGTGTTCGCGCTGGTGCTCCCGCTGGTCGCGGGGCGGTATCTCGGTGAGCGGACGCTCGCCCGACTGGGCGCCTCCCGGCGCCCCGTCCGGCGCCGGACCGCGGGCCCTCCGCTCGCGGTGCGACGGCGCCTCGCCGCGCACCATGGCCACGGCGGCCTGCTCCTCGCCCGGCGTCTCGCCGGCCGCGCTCCGCCGCGCGCGCTCGTCGCGGCCTAGACCGCCGCGACTCGCGCTCCTCCCCGCGCCCGGGTATACCGCCGGCGCGGCACCCGTCTTCCGGCAGCCGCCCGCTGCCCCGAAACCAGGGAACGATTCCGATGCGTCGCCACCTCCCGCTCGCGCTCGCCGCGCTGACGCTCGCCGCGTCCGCGCTCGCCGCCCCGGTCGCCTCCGCGCACCAGGGCAACCCCAACATGGAGTCGATCATCAGCTCGGTGACCCCGGCGACGCCGGGGGTCAAGCTCCAGGTCCTCAACCGCGACGACCGCTTCGAGCTGACCAACCGCTCGCACAAGGACATCCTGCTGTTCGGCTACAGCGGCGAGCAGTACGCGCGGATCATGGCCGACGGCACGGTCGAGCAGAACGTCAACTCGCCCGCCTACTACCTCAACGGCGAGCGCGACGCGAACGTCACCGTCCCCGCCAGCGCGTCGGCCAAGGCGCCGCCGAAGTGGGAGACGCTCGACCGCACCGGCAGCTTCCAGTGGCACGACCACCGCATGCACTACATGGGCACGGGCGTCCCGCCGTCGGTCAAGGACACCAAGCTGCGCCAGAAGGTCCAGGACTACACGATCCCGATCAAGGTCGGGGCGACGACCGGCGCGATCAAGGGCTCGTACTGGTGGGCGCCGCCGAAGGACGGCGGGGCGCCGGTCGGCGCGATCGTCGCCTTCGTGATCGTCCTGATCGCCGGCGCCGCGGCGGTCGTCGTGACGCGCCGGCGGCGCGGCGCGGGCCGCCCGGACGACGACTCAGACGATGACGACAACGGCGGCGGCGGCACCGGCGACGGCACGCCGCCCCGCGCGCCGGTGGAGGCCTGGTGAGACGAGCCGCGGGACTCGCCGGCGCGGCGCTCGTCGCGCTCCTGATCCTCGCCGCCTCGGCCTCGGCCCACGCGACGCTGGAGAGCAGCTCGCCCGCGCGCGGCGTGACGCTCGCCAAGGCGCCGTCCCAGGTCGTCTTCACCTTCGACGAGGCCGTCGAGGGCAACTTCGGCGCGGTCCGCGTCTTCGACGCCAAGGGCAACCGCGTCGACCAGGGCGACGCGTTCCACCCCAACAACGTCGGCAAGCAGCTCGGCGTCCACCTCAAGCCCGACCTGCCCGCCGGGACCTACACGGCGACCTACCGCGTCGTCTCGGCCGACAGCCACATCGTCTCCAGCGGCGTCGTCTTCTCGGTCGGCCACGCCAGCGCCGGCGGCGGCGAGTCCGTCGAGTCGCTGCTGAGCTCGTCCAAGACCGGCGCGGTGACGAGCGTCGCGTTCTCGACGGCGCGCGCGCTGCAGTACGGCGCGATCGCGGTCGGCGGCGGGACGCTGCTGTTCCTGCTCGTCGTCTGGACCGGCGCCCTGGCGGCGACGGCCGGCGGCGACGAGTCCTGGCGCCGGGCGTCCGAGGCGTTCGCCGCGCGCACGCGCCTGCTGCTCGGCGCGGCGGCCGCGGTCGGCGTCCTCAGCGCCGCGGCCGCGCTCGTGCTGGAGGCCGCCGAGGGCGCCGGCGTGACGTTCTGGTCCGCGCTCCACCCGCGCCTGATCGGCGACGTCATCGGCACCCGCTTCGGGACCGTCTGGCTCGTCGCCGGCCTCTGCTGGCTGCTGATCGGCGCGATCGTCGGGCTGCTCTGGGCCCCCGCGCGCCAGGCCACGCCGGTGCTGCGCCGCGCCTCGGTCGGCGCGACCGGGCTCGCGCTTCCGGCCGGCCGCCGCACGCTCGCGACCTGGGCGCCCGCCCTGCCGCTGGCCTTCCTGATCCTCGTCCCCGCGCTGTCGGGTCACGGCTCCACCCAGCATCCAGTCGCGATCCTCTTCCCCGCCAACGTCCTGCACGTCGCGGCGATGACCGCGTGGGTCGGCGGGATCGCGGTGCTGCTCGTCGCGCTGCCCGCCGCCACGCGGCGCCTGGACGCCGGCGACCGCGCGCCGCTGCTCGCCGCGACCGTCGAGCGCTTCTCGACGATCGCGCTGGCCGGCGTCGTCGCGCTCCTGCTCACCGGCCTGCTGCAGGCGATCGAGGAGATCCGCCACTTCGACCTCGTCTTCACGACCGCCTTCGGCCGCGCGGTGTTCATCAAGTTGGTGCTGTTGACCGTGCTGATCGTGCTGGGCGCCGTCAACCGGCAGAAGACGATCCCGCGCCTGCGCGCCGCGGCCGACGGCGGCCGGACGCCCGGCGCCGACGGCATCATGCTGCGCCGCACGCTGCGCGCCGAGGCGCTCCTGATCGCCGCCGCGCTGGCGACCACCGGCGCGCTGGCCGGCTACGCGCCGGCGACGACCGTCACCAGCGGCCCGTTCAACACCATCACCCGCATCGGCCCGCAGGAGCTCCAGGCGACCATCGACCCCGCGCGCGTCGGCGTCAACGAGATGCACCTGTACCTCACCGACCCGAAGTCGGGCGCCCAGCTCGACAACGCCAAGGAGGTCACCGTCAGCGCCGCGCTGCCGGCCAAGGGCATCGGCGCCAGCGACGTCCAGGCCAGCAAGGCCGGCCCCGGCCACTACATCGTGCCCGCCCTCACGCTCGGCGTGCCGGGCACGTGGACGATCGGGCTGACCGTCCGGGTCAGCGACTTCGACGAGTACACCAAGAAGCTCGAGGTCAAGGTGCGATGAGCAAGATCATGAACAAGACCAAGACCACCATCATCGCCGGCGCGTCGGCGGCCGTGGCCCTGATCGGGCCCGCCGCGGCGCAAGCGCACGTGACGATCCAACCCAACAGCGCGCCCGCCGGCGCCTTCACCGTCGAGTCCGTCCGCGTCCCCAACGAGATGGACGACGCGGTGACGACGAAGGTCGACGTGCAGCTGCCGCACGGCTTCGCCGCCGCGTCCTACGAGGCCGTCCCCGGCTGGACGGTCAAGGTCGTCAACGGCAAGCTGGCCAAGCCGATCCAGACCGACGACGGCCCGATCGACGAGGAGGTCCGGCAGATCACGTTCACGGCCAGCAGCCGCAAGGACGCGATCCAGCCCGGGCAGTTCCGCGACTTCCCGCTGTCGGTGCAGATCCCCGGCAAGGCCGGCGACAAGCTGACGTTCAAGGCGCTGCAGACCTACAGCAACGGCCAGATCGTGCGCTGGATCGGAGCGCCGGACGCCGACCAGCCGGCGCCGCAGGTCACGGTGCTGCCGGCGAGCAGCGCCTCCAGCGGGACGTCGAGCGGCACGTCGACCACGGCCGCGGCCTCCGACCCGGCCACGCCGGCCGCCGCGGTGACCAGCAGCGACGACGGCGGCGCCTCCAAGGGCCTGGCGATCGCCGCGCTCGTTGCGGGACTGCTCGGGATCCTGATCGGCGGCGCGGCCCTGCTCACGCGGCGGCGGACGACGTGAGACGCGCCGGCCTGGCGATCGCCGCCGCGCTCGGGCTCGCCGTCGCCGGCTGCGGCGGCGGTGGGTCGTCGAGCACGAGCACGGGCTCGTCGTCGAGCACGACCAGCGCCAAGCCCACCACCGCCGCCTCCGGCAAGCAGATCTTCACCACCGTGGGCTGCGCGAACTGCCACACGCTCGCCGACGCCGGCTCCAAGGGCCAGGTCGGCCCCAACCTGGACAACCTGAAGCCCAGCATGGCCGCCGTCGTCAACCAGGTCACCCACGGCGGCGGCGGGATGCCGGCCTTCGACGGCCAGCTCTCCAAGGCGCAGATCCGCGCCGTCGCCACCTACGTCTCCCAGGTCGCCGGCCAATAGCGCGGCGCGACCACCGTCCCCGAACATCAGGAGCACCATCGACATGATGATCAAGACCACCCGTGTCGCCGTGACCGGCACCGCCGTCGCCGCCGTCGCCCTCGCCGCCGCGCCGGCCTTCGCGCACGCGCCCGTCAAGAGCCGCACGCCGGGCCCGGGGACGACCAAGAGCGACGTCAAGCGCGTCGCGGTCACCTTCGGCGAGGCCGTGATCACCGGCAAGATCTCCGTCACGAAGAACGGCAAGGCCGTGGCGGCCAAGACGTCGGGCATGAACAGCAAGAAGACCGTCCTCAGCGCCACGTTCTCGAAGAAGCTCGCCGCCGGCGGCTACAAGGTCTCCTGGCGCGTGAAGGCCGACGACGGCGACACCGAGACGGGCAGCTGGTCGTTCACCGCGAAGTAGGCGCCTAAGCGCCGACCCACAACGGACGCCTTCCCCCTCCCGGCGGTCGGGCGTACGCTCGGCCGCATGGCCAGCGAACGTCTCACCCGGCCGCGGCGCGGCACGATCGCCGATCAGATGGTGGAGGTGTTGAAGGCGTCCGGGGTTCAGCGGGTCCATGGTCTTCCCGGGGACTCGCTGAACGGCCTGACCGACGCGCTGCGCCGTGACGGCGACATCGCCTGGCGCCACGTCCGCCACGAGGAGGCCGCCGCGTTCGCGGCCTGCGGCGAGGCCCAGGTCACCGGCGAGCTGGCCGTCTGCGCCGCCAGCTGCGGGCCGGGGAACCTGCACCTCGTCAACGGCCTGTTCGACGCGCAGCGCAGCCGCGTGCCGGTGCTCGCGCTCGCCGCGCACATCCCGCGCGTCGAGGTCGGCGGCGCCTACTTCCAGGAGACCCATCCGCAGGAGCTGTTCCGCGAGTGCAGCGTGTACTGCGAGATGGTGAGCATCCCCGAGCAACTCCCCCGGCTGCTGGAGATCGCGATGCGCGCCGCGGTCGAGCGCCAGGGCGTGGCCGTGCTGGTGATCCCCGGCGAGGTCTTCCTGAGCGAGCGCACCGACGGCCCGGCGCCGCGGCCGATCCGCCGCGCGGGCACGAGCGCGCGGCCCAGCGACGACGCGCTCGACACCGCGGCCGGCGTGCTGAACGCGGCGGAGAAGGTGACGATCCTGGCCGGCATCGGCTGCGCGGGCGCGCACGCCGAGGTGGTGGCGCTGGCCGGCGCGCTGCGAGCGCCGGTCGTCCACACGCTGCGCGGCAAGGACGCCGTCGAGTTCGACAACCCCTACGACGTCGGGATGACCGGGCTGCTCGGGTTCTCGTCGGGCTACCGCGCGATGGAGCACTGCGACGCGCTGCTGATCCTCGGCGCCGACTTCCCCTACCGCGAGTTCTACCCGGAGGGCGTGCCGATCGTCCAGGTCGACGTGCGCGGCGAGGCGATCGGCCGGCGGATGCCGGTCGACGTGCCGCTCGTCGGGACGGTCGCCGCGACCGCGCCGGCGCTGACGCAGCGGATCGGCCCGGACCGCGACGAGGCCCACCTGCGGCGCATGACCGACCACTACACGCGCGCGCGCAAGAAGCTCGACGCGCTCGCCGACGAGGACTCCCGCGCGACGCCGATGCACCCGCAGCTCGTCGCCGCCACCCTGAACCGGCTCGCCACCGACGACGCCGTGTTCCTGGCTGACGTCGGCACGCCGGTCATCTGGGCCGCGCGGTACCTGCACATGAACGGCCGGCGCCGGCTGCTCGGCTCGTTCGTGCACGGCACGATGGCCAACGCGCTGCCGCAGGCGCTGGGCGTGCAGGCCGCCTACCCGGAGCGGCAGGTGATCACGCTGTCGGGCGACGGCGGCCTGGCGATGCTCCTGGGCGAGCTGATCACGCTGCACCAGCAGCGGCTGCCGGTCAAGGTCATCACCTTCAACAACAGCGCGCTCGCGTTCGTCGAGCTGGAGATGAAGGCCGTCGGCCTCGTCAACTTCGGCACGGACCTCGAGAACCCGGACTTCGGCGCGGTCGCGCGGGCGATCGGGCTGCACGGCGTCCGGATCGAGGATCCGGCCCAGTTGGAGGAGGGCCTGCGCACGGCGCTCGCCCATGACGGGCCGGCGGTCGTCGACGTCGTCACCGCGCGCCAGGAGCTGTCGATCCCGCCGCACATCAGCGCGCGCCAGGCCGGCGGCTTCGCGCTCTGGGCGACGCGCAGCGTCCTGTCGGGCCGCGGCGACCACATCGTCGAGCTGGCGCGGACGAACCTGCGCCAGCTGGAGACGGAGTGAGGCGCCGGGGCGGTCAGCCGGCGAGCGCGTCGCCCAGCGCCGTCCGGACGTAGAGCACCGCGCGGCCCTCGCGTCGGCCGGCGACCAGGCCGGCGTCGCGCAGGGCGGCGAGGTGGTGCGACGCGGTGGCGGGGCTGAGCGTGAGGCGGCGCGCGAGCTCCTGGGTCGAGCGCGGCGCGCCCACATCGGTGAGGATCGCCGCGCGGGTCGGGCCGAGGAGGCGCGCGAGGCTCCTCGGCGCGGCCGGCGCCTCCTCCCACAGCGTCGCGATCCCGCGCGCCGGGTAGATGAGCGTCGGCTGCCACGGGGCGCGGTCGATGACGAAGGGCCGCGTCGCCGCGAAGGCCGACGGCACGAGCAGCAGGCCCTGGCCGCCGAGCGGCAGGGTCCCGTCGTGGCGCGGCACGGTGACCTCCAGCACGCCGTCGCGCCAGGCCACGCCGTCGGCGAGGTCGTCGAACAGGCCGGCCGGCCCGACGGCGGCGAGGCGGCGCGACCGGTGCGCGACGTCGGCGTCCAGGAACGCCTGCACGCGCGGCCAGACCGGGACGATCGCGCGCTCCCAGAACGCCTCCAGCACGTCCGCGAGGAGCCGCAGCTCGCGGCGCGGCTGCGCCAGCCAGGCGTCCACGGTCGCCCGCGCGCCCGGATGCTGGGTGCCGAACAGCTCCATGTCGGCGCGGATCCGCCGCGCCGGCGTGGCGCGCAGCGCGGCGAGCCCCTCCTCGACGCCGCCCAGCGGACCGAGCGGCGGCGGCACCAGGAAGTCCGGCGTGTAGCCGCGCGGCGGCGTCAGCACGACCGCACGCTCCAGCGCGATCCCGTCGAGCCGGCCGCTCAGCGAGCGCAGCCACGGCACGTGCAGCGCCGCCGACGACGGGTCGCGCAGCGCCAGCAGCGCGTGGCTGAGCTCCAGCAGCGGCGAGATCGCGAAGCGGGTGTGGGCGAGATCCTCGACCTCGAAGACGAACCGGACCACGGCGGGCGTCACGCTACCGGGGCACCATCACCTCCAACATGATCCCGTCGGGGTCGGGGAAGTACAGCGAGTCGCTGTCGCGGTGGCGCTCGGCGCGGTGGGCGATCTCGAGTTGGTCGAGGCGCGCGGCGAGCGCGTGCTGGCCGGCGGCGTCGGTGGCGAGCGCGACGTGGCGCACGCCGGGCCGCGGGCGGTCGGCGAACAGCCCGAGGCGGCGGCCGGCGGGCCCGAGGAAGACGGGCTCGTCGGGGACGGCGTGGCGGGCGGCGGCGCGCAGCCCGAGGACGTCCTCGTACCAGGCGAGCGACGCGGGCCGGTCGCCGACGTCGAGCGAGACGTGGTCGATGCGGATGAGGTGCATGCCGCGCAGCTTGCGCCGAGCGGGGCGTCCGGTCGATGGATTCGACGTGGGTCGAATCGACGCCCGCGTCCGGTCCGCGCCGGCCAGCCTCGCGTTCAGGCCGGGAGGATGCCGTCGACCGCCACCAGCAGGTGGCGCGGGCCGCGCAGCTGCGGGCTCGGCCGGTAGGGCGGCGGGTCCTCGACCAGGCGCGGGTCGACCAGGCGCCGCGCGAGCTCGGTGAGGGCGACCTGCGCCTCGAGCCGGGCCAGCGCGGCGCCGTAGCAGTAGTGGACGCCGCCGCCGAAGCCCAGGTGCTGGTTGTCGGTGCGGTCGGGGTCGAAGCGGTCCGGCTCGGGGAAGCGGTTCGGGTCGCGATCGCCGGCGGCGAGCACCAGCGTGATCGGCGACCCGGCCGGGATCGTGGTCCCGGCGACGTCGAGGTCGGCCAGCGCGACGCGGCTCTGCACGAACTGGACGGGCGGCTCGTAGCGCAGGAGCTCCTCGACCAGTCCGATGCTCAGATCGGGCTCGCGCCGCAGCCGGTCGAGGACGTCCGGGTGGCGCAGCAGCGTGAACATGCCGTTGGTGATGATGTTGACGGTGGTCTCGTGGCCCGCGATCAGCAGCAGCTGGGCGGTGGCCAGGAGCTCGTCGCGCGACATCCGCTGGTCGGGCTCGCCGTCGGTCAGGAACGCGGAGAGCAGGTCGTCGCCGGGCGCGTCGCGGCGTGCGTCGAGGAGCCCGTCGAGATAGGCCCGCAGCTCGGCGCTGAGGGCGTTGGTCCTGCGCCGGCGCTCCACGAGCGTGCCCGTGTACGGGTCGTTGCTCTCGATGATCGCGTCGGCCAGCCGGTGGAAGCGCGGCTCGTCGGCGACGGGAACCCCGAGCAGCCGGCAGATCACGCTGACCGGCAGCGGGTAGGCGAGCTGGTCGACGACGTCGACGACGTCCTGCCCGTGCATGCCGTCGATCAGCCGCGTCGTCGTCTCCAGCAGCGACGACCGCAGGGCGTCGATCCGCCCCGGCGTGTGCGGCGGCCCGAAGGGCCGGGTCGCGATCTCGCGCAGCCGGTCGTGCTCGGGCGGGTCGAGGCCGATGAACGCGGGGACGACCGCATCGCGCTCGCCGGCGAGCTGGGGGTTGTTGCGCCGGTCGGAGCTCACGCGCGGGTCGTGCAGCAGGTCGACGATCTCCTGGTAGGTGCTGACGACCCAGGTGCCGTCGTCCTGTCGCGTCACCGGCGTCCGGCGCAGCTCGGCGTAGAGCGGGTAGGGGTTCGCGCGGTTGGCGGGGTCGATGATCTGGTCGAAGACGGTCATGCCTGGTGCTCCACCCAGCGCACGTGCCGTGGACGCGGCGCCTCGCCTGCGACGACGACGTCGAACTCGGAGGTGTCGGTCCGGGCGGGCAGGCCGGCGGGGATGGCCTCATGCGCCGCCGGCGTGTCGAACGTGCGGAACGGCGGCGGGAACGGCGCGGCGGCGTCGATCATGCGCGTGTAGAACTCCAGCCACTTGGCCTGGTCGAAGCCCACGGCCGCGACGACGCGTCCGCGGTGGCCGTAGACGGCGACGAAGCGGCGCTCCGCGACCGATCCCTGGGCGATCACGACGTCGTCGGCGAAGCTCGGCACGCCGACGGCCTTGATGTTGATGCCGAACTGGGACGACCAGAAGACCGGCACGGCCAGGTGCGCCCGGCGGTCGCTCGGGTCGCACACCATGTTGTGCGCCGCGATGCGCGCCTGCTCGATCGCGTTGCCCCAGTGTTCGAGGGACAGGAAGCGGTAGTCGTAGAGCGGGTGCGGGAAGCGGCCGATGTCGCCGGCGACGAAGACGTCGTCGCGGACGAGGCCGTCGACGTCGTAGGCGCGGCAGCCGGAGTCGCACGCCAGGCCCGCGGAGGTGGCCGCCAGGCCGGCGTCGCGCAGCCAGGCGACGTCGCGCACCGCGCCCAGCGCGGCCACGGCCACGTCGACCTCCAGCGTCGAGCCGTCCGACAGCCGGGCGCGCCGCAGCCGGCCGTCCGCGTCGCCTTCGAGGTGCGTGACCGTGACGCCGCAGCGCAGGTCCACCCCGTGCGCGCGCTGCAGGTCGGCCGCGACCGCGCCGACGACGCCGCCCAGCGCGCCGGCCAGCGGCGCCGGGCCGCGCTCGGCGACCGTCACGGCCAGGCCCAGCTCACGGCAGGCGGAGGCGATCTCGCAGCCGGTGAAGCCCGCGCCGATGACCAGCACGCGCCGCGGCCCGGCGGCCAGCCGCTGCCGCAGCCGCGCGGCGTCGTCGCTGGTGCGCAGGACCATCACGCCCTCCAGTGCGGCCTCGACCGGGTCCGGCCACGGGCGCGCCTGCGCGCCCGTCGCGATCAGCAGGCGGTCGTACTCCAGCTCGTGCCCGTCGGCGAGGCGGACGCGCCGGGCGTCGAGGTCCAGCGCCACCACGCGCACGCCCAGCCGCTCGTCGACCTCCGCGAGCGCCGGCAGCGTCGTGCGCTCGGCGTCCACCCATCCGCTCAGGACCTGCTTGGACAGCGGCGGGCGGTCGTAGGTCGCGTGGACCTCGTCGCCGACGAGCGTCAGCGACCCGTCGAAGCCCTCGGCCCGCAGCGCCGACGCCGCCGCCAGGCCCGCCAGCGACGCGCCGACGACGACGACGCGTCCGCCGCTGCGCTTCCCCGGCGGTCGCCGCCGGGGCGTGAGCGTGTCGGCCTCCGACACGTGGATCGCCTGGACCGGGCACGCCGCGGCGGCGCGCAGGACGCGCTCGCGCTGGCCGTCGTCCGGCAGCGGGTCGTACTGCAGCGCCTCGGCGTCGTGCATCCTGAAGACCTCCGGGGCGGCGAACGCGCACTGCGCATAGCCCTGGCAGCGGGTCAGGTCGACGACCACTCTCACGCCGATCATGGTCCCAGCCCCGAGCGGCGTCAGGACGGCCCATGGGGGCGACGCGAACCGTCCGTGAGGCCAGCGCCTGGCGCGGCGTCCGTGCGTGACCTTGGACCGATGACCATCGCCGGCTCAGAGCACAGCGCCGACGCTCAGTACTACGAGTACAGCAAGGCGGCCAACCCGCTCGGCGCCGGCCTGATCCCGAGGGTCCCGGTGGCCGCGTTCCCCGGCCGGCTGCACGGCCCCGGCGGCGCCTCGCGGGTCGTGCCGTTCGACCTGAGCGGCGACCTGCGGATCGAGGGCCCGGCGACCTCGCCGTCGCTCTGCGCCAGCTTCGTGATCGTTCAGCCGACCGCTCCGCTCGAGACCAACGCGGCCGCGACGTCGGAGGTCTACTACGTGATCCGCGGCCGCGGCCGCACGGTGTTCGAGGGCGACGAGATCGACTGGCAGGCGGGCGACTTCTTCACGCTTCCGGCCGGCGGCGCCGCGACGCATCACGCCGCCGAGGACGCGGCGTTCTACTGGGTCCACGACGCGCCGCTCCTGCGCTACCTCGGGGTGACGCCCGGGGCGCCGCGCTTCACGCCGACGCTGTACGAGAGCGAGGTCGCGCTGGCCCGCCTGCAGGAGATCGAGCGCGATCCCCACGCCGCCAACCGCAGCCGCGTCAGCGTCCTGCTCGCCAACCGCAACTTCGAGCAGACGCGCACCATCACGCACGTGCTGTGGACCATGTTCGGCGTGCTCCCCGCGGGCGCCGTCCAGCTCCCGCACCGGCACGAGTCGGTGGCGTTGGACTACATCATCGACTGCGAGCCCGGCTGCTACACGCTGCTCGGCCCCGCGCTCGACGACGCGGGCAACATCCTCAACCCCCACCGCGCCGTCTGGCAGCCGGGGCAGGCCTTCGTGACGCCTCCGGGCCTCTGGCACGCGCACTTCAACGAGTCCGACAAGCCCGCGTACCTTATCCCGATCCAGGACGCCGGCCTGCACACCTACCTGCGCACGCTCGACATCCGCTTCTACCACGCCGACCACGAGAGCTTCATCTCGCTGAAGCCCTGACGTCACTAGCGCCGGTCGGCACCCAGCTCGGCGAGCATCGCCTCGCGCAGACGGAACTTCTGGATCTTGGTCGCCGACATCGGCCACTCGGAGACGAAGCGGACGTGGCGGGGGACCTTGAAGCTCGCGATCCGGCCTTCGCAGAAGGCGACGACGTCCTCGGCGGCGAGCTCGCGGCCGGGGACCAGCTCGACGAACGCCGCGGGCACCTCGTCGAGGCGCTCGTCGGGCACCGCGACGACCTGGACGAGCTTGATGTCGGGGTGCGTGGAGAGGTGGGACTCGATCTCGGCCGGCGCGACGTTCTCCCCGCCGACCTTCATCATGTCCTTGATCCGGCCGAGGTAGACCACCATGCCGTCCGCGTCGAGCAGGCCGGCGTCGCCGGAGGACAGCCAGCCGTCGTCGGTGAACGCCTCCGCGGTTTTGGCCGGGTCCTTGTGGTAGCCCTCGAACAGCCCGTACGAGCGGATCTGCAGCTCGCCGCGGACGCCCGGCGCCACCGCCGCGCCCGTCTCCGGGTCGACCGCGCGCACCTCGACGCCCGGCAGCGGCGCGCCGCACGTCTCCACCCGCCGCCGCAGCGGCGCGTCCCACTCGTTGCAGGTGATCGCGCCGGCGCACTCGGTCATCCCGAAGTGCCCGCCGATCTGCACCGCGGGCGCGAACGCGTCCTGCAGCAGCGCCAGCGTGTCGGGCGGCGCGACGTTCAGCAGGCCGCGGACGGAGCTGAGGTCGGTCGTCGCGAAGTCAGGGTGCTTGATCAGCCCCATCGCGATCGGCGGGAACACCGTGTAGAGCCACGTGGCGCGCTCGCCTTCGATCAGCGCCAGGCCGGCGCGTGGCTCGAAGGCGCGTCTGCCCCATCGCTCCTGCGATAGGCGATCAGCCCAAACAGGCACGCCGCCACGAGCACGATGAGGATGTGGATCACCCCTCGCGCTCTCGCCGGCGCGTTGACCGCAAGTGCTTCACGGCGATGCCTAGAGCCATTCCGGCCCCGAGGATCACGGCAAGCAGCACGTCCGGTCCCCCACCTTCCAACTGACCGATCGCAATGAGAGCCACCGCCAGCGCGCACCCTGCTGCGAGAGGGCTCAGCATCTTCACCAAGCGTCTCACCCGGCCGTATCGGGATTCTCGGCGACGAACTTGCTCACCGTTGGCACCGGGACAGACGTTGCACGTCTCTTGCCTCTCGATCAGGTCATATGGCATGGCCGCCAGACACGGCCGCCGTACCCGCTGCGAGGACAACCGACACGGCCTTGGACGGGCGGCATCGTCGACGCACGGCCGCCTCTTTCACGGCGGCGGGCGACGCGTCGACAAGATGATCGAAATCCTCCGAATCTGGCGCAGGCCATCCAATGCCGGACCCAGGCTGGGTTGGAGTAGTCCTTGCTGCAGGGCGCCGTCCCTATGCGAGCGCGGACCACACCGCTCCGCACACGATGAGGACGCCAACGATGTGTACGAACCAGATGTCGAAGGAGCGCGCGCCCGGACGACGCTGTCGAGCGGCAACCTCCGATCCGATGAATTCGGCGCGCAGCACCGTATACAAGCCCACAACTCCAACCAACAGGGCTCCAAAAACGTTCGCCAAGACCTGTCCTAGTTGTAGTAGTGCCGATATCCGATGTTGGCATCCTCTTCGGCGCCGACGCCCAAGGAGTATCCGCCGGATTTGCCGCTCGACACGCCACCGCAAACAAAGTCGTAGCAGCCCTCACCCGAGATGGACTCAGTGTTCGGATGCACATCGCTCGAATTCACTTGAGCGTGAGCGCCATATGCGTCGCCAACCGGGTGACTTGGCGATAGACATGGGACGAGAAGTCGTGGTTGACCGTCACTCCAACGCTATCTGGTCCGAGATCGACTCCGACACTGAACGACAAAGCACCTGACGGGTCTGAACCGTTAACCGGGTCGCCGGCAGCGTAGCTGTAGCGGTTGGCCTGCCCCAGCGAGCCGATCTGGTTGATCGGGTCCTGCTGAGTCCAGGACGCGGTGAGCGGGTCGTAGTAGCGGGCGCCGTAGTGGTAGAGGTTGCTGATGCGCTGGCCGCCGGCGTACTGGACGTCGGTGGTGGCGCCGGTGCCGCTGGTCGATGGGTCGCCGTCGGGGGTGTAGGTGTAGCGGCGGGCCAGGGTGTTGGACGCGCTATCGGCCATCGCGACGGTGGAGCCGAGGTTGTCGGTGAAGATCCATTGCTTGCTGGTGGTACCCACGCGTTGGGCGACGAGCGCGCCGTTGGGTTGGCGGATCAGCGTGTTGGTCGAGCCTGATGATCGGATCTCGCGGGAGAGGCCCATGATGTTGTTCTGGAAGCTGGTCGTGCCGTAGCTGGTCAGCTCGCCGCTACCGGGTGAGAGGTAATCGAGGCTGGTGCCGGCAAGTGAGGTCAGGCGCGAGAGCGCGTCGTACCCGACCGAGCCCGTGGTGCGGTTGCCGGCCGGGTCGTAGGCGTAGGTCGTCGCGCCCGAGGGGACTGAGCCACAGGGGTTGGCCGAGGTGCCGGTGAAGGCCCAGCAAAGCTCGTTGGCGGCGTTGTAGGCGTAGGTGGTGGTGACCGCTGAGCCCGCGCCGAGCGTCCGCACGCGGGTCTTGCGGTTGCCGGCGCCGTCGTAGGTGTACTGCCAGTCGTCGACCGGCGCGGCGCCGTTCCTGGTCTGCGCGCGCGAGGCGGTCGGCCTTGCCGTAGCTGTAGGACGTGACGTTGCCGGCCTCGTCGGTCGCGCTCTGGATCAGCGGCGACGTCGTCGTGAGGTCAGCGATCGTCTGGGTGTGATCGAACACCCGGCTCCACTGCGTGCCGGCGCTGTTGGTGATGGCGTTGCGGATCTCGTTGCCGCCGAGGTCGTGGAGGCATGCGGCGCCGAGCTCGTCACGGGCGATCCCGCGGAGATCCACGGCTTCGCCGAGTTCGACAAGGACCGGATCCAGTCCAACCTCGCCAGTACGTCGTCGGCTACTCGTACCCCGCCCTGGCGCAGTGCGTCGTGGCGCGCAAGTCCTGAATCCTCGGGAACCCTCGACGCCTCGCGTTCACCTGCCGTTCACCCGCCGGTCACGTTCAACCGCTACATTGGTTTCACGTGCTTATCACCCGGGTCCTGGCCAAGCTCGAACCCGGAGGCGCCCAGCTCTCGCTGCTGCGCATCAGCCGGGAGCTCGACGCGCGTGGGCATAGGACGCGGCTGCTGGTCGGCTACGCGACCGCTGCCGGTGTGGATCTCGCTCGCGCGCATGGCCTCGAGCCCGAGCTGATGGACCCTCACACGACGGATCTCCAGTGGCGCGCCGATCCGGCGTTCGCCGCGTGGCTGGCGCCCCGGCTGCAGGACGCCGACGTCGTCCACGCGCACATGTTCGGCGGCTGGTGGGCGGCAGCGCGCGCCGTGCCCGCGGGTGTCCCGCTGTTCGCCAGCGAGCACAACGACTACCTCTGGCCGGCGCTCCCGCAGTGGCCGGCGATGGCCGAGGCGGCGAGCCGGATCGACCGCTTCTACGCCCACAGCCCGGGCGCCCGGGCGGGGGTCCTGCGCGCGGGGATGCGCGAGGAGCGCATCACGCGCGGTACCTCACCGGTCGACGGCCTCGACGCGGTCCCGCGGCAGGGCCTCCCGCGCGAGCGGATCGTCTACACCGGGCGCCTGAGCGCCGACAAGGGTCCCGACGTGCTGATCGAGGCCATCGGGTTGATGGAGGCGTCGCCGCCCGTGTACATCCTGGGCGCGGGCCCCCTGGAGCCCGCGCTGCGCGCGCGGATCGCCGAGCTGGGCCTCGGCGGCCTCGTGACGATGCCGGGCTGGCGCGACGACCCGGCGACCTGGGTCGCCGGCGCCACGGTGCAGGCGTGCCCGTCCCGCGACGAGGCGTTCTCCCAGGCCGCGGTGCTCGCGATGGGCCTGGGCGTGCCGGTCGTCGGCACGCGGGTCGACGGCTTCCCCGAGACGCTGGCCGAGGATCGCGGGCTCATCGTCGAGCCCGACGACCCCGCCGCCCTCGCCTGGGCGCTGCAGGAGGTCGTCGACGGCGCGCGCGGCACCGACATCGCCGGCGCGCGGACCTGGGCGCAGCAGTTCGAGGTCTCGCGCGTCGCCTCGCGCTACGAGGCCGACTACGGCGAGCGCGCGTTCCCGCTGGTGGCCGCGTGACCCGCGCCGCGGACGACCGCGCGAGCCTGGAGGACCTGCACGCCTGGCAGGTCCTGCGCCCGCTGCTCGACGCCGGCGGCTACCTGCCGTGGAACACCGGCGCGATGCGCCCGGCGGGCCTCGTCCTGGTGTGCAACGACATCATGTACGCCAACCGCACGAGCGTCGTGGAGTGCGGCAGCGGCGCGAGCACCGTCGTCCTGGCCCGGCTCCTGCGCCAGCGCGGCGCGGGCACGCTGACCGCCATCGAGCATGACGCGGGCTGGGCCGATCGCGTGCGCGACCTGCTGCGCCGCGAGGGCCTCGACGACGTCGCCACCGTGCTGCACGCCCCGCTGACCGGCGAGCCGGCGTGGTACGACCCGGCTGCGTTGGAACCCCTGCCGGCCACCGTCGACCTGCTCGTCGTCGACGGCCCGCCCGCCTTCGAGCCGGCCGACGCGCACCGGCGCCTCCCGGCGCTGGCGTTCTTCGAGCCGCGGCTCGTCGACGGCGCGACCGTGATCCTCGACGACGTCGACCGCGCCGGCGAGCGCGACGTCCTCGCGACGTGGGAGCAGACGACGTCCTGGCGCTTCCGGATCGAGGCCGACGCGGACGTCGCGGTGGGCACGCGGTAGCCGTACGTTGTACCCGCACAACGGCGGAGGGCTACACTGGTGTCTCCCAACGAAAGGGTCTCCCATGACCCGCAGCTGCTGTCCGGCGTGCCGGTTTCGCTTCGCTCGCGAAAGCTCGGCGCTCGCGTCCTGTCCCTTCTGCGCAGGACCCCTGCAGGCCCTCCCGGCACAGGCGCTCGTGGGGTACCGGCTGATCGCCTCCGCCGACCTCGTGCTCGACGACCTCGCCGTGGAGCAGGCGATGGCACGCTCCGTCGCGCTGCCCGTGCCGCCGACCGACTGATGAACGACGCACACCGAGTCGCCCGCTAGGGTGGACTCCAACCGGGCCTTCGAGCGGAAGGGTCATATGACCCGAACCATCAGCCCCAGCCTCTCGCCGCGTTCGGTGCGGCAGGACGGCATCACCTCTACGTCGTCGCTTCGCCCACGGGCACCGGACCCGCTGCGCATCGCCATGCTCGCGCCGCCGTGGATCGCCGTTCCCCCCACCGGCTATGGCGGGGTCGAGACCGTCGTCAGCGCGCTCACCGAGGCGCTCGTCGCCCTCGGCCACGACGTCACGCTGTTCTGCGCGCCGGGCTCGCTGTCGGCCGCGCGCGTCGTCACGCTGCTGGACCTCGCGCACCCGGACGAGATCGAGCGGGCGCTCTACGAGTCCGACCACGTCGCGCGCGCGTTCGCCGCGATCGAGGAGCACGACGGCCTGCCGGCCTTCGACGTCGTCCACGACCACTGCGGCTTCACCGCGCTGGCGCTCGCCGACCGGCTCGACGTCCCGCTGGTGCACACGCTGCACGGCCCGTTCGACGCGGGCACCGGCGCGTTCTACGCCGGGCACGGCCACAAGGGCGCGCTCGTCGCGATCAGCGCCGCGCAGGCCGCCTCGGCGCCCGCCGGCGTCGCGCCCACCGCCATCATCCGCAACCCGGTCGACGTCGCGGCCTGGCCGCTGCGCGTCGTCAAGGACGAGTACCTGCTCTGGGTCGGCCGGCTGAACGCCGAGAAGGGCCCGCAGCGCGCGATCGTCGCCGCCCGCGAGGCCGGCGTGCCGCTCGTGCTGGCCGGCATCATCCAGCCGGGCCAGGAGGCGTTCTTCGCCCGCGAGGTCGCGCCGCACCTGGACGGCGACCGCGTGCGGTTCGTCGGCGAGGTCGGCGGCGCGACCAAGCGCGCGCTCTTCGCCGGCGCGCGGGGCCTGCTCATGCCGATCCGATGGGACGAGCCGTTCGGCATGGTCATGATCGAGGCGGCCGCGTGCGGAACGCCGGTCATCGCGTTCGACGAGGGCGCCGCGCCGGAGATCGTCGTGGACGGCACGACCGGGTTCCTCGTCGCCGACGAGGCCGCGATGGCGGCCGCGGTCCACCGGCTGCCCTCGCTCTCGCCGCGCGACTGCCGGGACTGGGTGGTCCAGCACTGCGACGCGACGGTCATCGCGCGGGCCTACGCCGACTTGTACGCCTCGGTCGCGGACCGGCCGGTCGCGAGCGCGGCGGCGGTCGCGGTCGCGGGCGCAGCGGCGGCGGCGCGTGGCTGAGCGCACCGTCAGCGTCCTGGAGGGCAGCACGTTCGTCGTCGGCGACCGCAGCGGCGACGTCCGACCCGGCGGCGGCCGCGAGCACGGGTTCTTCTCCGACGACACGCGCTTCCTCTCCCGCTGGGAGCTGGAGGTCGACGCCACGCCGCTGACGCTCCTCGGTCTCGATCAGTCCACGCACTTCCTCGCTCAGTTCTTCCTGACGCCCGACGTCGCGCCCGAGGATGCGGCGCCCTACTCGATCATGCGCCGGCGGCTGCTCGACCACGTCTGGACCGAGCAGATCACGATCGTCAGCCACCGCCACGAGACCAGCGAGCTCGCGGTGCGGCTGGTGGTCGACACCGACTTCGCCGACCTCTTCGAGGTCAAGGATGGCAGCGACGCCGACCGCGACATCGCCTGGCACCACGACGACGCCGACGGCTCGCTGACGCTCAGCTACGAGCGCGGCGACTTCGCCCGCTCGGTCGAGATCCGCACCGATCCGGCGGCGCGGCTCATCGGCGGCGGGCTGGCCTACACCTTGGAGCTGGCCGCCGGCGAGAGCTGGACGGCCACCGCGACGGTGACGCCGCGCTCGCGCCAGGCCGGCGCCACGTTCCCGGCCCGGACCGCGCCGACCGGCGGCCTCGAGCGCCAGCGCGCGATCAAGGCCATGGAGTTGGACGCCTGGCTGGAGCAGGCGCCGGTCCTGGAGACCGACGACACGAGCCTCGCGCGCACCTACCGCTCCAGCCTCTCCGATCTCGCCGCCCTGCGCCTGCACCCCGACATCGACGCCACCGCGGCGCTGCCGGCCGCCGGCCTGCCGTGGTTCATGGCCCTCTTCGGCCGAGACAGCATCATCACGAGCTTCCAGGCTCTCCCCTACCTCCCCGGCTTCGCGGCGACGACGCTGCGCGTGCTCGCGGCGCGCCAGGCCACGGTCCGCGACGACTTCCACGAGCAGGAGCCCGGCAAGATCCTGCACGAGCTGCGCTTCGGCGAGCTGACCGCGACCGGGCGCCGCCCCCACTCCCCCTACTTCGGCAGCGCGGACGCCACGCCGCTGTTCCTGGTGCTGTTGGACGAGTACCACCGCTGGAGCGGCGACGACGCGCTCGTCCGCGAGCTGGAGCCCCACGCGCGCGCGGCGCTGTCCTGGATCGACGACAGCGGCGACGCGGACGGCGACGGCTACGTCGAGTACGAGCGGCGCAACGTCGAGACCGGGCTGCTCAACCAGTGCTGGAAGGACAGCTGGGACTCGATGCAGTTCGCCGACGGGACGCTCGCGCGCGGGCCGATCGCGACGTGCGAGATCCAGGGCTACGTCTACGACGCGCGCCGGCGCTGCGCGCGGCTGGCGCGCGACGTCTGGGGCGACGCGACGCTGGCCGCCCGCCTCGACGACCAGGCCGACCGCCTGCGCGACCGCGTCCGCCAGGACTTCTGGATGCCCGAGCGCGGATGCCACGCGCTGGCGCTCGACGGCGACAAGCGCCAGGTCGACGGGCTCACGTCCAACATCGGGCATCTGCTGTGGTCGGGGCTGTTGAGCGATGACGAGGCCACAGCGACCGCGGAGCGCCTGCTCGGCGAGGAGCTCTTCTCCGGCTGGGGCGTCCGGACGCTGGGCAGCGGCGAGGACGGCTACAACCCGCTCGGCTACCACACCGGCACCGTGTGGCCCCACGAGAACTCGCTGATCGTCGCGGGCCTGGCGCGCTACGGCCAGCACGCGGCGGCGAGCGTCATCGGCGGCGCCCTGCTCTCCGCGGCCCCGCACTTCGAGCACCGCCTGCCCGAGGTCTTCGCCGGCTACCCCGCGCACGCGACCGGCGTGCCGGTCGCCTTCCCGACGGCATCGCGACCCCAGGCCTGGGCCGCCGGCGCGCCCCTGCTGCTGCTCACGACGCTCCTGGGCCTGACCCCGGACCGGTCCGACGCGACGGCGCAACTGCCCGACCGCGGCGCGGCCGAGCCGACGCGCACGGCGACGCTGCGCGCGCCCCGCGGGGGCGGGGCGCTCGTCGGCGGGTGAGCGACGGGACTCGAGCTCAGCCCTGGCAGTCGCGCTCGCCGTCCGGCGTGGCCCGGTTGACCGCCGACTCGACCGGCAACGCCATCGCGTACGCGTCGCCGTCGGGATCCGGCCGCGAGAACCGGTACGCGACCGCGTAGTTCTTGCACGACACCTCCGACCCCCAACCCCGGCCGGCCCTGCGCTCGGCGGCGAGCAGGGCGTCCCGCGGATCACTCGCCGTGTCACCGACGGTGACCAGGACGTCGGCCGCCATCCCCTTCCGGGCGACATGGACGACGAGCAACCTGGCTCCCTCCACGCGCGGGCCAGCGGCCACGCGCGCGGCGGGGACATCCTTCGCGATCGCCTCGCTTGCCTTGTCGACCGTCAGGCGATCGGGCCGCAGCACGACCACCGCGGCCACCACCACAGCGACCACGACCGGCGCGATCACGGTGCGTCCTCGCGGTCGATCGCTCACCCGCGGAGCGTAAAGCCCGCCCGCGGGTGAGCGCGCCCGGCTACTTCGCGACGTAGTAGAGCGTGTGCGCCCGGTGCCCCGTCGCGGTGACCGTCACCTTGATCAGCGTGTTCTTGGCCAGGAGCTTGCCCTTGACCGTCTTCGTGCCGAGCAGGCTGACCGACGTGCCCTTGACCTTGACCGAGGTCGCCTTGGAGGTGCCGCAGCCTGTGCCGTCGCAGGCGACGCGGACCGTGGAGCCGGCGACCAGGCCGCTCACCGACAGCCTGGTGAGCCGCGTGCGCTGCTGCTTCTTGCCGCGGACCTTGACCGTGACGTGCTTGGTCGCGACCGCCAGCTTGCCCGGGGCGTCCGACTTGGGGCCCGCGGGACCAACCGGTCCGACGGGACCGACAGGGCCGGCGGGACCGACGGGACCGATCGGGCCGGCCGGGCCCGCGGGGCCGGTGTCGCCCTTCGGACCGGTCGGGTCGGCCGCCGGGTAGTCGGCCGCGGTCGGGAAGTCCCGGATCCGCGCCGTGGCCCCGTGGCCGGCCACGTCCGAGTACGGCCACGCCGACGTCCCGCCCCACGGCCCCGTGGAGAAGGGCACCGAGGCCGAGACGCCGTCCAGGTTGACCAGGTTGAACGCGCCGCCCACCGTGGCGCCGGTCGGCGTCGTGCCCGGGGGCGTCGAGCCGAGGATCTCACCGGTGAACAGCGCGTGGAGGGTCACGCCCGGCTTCACCGGGGTCGTGATCACGCTGGTCACGTTGCAGTAGCAGCCGTTCCCGAGCCGGCTCCACGACTGGAACCCGTGCAGGGTGAAGTGGTCGACGTCAGGCGAGATGGCCAGCGACGGGTACCCGTCGAAGTCGGCGTTCATCTTCCACACGTGCGGCTGCTGGCCGATCTCCCCGGGCACGTCGAACGGCACGGTCAGCGGCCGCTCGTTCTGGAGGAACGTCACGTTGCCGTACTCACCGTTCCAGGTGATGTGCGTCTTCTTGAAGTGCTCGAGCCAGATGCCCTGCCAGGTGATGTGGTCGCCGTTGACGATGGCGCCGGTGTCGCTGCTGGACGCGTCGGCCCAGTTGGTGGTGGTGTAGCCGTCGCCGGAGTTGTTGTTGCTCTGGATCTGGCCCTCGTTCAGGATCGTGTAGTCCTGGTTGATCAGGTACAGGTTGGTGGAGCCGCTGACCGAGCTGACGTCGCTCAGCGTCGTCGGATCGGTCGACGAGCCGCCCCCGTGCGGCGTCTCGCCGATCACGATCTGGTTGTCGGCGAAGGGCACCTGCCCCACGTCGTTCGGGTCGAACGCGCGACCGTCCGCGTTGAACTTGGAGAACACCGAGCCCGCGGCGGAGTCCTTGACCACGAGGGTCGACGTGTTGTCGGCCCGCAGGATCGGGTCGCCCAGGCCCATGACCACCGTGTCGGGCTGGGTGACCGTGAGGGGCGCGTCGAGGACGTAGGTGCCCGGACCCATGATCAGGTTCTTCCCGGCCGCCAGCGCGGCGTTCAGCGTCGAGGCCGTGTCCGTCGCCGCGGTGGCGAGGTAGAAGCTGCTCAGCGGCAGGGAGTCGCCCTGGCTCGCGGCCGTGCTCCAGTTGGGGCCGCGCACGTCGAACTGGGCCGACGGACGGAACACCTGGAACGCGCTGCCGTCGTAGTAGACCCACGGCGCCTCGCGGATCACCGGGGCCCGCGTGACGTTGGTGATGTGGCCGGGCGCGGCGTACGGCGAGATCGAGCCGGGGCCGAAGTCGTCCGACGGAGCGCCGAGCGTGCCGTTGAACACCATGTCGGACCCGAAGCCCGTGTAGCCCCCGATGTTGTCCTGCTGGAAGTAGATGTCCGAGTTGCCGCCGTCGCCCTCGACGTTCGGGCGGTTGAGGCCGTCGTTGTTGATGACCTTCCCGGTGACGACCGAGTTGGAGATCACAAAGCCGTTGGCGACGCCGAAGATGATGTTGATCTGAAGACCCTGGGTGATGGGGTCGCACGGGTTCTGACACGCGCCCGCGGTCGGGGTGACCTGCGACACGTACAAGTTGCCCAGGATGTTCACCCGGCGCAGCGTCGCGGTCTGGGACGTGTACCAGAGCATCCCGCCGGCCGGAACGCCGGCCTGGATCGGGTTGATCGTCAGGTTCGACATCTGGCTCGGCCGGATCGCCAGGCTGCCGTTGTTGATGCTCAAGGCGCCGTTGATCACCACGTCGCACGGACCGGCGCCCATGCCGGCGACGACGGTGCCGCTGGCGACCTGGGCCTGGATGACGTTGCTCGTCGTCGCCGTGGACGGGGTGGCCGACGGGTCGCCGTACGTGCCCGGCAGGAAGAAGAACTGCCGCTTGCCGCCGCCCGCCGGCGGGGTCGCGTTGAGCGCGGCGTTGATCGAGCTCACCGACATCGACGGGTCGAAGATCGTGACGTTGGCGCCGAAGGGGTTGGACGGCGGGGTCGCCACCGGCGTCGGAGCGCTCGTGCACGGGTTCGCCACGGCGGCCGAGGCCGTCGAGACGCCGCCCGCCAGCAGCGCGGGGGCGACGCACGCCACCGCCAGCGCCGCGCGCACCAGTCGTGAGCCGGGCGTCCTCAACACGCGCTTTCGCGCAGCATTCGACAGCATCCTGTTCCTCTCCTCCGTTGACCCCGGCGACCCCGGACTGCATCCAACTCTGGCGACTGTATGCTCCCTTCAGCTACGCAGGCAAATCACAATTTCGACGCACGACCATCGATGACATCTATGCCTCCGCGTGGAGACCCCCTCCGCGGGATGGACCTGAACCTCCTGAAGGCCTTCGACGCGTTGATGCAGGAGCGCAATGTCACGCGCGCCGGCGAGCGCCTCGGGGTGACCCAGCCTTCCGCGAGCGCCGCCCTCGCTCGCCTGCGGCTCATCTTCGGCGACGAGCTGCTCATCAAGTCCGGGCGGGAGATGCGCCCCACGCCGTTCGCCGAGAGGATCGCCGAGCGCGTCCACCACCTGCTCTTGGAGGTCGAGGACATCGTGACGTCGCACGAGGCCTTCGATCCCCGCCAGGACGAGCAGACGTTCCGCGTGATGGTCACCGACTACACGGCGCTCATCCTGATGGGGCCGGTCACGCGGACGCTCGCCGCCGAGGCGCCCCACGTCAGCCTCGAGCTCGTGACCCACGGCATGAGCGACCACGTCGAGCGCCTGCAGTCCGGCGAGGTCGACCTCGCGGTCGTGCCGGATCGACTGAGCCGCCACAGCGGCCTCCCCCGCGAGGAGCTCTTCGAGGACGCGTTCGCGCTCGCGGGCTGGCGGGGCAATCCGGACGTCACGGACTCCATGACCATCGCGGACTTCGCGAAGGCTCCCTACCTCAGCTTCAGCGTCGGGTCCGAGCCGTCGATGGTCGACTCGCTGCTCACCGAGCTCGGACACGAGCCACGCGCCGACGTCCTCGTGGGGAGCTTCGTCACCGGACCGCTGCTGCTGCGAGGAACCAGCCTCGTCACGTTCGTCCAGCGCCGGCTCGCCGACCTGCTCGAGGAGTCCGCCGAGCTGCGCCTCGTGCGCCCGCCGTTCGAGATCCCGCCGCTCCTGGAGACCCTGACGTGGCACCCGCGATCGACCACGGACCCGGGGCATCGGTGGCTGCGCAGGCAGATCGTCGAGGCGGCGGGGGCGTTGCCGGCGATGGCGTAGAGCGCGACGAGGAGCATGTCGCGACCCTGTTGACTCGTGAGCTTCGCCTGACCAAAATGCCGCGCTCATGGCTCGCGCACGCTCGCTCGTCCCGCTGCTCGCCGTCTTCGTCCTGGCGGCCCCGGCCACCGCGGGCGGGCGGCTGATCCAGACCATCCCGCTCGACGCGCCGAGCGATGGCGTCGCCATCGCCGACGACGGGACGGTCCACGTCATCGAGCCCGCGACGCAGACCGACGCGATCTTCGGCCTCGACGGCACGCTGATCAAGCGCGTGACGCTGCCGGGCCCGGCCGGCACCGCGCACGCGGCGGCGCTCGCGCCCGACGGCCTGGTGTGGGTGGCGATCGGCTCGCGCGACGCGTCGCGCGGCTTCGCCGAGCTGGACGGGACCGGCCTCGTCCGGACGATCTCGACGGCGTCGACCTTCACCTGCCCGCCCGCGGAGATGGCGCCGGACTACCGCGACGGGCCGATGTTCTACACCGCGGTCGATCCGGGCGACGGCGCTCCGTGCACCGGCGGCGTCGGCCTGGTCATGGCCGACGGCACCGAGCTCGCGACGCAGACCGGCCCCGCCACCGGCGGCGTCGCCAGCTACGACTACGACGCCTTCGTCCCGTGGTCGGGCGACCAGGTCAAGTTCCTGAACGGCGGCTTCGGGTCCTTTGGGTCCTTCGGTCAGATCGCCTTCCCCGCGGGCAGCGAGCCGACCGACCTCGCGGACGGGCTCGACGGCATGTTCGTCACGCTCAGGGGGACGGGCCAGCTCGCCGTGTTCGGGCCGGATCCCTACTCCGATCGGACGTTCGCGATCGCCGCGTCCGGGATCGAGGGTCCGCGCGGGCTGATCCAGAGCAACCGCGAGTCGATGCTCGTCGCCGCGCACGACGGCGACCGCCTCGTCGAGGTCCCGGAACTCGGCTACGAGGGCGAGGGCACCGCCACGCCGACCGACATCCCGCTCCCACCAGGCTTCCACCCGGACCGGCTCTTCACGGGCGTCCGGCTGTACCCCGGCGCAAAGGGAGCCGACGATGACGTCTGGGTGACCGACGACGAGACCGCGCAGGTCGCGCGCATCGTCGACGGCACGCCGCACGCGACGATCACCGGCGCGACCGCGACGTCGCTCGACTTCGATCTGGACACGGACGGCAACGACACGCGGTACTCGGTCGTCGTCACGCGCTCGGACGGGTCGTTCGTCGAGGAAACGCCGACCACGCCGGTCGCCGCGAACCTCGCGCTCCAGCACGTCCATGCCGGCCTGCCCGCGCTGGCCACCGGGACCTACACGTTCCAGCTCCGCCTGAGCAACGGCGGGGACTACGAGAACGCGACGCTGTCGGTGACCGGCGCGAGCACGCAGGCGCCGCCCTCGACGCCGGGCGGGCAGCCGACGCCGAAGCCGACGGTGACGACCCCGAGGGCGACGACCCCGATCAAGCACGCTCCCAAGGCCACCGACCTGATCACGCTCGCCGCGCCGACGCGCTGCGTCGCGAACCGCCGCCTGCGCCTCGCGCTCGTCGCGCACCCGAAGACCACGAAGGCCAAGGTCGTCTCGGTCAGCGTCAAGGTCGGCAACCGCCGCGCGCGCACCTACACGGCCAAGCGCCTGAAGGCGGGCGTCGCGCTGACCGGCCTGCCGAAGGGCCGCTACGCGCTGAAGATCGTCGTCGGACTCAGCGACCGCACCAAGGCGACGCTGACCCGGACCTACAGGGCCTGCAAGGCCCAGCACTGAAGGGATCGCACCGCGCAGGCCCTGCGGCGGCAGGTGCTCAGGCGCTCACGCGGCGCGCCGTCGCGATGACGATCTCCGCCAGCGCCGGGCCGGCGTCCTCCTGCGAGAAGTGCGCCGCGCCCGTGATCGTCTCGTGCGGCTGGCCGGCGGCGCCCGGGATGTGCGCGCGCAGGGCGGCGTCGGCGCCGCGGGTGATCGGGTCCTGGTCGCCGAAGGCGCAGACGAACGGCTTGCCGAACGTCCCGAGGACCTCCCAGGCCGCGCGGTTGGCGGGCGTGGCGGGGTCGTCTGACGTGGCCGGGACGAGCGTCGGGAACTGGCGCGCGCCAGCCTTGTAGGAGTCGTCGGGGAACGGCGCGTCGTAGGCGGCGATCTCGGCGTCGGTGAGCACCCGGCCGGTGCCGCCGTTGACGATCGCGCCGACCTTGAAGTCCGGCGTGGTCTGCGAGTACGCCTTCCAGGCCCGGAAGCCGTCGCCGAGGTCGCGGTCGCCGGTGGGCAGGAACGTGTTGGAGGCGACGACCGCCGCGAAGCGATCGGGGTGCTCGGCGACCAGGCGCAGCCCGAGCAGGCCGCCCCAGTCCTGGCAGAACAGGACGACGTCGTCGAGGTCGAGCACGTCCACCACCAACGCGGTCAACCACCTCATGTGGCTCGCGTAGGTGTAGTCCTCGCGATCGGTGGGCTTGTCGGAGCGGCCGAAGCCGATCAGGTCCGGCGCGATCACGCGGTGCCCCGCGGCCAGCAGCGGCGGGATCATGAAGCGGTACAGGTAGGACCACGACGGCTCGCCGTGCAGGAGCAGGACGGGGCGCGCCGCGGGATCGCCCTCGTCGACGCGGGCCATGCGGAGGCCGTCGCCGACCTCGGCATGGCGCGCCGCCCACGGGTGGTCCGGGAGGTTCTCGAACCGCTCGTCGGGGGTCCGGAGCCTGTTGATCATCTTGGTCCTCTCGCCGCGGTCGACCGCAGGACCACCTCGAGGTCCTCGATGCGGTCCTGGCCCCAGAACTGCTCGCCGCGGTACACGAGCACCGGGACGCCCCAGTGCCCGAGCGCGGCCAGCGCGTCGGTGTTCGCCTCGACGCGCGCCCGCAGCGCGGGGTCCTGCAGCGCGGCGCGGCACGCCTCCCACTCCAGCCCGGCGCGCTCGCAGACCGTCCGCAGCCCGCGGTCGCGCGCGATCTCGACGGCCTCGCCCCAGATCGCGCGGCTCGCCTCCTCCACGAACGCGCGCTCACGGCCGACGTCGACGGCGTGCTCGGCGACCACCAGGCAGCGGATCGCGCCGTCGCCGACCGGATCGTGGATCCGCCCGAACGGCATCCCCAGCCGGTCGGCCTCGCGCGCGACGTCGCGCAGCGTGTGCAGGGACTTGGCTCGCGGCACCGACTGGCCGCGCATGACCATCGGGATGACGCCGCGGAACACGACGTCGACGTCATACCTGTCGGCCAGCGCGAACGCGCGCGGCGCCGCCAGGTACGAGTAGGGGCTGCGGAACGAGAAGAAGAGCTCCACCCGGCGGTCGCTCATCGCGCCCACCCCAGCTGCTGCAGCCACGCGGCGATCTGCGCGGGGCGGTCGTGCGCGAACCACCAGCGGCCGTGGCTGTAGGCCGCGGGCGTGTCGTACATCTTGCGCCGCGCCATCCGGCGCTCGTTGCGCGCGACCGGGTCGGCGTCGCCCAGCGGCGGCGGGCCGGCGCCGTCGAACGCCGCTCGCCACAGCGCCGCGTAGCCGTCGGGGTCGATGGCGCCATCGCCATCGAGCGACATCCACAACTTGGTCGCCGCCGCCACGCAGAACGCGGTCAGCGCGGGCGACGGCGTGTCGGCCGTCGCCACCCACCGCGCCAGGAACGCGACCTCCTCGGGCGCGACCGGCACCTCGCGCGTCAGCGTCCGGCCGGAGCGCGCGGCGAGCCGGCGCGCGTCGGCGATCGCGTACTCGCGCTTCTGCTCGACCGCCGGGTCGCCCGCGATCCCGCGCGCGACGACCGGCCGGACGGCGACCGTGACGTCATACGACGCGAGCCGCTGCGCCTGATCGACGACCGCCACCGCGCTGCACGGGTCGTCGAAGGCGAAGTACAGCTCGACGCGCCCGCGGCAGCCCAGCGCCCGGCGGACGCGCGCGGCGGCGCGTGCCGGCGCCTCGATCCGGGCCGCCGCGACGACCGCGCGCGGCAGCACGCGGCGGGTCAAGCGGCTCACGTGGCGGCCACCGTCGCCGGGGCGCTCGACCCGATGACCTTGCCTTGGGCGTCGAGCGCCCGCACCACGACGGTGCTGGCGCCGGGCACCGTCAGCGTCGTCTCGAACCCGGCGCGCGCGGACGTCGCGGCAGGCGCGGTCCCGCCGTCCACCAGGACCTGCCAGCGCGCCACCTCCGTCGCGCCGTTCCAGGAGACCGTGACGCTGACCGTGCCGGTCGCGGCGTCGCGCCGCGCGGTCACGTCCGGCCGCGTCGTCGGCGTCGCGTGCCACGCCGCGCGGATCGTCCGGTAGCTGCCGTCGCCGTCGGGCAGCTGGGCGTCGAAGACGCGCTTTCCGCTCGGCGTGAACTCCGAGAACGCCCCGGCGGCGCCGAAGCCCACGAACAGGTTCCCGCTGCCGAGCTGCTGCACGCTGCCCTCGCTCTGGGCGCTCGTGTCCTCCGCGCGCGTGACCGACCGCAGCACGGTCGCGGTCTTCTTCTTCATGTCGAGTTGTAGGACAAGCCCGCGTGAGGCACCCTTGCGCGGCGGCCCGGCTTCGTCGTCGAAGACGCTGACGCGGTTTCCGGGCAGCGGGCGCGCGTCGTGCTGCAGCCAGAAGCGCGACCCCTCCCCCATCCGGAAGGTGCTCTTGCGACCGCCGAGCCGCCACACGATCCGGCCGCTGCGCGCGTCGATCGCGTAGACCGCGGCCATGTCGCGCGCCGAGACCAGCAGGCGCCTGCCGCCGTCCATCGGCTGGACCGAGTTGATGTGGTAGACGTCGTTGGCGGCCGAGACCGCGGGCGAGGCATAGGACTCGCTCAGCGGGAGGTGGCCGAGCGCGTGCCACTCCCACACCACCAGGCCGGTCGCGACGTCGATGCGGTGGATGATCGAGTCGAGCACCGGCTGGCCGTGCACGAGCACCGGCGAGTACACGGTGACCAGCGCGTCACCCTCGGGCGTGAGCGCGAGCTCGTGGATGTCCATCTTGTAGCCGTTGCCTGCGTGGAACGTGGCGATCGTCCGGTAGGACGTGTCGGCGATCACGCCCTCGCCGAGGCCGAAGGCCTGGACGGTCACCGGGCCCTGCCACCACGTCAGCACGCGCCGGCCGTGGTAGCGCTGGACGGCGAGGTTGGCCGCGACGTCGGGCGCGGCAAGCGGCTTGAACCACACCAACTTCCCGTGCGCGTCGACGATCATCGGCCCGCCCGGCCCGACCGGGGCGATCGACACGGTGTTCTTGCTGTCGGGGTGGATGACCGGCGAGGGCAGCGGGGTCATGAACGTCGACGCGCCCGAGCTCGACCCGTCCTCGTCGACGGTGATCTTCGGCGCCAGCAGGTCCGGCCGCGTGGCGAAGTGCTCCAACTTGCCGGGCTGGGTGCCTGGCAGGTTGATGATCGGCGGGATCGGCGCGAGCCGCGCGATCGTGAAGGAGGTCCGGACGGTGCGCGCGGCGGCGCCGCGCAGCTTCACGGTCACCGCCACGCGCTCGCCCGCGGCGAACGGCCGGGCGGGGACGAACGACGCGCCGCGCCGGCCCGAGTAGTCCTTCAACGTCCCGGCGTGCGCACCGGTCCTGGCGCCCACGGCGCGCACCGCGGCGATCTTCGCCGGCGCCACGCCGAGCACGCTGACCTGCGTGGCGGGGTTGGCGTCCGGCGTCCCGTCCAGCGGCGAGATCGCGACGGCCGCGCGCGCGGCGGGCGCCGCCACGAGCAGGGCGGCGATCACGACTCCCAGCGGCGCGTACGAGCGGGACAACTGCGTCTCCTCCACAGAGCAGGCGACCGACCCCAGCGCCTGTTGGCGACGATTACAACAGTTGTTGGAACGGGCGTCAACAAGGCGTATCGTGTCGGCACCGATGCCCGTCCGGAACCCTGAGCCCGGCCGCCGCCTGGCACCCGACGACCGCCGCCAGGAGATCGTGGACGCGGCGCGGCACCTGTTCGCGCTGCAGCCCTACAACACGGTCTCGACCGCCGAGGTCGCCGCGGCGGCCGGCGTCGCGCGGTCGCTGGTCCACCACTACTTCGGGGGCATCCGCGGCGTCTTCCTGGCGGTGGCGTCCGACGGCGCCGCCGCGCTGAACGCCGCCCGCACGGCCGGCCCCGAGCTGTCGTTCGAGGAGCGCACGGCGCACAACGTGGCCGCGCACCTCGACGTGATCGCCGACAACCGCGAGACGTGGATGGCGCTCGTCGGCCAGCCGATCGCCCCCGACGACGCCGACATCGCCGCGCTGGTGATGGCCGCGCGCGAGCAGGCGGTCGAGATCACGCTGAACGCGAACCGCGACGTGGTGCGCGACACCCCGCAGGCACGCTTTGCGCTGCGCTGCTTCACGGACTTCACGATCGCCGCGACGCGCGCGTGGCTGCTCGGCGAGCGGACGCGTGAGGAGACCGAGTTACTGCTGTTGACGACCGGTCGCATGGTGTTGTCCAACGTCATCCCGAGCCTGAGCGACGGTCGCGGTCGCCGTGCCTGAGCGTCCCCCGAACCTGATCCTGGTCATCACCGATCAGCAACGCGCACCGCGACACTGGCCCGCGGACCCGGCGTGGCTCGACGCGCTGATGCCCAACGACGCCGAGCTGCGCCGCACCGGCATGGCGTTCTCGCAGGCGTTCATCGCGTCGGCGATGTGCTCGCCCAGCCGCGCGAGCATCTTCACCGGGCGCTATCCGGCGCGCCACGGCGTGACGCTGACGATGACCCACGGCGACCTGTTCCCAGACCCGCGGAACTTCCCGTCCGTGCTGAGGACGGCCGGGAAGCTGGCGCTGAGCGGCGAGGTCCCGCGCGGCCACCTGGCGCGCCAGTTCACGCGCGGGCTGCTGCGGATGGGGCCCAAGGCCGGCAACGAGCCGCAGCTGTCGCCCGCGATCCCGACGCTGGGGACGCTCCTGCGCGAGCGCGGCTACCACGTGGCGCTGAAGGGCAAGTGGCACGTCACGAAGCCGCTCGACGCCGCGACGCTCGAGCGCGACCACGGCTTCTCGGACTGGGAGCCGACCGACGCGGGCGGCGACGTCAAGGCCACCAACTTCGGCGGCGGCAACGCCGGGACCAGCGGCGAGGGCTGGGACGAGGACTACACCCGGCAGGTCGAGGCATGGCTCGGGCGTGCCGAGCTGCCGGAGCCGTTCTGCCTCGTGTGGTGCCTGGTCAACCCGCACGACGTGCTCGGCTACCCGTCGTCGCTCGAAGGCGGCGGCTACACGCTGGAGGAGTTCGCCGACCTGCAGGTCCCGCTGCCGGCGACGATCGACGAGGACCTGCGCACGAAGCCGACCGTGCAGGCGATGACGAAGGTCGGACAGTCGTCGTACCTCGGGAGCCTGGGCGGGCGCGAGGCGGAGCAGATGTACGCGAACTTCTACGCCCACCTGCACCGGGTGGTCGACCGGAAGATCGGGCGGCTGGTCTCACTGCTCGGGGATCCGGACGACCCGTCGTCGCTGCGCTCGCGCACGGCCGTGGTCCGGACCTCCGACCACGGCGAGCTCGGCCTCGCGCACGGCGGGCTGCGGCAGAAGATGTTCAACGCCTACGAGGAGGCCATCCACGTCCCGCTCGTCGTGTCGCACCCCGGGATGTTCCCGGCGGCGCGGGACAGCGAGGCGCTGGTGTCGCTGGTCGACCTCGTCCCGACGTTGTTGGGGTTGTCGGGACAGCCCGGGGATCCGGACGCGTTCGACGGCGTCGACCTCGGGCCGGTGCTCCGCGGCGAGGCCGAGACGGTGCGCGACGCGGTCCTGTTCACCTACGACGACCACCAGGCCGGGACCGCCCTGCAGGACGCGCCCGGCCAGCCGAACCGCATCCGCTGCATCCGCGACGCGCGCTGGAAGTACGCGGTCTACCTCGACCCCTCGGGACGCGTCGCGCCGGAGTACGAGCTCTACGACCTCCAGGCCGACCCCGACGAGGCGATCAACCTGGTGGACAAGCACGACGGCCTCGGCCGCACGTTCGAGACCGCGCGCGAGGCCGGGCGGCTGCACACGCTGCTCGAACGGGCCTGCGAGCGGGCGGGCGTGCCGCTGCGCACGCCGTTCCCGGCGTAGGGGGCGGCGAGCGGGCCGTCACGTCGCGCCCGCGGTGTGCGTCTATAGGGAGATGTCATCGCGGATGGTCATCGTCATGGCGGCAACGATCGCGGCGTGCCTGCTGGCCAGCGTCCCGGCCGGCGCGGTCATCGGCGGCCGGCCGGTCGCGCGGTCGGCCAACCTCGCGATCGTCGAGCTGCAGAGCTGCACGGGGTCGCTGATCACCTCGACGCGCGTCCTGACCGCGGCGCACTGCGCGCGGCAGCTGATCCCGGCCGGACGCGGATCACGATCGGCGACGCGCGGTACACGGTGCAGCGCGTCGCGCGCGATCCGCAGTACGCCTACGCCGAGCATCGCTACGGCGACCCGACGCCCTACGCGCCGCCCTACGATGCCGCGGTGTTCGAGCTCGACCGGCCGGTCACGGGCGTCACGCTGCTGGCGTTGCGCACCGCGCCGGTCAAGCCTGGCACGGCGGCGCGCTCGATCGGGTTCGGCGTCAACCGGTTGGGCGGCACGTTCGGCACGCTGCGCGCGGCCGGCGTCGTGACGCGCAGCGACGCCAGCTGCCGGGCGGCGATCCGGCACGCCGATCCCCAGCAGGCCCAGCTCTACAAGCCGGGGCTGATGATCTGCGTCCAGGATCCGGACCGGCGCCGGCCCTACCGCTCGGCGTGCAATGGCGACAGCGGCTCGCCGCTGCTGATCGACGGCCGCGTCGCCGGGATCGACGCCTGGGGCGTGGACTGCGGAACTCGCGCCAACGACCCCTCCAACTACATGACGATCCCGTCGGTCCTGGACTTCATCACCGCCGCGCAGCCGCCCTGGGAACCCGAGCCCGCGACGCCCACCACGATCTCCGGCACCCCGACCGTCGGCTCGACCCTGACCTGCAACCCGCCGACCTGGGCCGCGACGCCGCCGGCCAGCGTGACGTTCGACTGGGAGACGCCGCACAGCGGCGCGGGCGGCCCGACCTACGTCGTCAGGGCCCAGGACGCCGGCGGCACGATCCGGTGCCGCACAGGAGCGAGCATCGAGGGCGGCGGCACGGTGTACTTCCTGAGCGCGGCGGTGACGATCGGCTAAGCGCTCGAGGCGGCAGTGCGCGACGTGGAGTGATCGATCGCGCCGTGAGGTTCAGGCGTCGCGCAGCGCGGCGGCGCCGAGCGCGGCCGCCGACACGGCGGTCGCGGTCACCAGGACGCCCGTGAGCTTCGGCAGGTAGCCGCCGCGGCTCCCCGCGACCCCGGCCAGCGCGTCGGCCACGTCGCAGGCCGCCCCGGCCAGCAGCCACTGCCGGCGAGCGTCGCCCTCGGTCGCGAGGGCGCCGTAGGCGAGCGCGACGTCGCGGGCGCCGAAGAGCCGGGCGAGGTACGGCGCCTGGGGGTTGGCGACGGCGTCGAGGCCGAACGCCTTGCCGGCGGCGCGAGGCGCGGCCCAGGAGGCGACGCCGACGGCGAGACGCAGCCCGGCAAGCGCGGTGACGGAGTTGGGGCGCGGCATGGCGGGGACCCTATCCGAGTGAGATACCGCGGCGTATCTCGATGTGCCTGGCGGTGCGTCAAGCCAGACGCGCAGTTGATCCTATGGGGACGGCGCGATGGTCGCTTGCGGAGCCGCGGGTGAGGCCGACGATCGCCGCCGTGCCGGCCCAGAAGGCGACACGGTCGCGCATCTCATGACGAGCCGCCGTGAGGAGGTCGGCGCCCAGCCCTGACGTGGAACGCCTGGCGGGCGGCGTGCCGGCGCCGTGATGGCGCCGGCACGGGTACCCCTCGTAGCCCTACTAGGACTGGGTGACGTATACGGCGGTCGGCGAACCGCTCACCGACTGAGCGACGTACGTCGCGTTGATGGTCATCGACGTCCCGCAGCCGACCCCGCCGGGCGACGCCGGAACCGTTTGGTTGGTGAGCTTCGCCTGCACAGGAGCGCCGCCGGTCACGTTGGCGGTGATTGACGCCGGCGGCCCCCAGGGGCAGACGTAGGGGACGCCGATGATCGTGCACGTGATCGTGTACGTCGGCCAGGCCACGCTGAGCGTTCCGTTCGTCCCGGCGGTCCAGGAGACGGTCCCGGCCGTCGGGAGGCCCGTGACGGGCCATGTGGGACCGCAGCCAGACGGATTGACGCTCGAGCAGGAGCCGAACGTCAACGAGGTGAGGTTCAGCGCCACGTTGGTGCCGCTTGCGCCTCCGCTTGATGTCGACCGCAAGTTGGCGGTCGACGACTGGCAGGTGTGCAACGGGGTCGGAAAACCGCCCGACGTCGTCGCGGCTAGCGATCCCGTGAGCTTGATCGCGATGTTCGTCCCGCTGGGGTACACGTTGGCCGTCGGGCACGCCCCGGTCGCGGGAACGCTGCACAGCTTGGTGGCCGATGCCGAGCCGGCACCAACGGCCAGGGTCAGCATCAGCACAGACAAGGCCATCACCAAGGTCTTGGCATAGCGCATGGATCTCTACTCCTCTGAGTTTGGACGGAGCCGAGCTCCGTCGCCTGTGGCGCGCAGGCCGCCATCCGTCACACGGCCCGCGAGCCCGAAACGGGGTCGTCCGCACGGACGCCCATGTGCCCCGTCTCCGGCGATTCACCGGTGACAGAGGCTTTCACAAACATAGTGATACACATGTGTGTTCGCAAGCGCGCGGAGGTCACCGACCCCCCGAGATGGTGGGTGAAGCCGTCTGCGATCTGTTGTGCCTCCCCTACGCCCGGTGCTGGCGGTCGCGGCAGGCGCGCGCGCCAAAGCCGAAGACCACCGAGCTACCGGCCCTAGCGAGGAACCTCACCACTCTCGGCCGCCAACTGAATGGCATCCTGCTGGCCGCGCGATCCGCAGGCCAAAGGCGTCGTTGGGCGCGGGGAGGGCCTCGCCCTCGCGCCAGAGACCGACGAGCTGGCCCTCCGCCACGCCCGCATGCCTGCGCCTCGCGACGCAGAACGGCACGCCCGCTCCGGCGGGATCCGCTCAATACCTGCTGCCGTGGACGACGACGGTCTTGTGAACCCGTCCTGGCCGTTTCGCACCCTTGGCGCTGAGCGAGACCGCCGCCCGCACCGTCACGTGGCGGCCTCGGGCCAGCCGGCCCGCTCGGCACTGCTGAGCCTCGTCCGCACCGTGGCGATCGTGGTGTCAGCGAGCGTCCGGAACACCGCTGTTGCCGGTGTCGGGGTCGGGGTGGCCGCTGTCGGCGACGAAGACATCACCGGTGGGCTGGCGCACCGCGACCGCAGACGGACGGACCTTCGCGGACATATGCATCGCCGAGGTCCTCGCGGCAGGCCCCGCCGCGATCGCCCGCCGCAACGCGACCATGCGGGCGTTCGCGACGATGATCGACGAAGCAGGAGCCGCCGAGCTGCCGAAATCGAAGCGACCCGCACTGCTGGTGTCCGGGACGCTGGTCGGCGGCATCTACGAGGTCATCTACACCCGTGTTGTCGCCGGCAGGTACGCGAAGCGCCCGGACCTGCTATCCGACCGGGTCTTCGCGCTCCTCCTACGTATGTCGGCAACGAGGTCGCCGACGAGATCCTCCAGAAAGAGCGCCGCGGGACCAACGCCGCGGCGCCCACAGGCAAGCGCTGACGCCAAGCGGCTGCGAGCCCGGTACCGCTACCGGCGGCGGCGAGCCGGTAGCGGTACGTGTCTGGCCAGTCCTCCCCGATTGGCGTTGGTTCGGTTGCTGCGCGCCGGTTCTACTTGAGCCCGGCCGTGGCGGCCCTCGGCTTGGCGGGTCCGGCGGGGTCGAAGACGACCCGGACCTTCGTCGGTCGGCCTTGAGTGCGCCGGGCGGTGATCGAGGCCACGGTCGCCGTCTGGATCGTGCGGCTGGTCTTCTTGATGCCCTTGCCCGTGACGGTGAGCTTGCCTGCGGCCAGCCCGGACACGCCGACGGTCAGCGACTTGGACGTCAGCTTCTTGCTGACGACCTTCAGCGCGCACGGCGTCGGCATCGCGACGGTGGCGTCGGCGGCCTTGCCGTTCTGGGCGTCGATCTCCTCTGAGGCGGTCTGGGTCGCTTTGCAGATGTCGACGCCCGAGACGACCAGGATGCCGTGCTTGCCGCCGTCGAGGTTCATGGTGAACTTGCTGATAGCCGCGTCGGGGATGTTGTCGAACGTCGCGACGATCCGATCGTCGACGACCTCGGTGGTCGCCCGCAGCGTGAGCGCCAGCTGACCCTTCAGCGGCACCAGCAGCGTCGGCAGCGTCGGGATCTGACGACCGGTCTTGGGATCCGTGCGCCGTCCCTTGACGAAGTAGACCGGCGCCGTCAGGGGCCGATCGAGCAGCGGCGTGACCGCCTCGGCATGGCCGACCACCGTGCTCGCCGGGCAGCGCTCGGCCTGACCGTCCTCATAGCTGCACAGGGCCTGCGCGTTGTCGACGTCCAGCGCCAGGCTCAGCGGCAGCGTGACCGCCACCCGCTTGAGGTTCGCCTGGCCGAGGCCCTGCGTCACCACGGCCGAGAGCCCCGGATGCTTGCCGTCGGTCGTCTGGCCCTTGCCCGACAGCCCCAGCGCCAGCTTGGGCGCGAAGGCCAGCGCGTCGCAGCTGCCCACCTGGAAGCGCGTGGCCCGATTGACCGACTCGCCAGCCGCTGAGAGCACCGTCGCGCTGATCTGCTTCTCGGCGCAGCTGGTCGGGTTGAACATGAACTGCGGCCGGTCGATGGACACGCGCACCTCGCGAATCTGCAGCGGAATGCCCTGCAGGATCGTCGGCAGCGGGTCGGAGACCACACGCAACGCGGCGGTCTTCGGGTCGACGAGGACCTGTGCCCGAACGACCACGTTCCCGAGGTCGAGCGGGCCCGCCACCGCCGGCACGACGATCGACAGCCCGAACGGCGCGCCCTTGTACGGGCCGGTCAGGTACGCCGCGCCGGGCAGCCGGAACGGCGCCGTTCCCGGCCCCGCCAGGGTCGTCACCGAGCCGACGCGAGATGCGTCCGCGCACGTCCCGGCCGCGGCGTCGGCGTCGCCGCACTGCTGCACGCCGGCGACGCGCCCGAGCAGGCCCGCCGGCAGGTCGACGGTCAGGCCGCCGAGCGGCCGGTCGGCGTCATCGCGCGAGAAGCTCAGCGTGAACGGCGAGCTCTTGCCGGCGACCGGGTTTGTGGTGCCGGCCACGAAGTCGGGCGTGAAGCCCTGATCGCAGCCCTTGTCGATCGTGAACGTGCTGCTGCTGGTCACCGACTGGCCGCTCCACGAGTCGAGCTGCGCGGTGGTGGTCTTGACGCCGCACGTGGTCGGGTTGGACAGCGGCGCGCGCGGCCCGCCGCCGAAGCGCAGGTGCAGGTCGGTGAACGGCAGCTGCGGGTTGTTGTCGAACGTCGCCGTGATCCGACCGGTGTCGGGGTCCAGCGCGATCTCGCCTGGGAGCTTCAGCCGCACGCCGTAGCCCTCGAGCACGAGGTACATCGCCAGCAGGGAGTGCGACGGGTTGTCGTGGGGCGTGGCCAGGTAGATCGAGCCCGTCATGGGCTTGGGCAGCAGCGGCGTGTCGAGGGTGGCGTCGCCGATCGTCGCGCCGGCCGGGCAGTCAACCGGGTCGCCGTCGTGGATCCCGATCTGCGCAGGACTGCAGGACTGCAGGCCGTCGGCCGAGGACGGCGAGACCGACGTGCCGGCCGGGAGCGTCACGACCGCCCGCTTCAGCGGCGGCGTGGCGAGACCGCCCGGGTTGTCGTTCTGGGGCACGTGGAGATCGACGGCGTAGCCGCTGGGCGCGCCCGCGGTGGTGTCGTCGGGCTGCACCTCGAGCGTGGGCTTGAACACCAACTTGTCGCAGCCGGTCGCCGCCGGCGCGGTGAACTGGGAGGTGACGTCGGTGGCCGGGTGCTGCCAGGTGTCCACGCGCAGGCGCGTCGTCAGGGGGCCCGCAGAGCAGTTGCTGGGGTTCGTGACGAACGCGTGCGGCGCGGCGCTCGCAGGGTGATCGCCGAAGCCAGGGACGCAGATCGTTCCCGCGAGGCTCTCGAAGTCGCACACGGACCCTCTGTCGGGGTCGTGCGACGGGTCGGCCGGGACGCCCCACATGGTGATCTTGGAGGCGAGGACCGTGACCCCCTGCGGTAGGTCGCGCAGCGAGATCGTGATGCCGTTGTCGCGACCCGTCCGGATCGACGCACGGGAGTGCATCTGAAACAGAATCGCGTTGAACCCGAAGTCGGCGGCGACTCCCGGCCGGGAGCCCATGTTCCGCAGCGGGACGTACCACGTGGAGGCCACGGAGACGCCCTGGCTGGGGTTGAAGCCGATCGAGGTTCTGATCTCGACAACACCGACCTGGCTGCCCGCGGGGCAGGTCCAGGTCTCGAACTCGTCTTCGGCACATGTCGGCGTCGCCGACGGGTCACCGACGAAGCCCGACGGCATCTCGATGTCGATGTCCTTGACATCCTCCCCGGTTACGATGCCCCCGAACTTGTCGATGCTCTCGGCGAAATTGAACGCGAGCGTCTGCTGGTAGGGGTGCGCACCGGCCTGCGTCTGGGGCGATCCGTCCTGATTGGTCGTCGCTCCGGTGAAGCTCTGGATCGTGATCGAGGCGCCCGCGGGTGCGGCGGCGACCAGGGCGGTCGCGACGACGGCCGCCACGATCATCGCCCGGCCCGAGGCCGCGCGCCGGCGCCGGGCGGCGCCCTCGATGAGGTGCATCATCATGCTCATGGTTCTGTCGTCCTATCGGTGGAGCGTCAGGGACGCGGCTCGCGCGCCCGACGTCTTCGAGTACGTGACCTTGAGCGCGACCCGGAGCGTGCGTCCACGGGCCAGGACCGCTCTGGCGTCACGCGAGAGCCGCAGCGCAACGTGCACCACCCCGGGTCCGCGCGCGGTGACCTGCCCGCGGCTGATCGTCTTGCTGCGCCCGCCGACCTTGGCCGTCGCAGCGGCGCTCACCCGCCCGCCAGTCGAGACATAGACCGGCAGCACGAGCCGCCCGTTGCGTGCAGCGGTGCGGCGTGCCGCCGCCGAGACCTCGCGCAGTGAGAAGCGCACCGCGGGCTTGGCGTCGCCCACGCCCGACAGCAACGACGATCCCGGCTCGCCACGCCCAGGGTCCTGCGTGCCCGCCGACGGCCGGCAGTCACTGGTGGTGCAGGACTTGGACGCCGTGACGTGTGCAAAGCCGCCTCCGCGCCGTGCGTCGTAGGCGTCGGCGTAGTCGTCGGTGTCCTCCGGCACGAGCCGCGCGCGCGTGTGGAACATGACGTCGGTGCCGTCGGCGCTCGCGTCCCCGAAGAACGCGTCGTGGCGGCTGACCCCGTCAGAGACCAAGTGCGCCGAGCCGTCGACCCACTCGTACACGTCCCGCTTGCCGTTCGTGTCGCTTGCGACGAGCGCGTCGGTGGTGTCGAAGAACACACTCCTGCCGTCGTCGGTCAGCTGGCGCGGCAGGTTCCTCTGCGAGGGGAGAACAGATGTCCCGAGCGTCACCGAGCTCTGAGGCGCCGACCCGTCGCTGTGGCAGGACACGCAGGTGAGCGTGTCCGCGTCGGCTGCGTAGCGATATAGCTCGCTGTCCGGCGTTCCCGTGACGGCATCCGCGTTGTGATAGCCGGCCAGCGGGGCGACCGATGTCCACACCAGATGGCGTCCATCGGGTGTGATGCGCGTGGAATCGGGCCGGATGCGGTCGGACCAACCGCTGAGGTCAGCCCAGTCCAGCGTCGCGATGAAGCGCACGGCGCCGGCATGCCACAGATAAAGGTTCGGCGCGCCGCTGGTCGCCCCGCCGCCCAGGTCGCCGCTCGCGACGAAGTAGACGTAGGACCCGTCGTCGGAGGCGCCGACCACCTGCTGCACACCTGCCCCGGTCGCGGCGTCCGCGGGGTTCGTGTCGACCGTGAGATCCGTCAGGGTCTTGCTGTCGACGTCGAACTCGTACAGGTCGCCCCCGCCCGTCGTTCCGAGGTTCGCGTCGTCGGTGAGCGCTTCAGGGCTGCTGAAGAAGATTCGGTTGCCGTCGACGCTCGCCGCCCCGAACCGCGGGGTGCGGATCCCGTTGGGGTCGGGCGTCGACCGCTGCGATGCGGATACCACGACCGTCGAGACGCCGTTGATGCGCACGTAGATCTGGCCCCCGTGGAGGGCGAACACGATTCGGGAGCCGTCGGCGGAGACCGCACCGTCGAGGGCGATGTCGCGCGATCCCACGGCGGTGGACGTCCCGTCTGGGAGGATCGCGGGGCTTCGCAGCTCGCCGTTGACGTTCTCGTTGATGAAGAAGAGGCTGCCGGCCTCCCCGAGATACGGATCCGTCGACGAGAACACGACGTGTGACCAGTCGGCCGACGCGCCTTGGAACACCAGGCGCACTCTGGTGAGGCCGCCCGGGACGGTGCTTAGCAGCCTCCACGAACCCGTCGTGGTGTCTCCGAGGAAGAGATTAAGCTCGTCTGGGTCCACTCCCGGGACCAACGGCGAATTTGCCCAGCGAAGCACCTGCTTGGAGAGGTCTGGAGAGACCGCCTGCAGGGTGGAGAGACCGCCCGTGCCGGGGACCATTGTCTCCGCAGGGATGATCGACTTGGCGTCCCATCCAGTGGCGCCGCGACGCGCGAGGTAGTAGTTCAACGTGGTCCCGGACATCGCCCCCGGGAGGGGACCCGTCATCTCAAACAGCGCGGCGCCGCCGTCGCGCGCACTGAGGAGCGGAGTTCGGTCGAAGTCGCCGTCGAGCCCGCCAATGCGGTAGTCCTTGTCGACCGGAGACACCTGCTCGTAGCCGCGGCCGGTGTCCGTGTCGGCGGCGCCGGCAACGGCGGGGCTCCACGCCGCGGCAGACGCCGCCACGAGGAGTCCGGTGATCGTCGTTCCGGCACGGAGGCCACCACGCGACAGCGAGCGGCCGCCGAAGGGACCGCCTCGGGATGAGCGCCGCGGCGCCCGTCGCGACGATGCACTCGTGCGCACGGCAGCGACCAGCAGCGCAAAACAACCGGTGAGAACCGCGATGACGATCGCGTTCCCAGTCCACGGACCCATGGGCAGTTCCTTCTGTCAGGGCCTCACGGCGCCATCACGGACGACCGGAGACCTCTCCTCGCGACCCAGGCGGATCGCTGCGAAACATCGGCGTTCCTGAACCGACGATCGGCAACGTACACAAGCGCGGTGCCGCATGTCAAGCATTCGTACCGTCGGTCAATCGAATGGGAGACAGAATCAAAAACAGAAGCGTCGCACCACTCGTCTGCCGGGTGGTCGAGGTCGCCCTCGACTCGTTAGCACGGCCATGTCCGCGCTTGCTACGCACCTGCAGGGAATGCGTCTGCATGAACGACACGGACCCTGCAACGATCGTCTTGCGCCAGCAACGTCACAACCCTCGTTCGAAGTGGTCGCTTGCCGTGACCGAGTGCGCTCTGTTCGGAGACCAACGGAGCTCCATGGAGCCCCAGGTCGCGCGCACCGTGGTCGTGGTGCGGCGCACACCGCGATCCGTGCGCGCGCCAGTGCCCGGCAGCCGGTCGCGGCGGAGCTGCGGTCCGAGCTGGCGTAGCTGCGCCTGCCGGCCGGCGGCCGCGCTGGGACCAGCAGGCCTCATCCCATCGCGACGTCCTCCAAGTCGATGGAGACGTTCCGACCGTCCGCCGACCTCCTCGCCGAGCCCCTCGACCGTCCGCTCGGCGGGCGACGCCACCGTCTCCCAGCGATGCTCGGCGACGATCAGGGCGAGGTCGGTGACACGGCTTCAGAGCGACTCGGGCGTGTCTCCAAGACGATGCCGAGGCTCCGAGCTCGGCCGGCTCGACGTGGCCTGAGCCTGACCCCGAGTTCGGCGGTGGACAGGTGAACCGGACGCGTGCGTTGCGACGCCTCCGCCTTCGGCGGCCTGCTACCGCCTGGCCGTCGCTAGCCCACATCGTTGCCGTTGTTGACCGGCGAGGAGGCCTGCTCATAGGCGCGGCAATCCCAGAGCGTCCGCTCTACGGAACTGGGCGACGCCTCGTCGGGAAACCTGGCGGCCAAGGCCGGAGACACCCGAACGCGCAGGCGACGGCGGCTGCGACCACGTACGCGCTGATCCGGACACGCGGATCGCCTCTTCCCTCGGAAGCGGAGCGCGTGCCAGATGACTGATCTACAGCACCAAGCGATGGTCGCCGTCGTCCGACGATGGTGCCACTGGTTTCTCGATCCGAATGTACACGCCGTTGATCCTGATGTCGCCGGCGGGATCGCAACCAGACTCTTTCGGCGTCGCCCGTCTGCACCACGGCACCGCCGGTCATGCTGGCGGTGAGTGAGCCGAAGGTCGGCTGGCATCCCGACGGCGGCGCGATCCGCAGGCCAAAGGCGTTGGGCGCGCCCAGGGGCTTTCGCCGTCGCGGGCCAGAGACCGGCGAGCTTGCCCACCGCGACGCGCGCACGAACGAGATCTCGACCTCACCACCGGGTCGGCGGAACGGGACGCTCGCCGGGTGCCTCCGACCTGTTCGATCGAAGGCACCCGCGCGTGCGCTTGACGCGTGAGCTGGAGCGTTGCGCCGACTTCACGACGGCCGGCTTGCACAGCGTGCCGAACGTCATGTTCGACGTGTACGTCTTCCCGTGGTGGTGTGTGTCAGCGTCCGACTCGCGCCGGTCGCGCTGACTCGTGGGCCGACTAGCGCCTGAAGGTGACCTTCACCGTCTTCGTGGCGGTGCTGCCGCCGGTCGGCGTGAACCGCACCGTGAGGGTGACGGCGAGCTTGTGATGCTTCTTCAGCGACTTGGCCGCCGCCGACGTCAGCGTCACCTTAACGCTGTTGGTGCTCGCCTTCTTCGCGTGCTTGGTCGCGGTCTTGACGTTCCCGCCCCGGACCGAGATCGAGCCGGGACCGGGGACCTTCACGCTCACCGTCGCGGTGCGGCCCTTGGTCTTCGCCCTGGCCGTGAAGCTGTTGGACGGCGCCTTGTACATCGCGATCGCGATCGTGTTCGACACCGCCCCGCAGTTGACCGTCAACCCCAGCGTGCCCGTGGCGTCATCCGGGAGCGTGATGCTGAACCCGCCGGCGCTCCAGTCGGACGCCGGCAGCGACGTCGTGCCGAGCATCGCGGTGCCGCCGACGCCGAGGTCGGTGCCCGCGATCTTGATCGTGTCGCCCGGCTGGGGGTGCGTGTTGTAGGGCGTCAGGGCGGGAGCCGTGCAGCCGTACGAGGCGCTCCGGATGGTCGTCGGCGGCGGGATCACGACCGGCACCGGCGCCGTCGAGAACGTCACCTCGTCGCCGACCGTCTGGACGCCGCTGCTCGTGACCGCCAGACGCACGCGGTAGTCCCCGCCCGGCGGCAGATCGGCCACCGAGGCGGAGACCGACGCCGGCCCACCGCCAGCGCCGAGGGCCTGCGGGGTCGACGCGAACTGGTACGAGCTCGTGGTCGAGTCCACGAGGAACTGATACGTGCCGCCGAGACCGTGCGTGTCGGCGGTGCCGTTCAGCGTCGCATGGTCGGTGGTCACGCCGGTCGACGCGCCGGTGAGGGCGGCCGGCGCGGGATCGGTCGCGAACGTGCCGTCCACGCCCGCCGTCGTCACGCCGGTTCCGCTGTCGCTGGCGACCACGCGGACGTGGTAGGTCGTTCCGGGCGTGAGGCCCTTGATCGGTGAGGTCACCGTGTCGTCGCCGTTGCCGGAGCCCGCGCTCGCCTCTGCCGTTGCGCTGCCGTAGGACGCGGTCAGGCCATACTCGAAGTGATACGTCGCCGCGCCGCCGTGTGGGTTGACCGTGCCCGAGAGGACGGCCGTGTCGCCGGTGACGCTCGCGGCACCGGCCGGCGCTCCCGGGGCGGTCGTGAACGACTGGTTGGCCCCGGTCACCGTGCCTCCGACGCCGTTGTCGGCGACCACGTGGAACTCGTAAGCGGTGCCCGCGGTCAGCGTGGTCAGCGTGACCGGCGTCAGGGGCGTGTCACCCTGGGCCGCTGGGATGATTTCGTCGGTGGTCGAGGTGTAGGTCGAGCCGCCCACCGGCCGGTAGTCGAAGTGCACCGTCGTGTCGCTGCCCTTCGGGTTGACCGTGCCGTTCAGCGTCGCCCCGGTGGCGGTGATAGCCGTGGCGACCGGCGGGCTGCCGTCGACCGACGGCGCCGCGGCGGCGGTCGTGAACATCTGGTCGTTGCCGTAGATCCTGCCGCCCGCGTTGGTGCCGACCAGCCGCACGTGGTACTGCGTGTTCGGTGTCAGCCCGGCGGCCGTGTCGCTCACCACCGCGGCGGCGTTGCCGCTGCCCGCGCTCGTCTCGGCCGTCGCGCTGCCGTAGGACGTGTCGAGGCCGTACTCGAAGTGGTAGCTCGCCGCCGTGCCACCTGGGTCGATGGTGCCGTTGAGCGTCTCAGTGGTGGGATCGATCGACGCTGCCGACGTGGTGACGATCGTCGGACCGGTGAACGTGCTGAACAGCTCCACGACCGTGTTGGTGTTGTCGGCGGTGTAGACGGCTCCGCTGGCGTGGTTGACGGCGACGGCCGCCGCGCTTCCGATGTGGCCGGCGCCGAAGGTCTCCAGCGGCGCGGCGCCGCCGGCGCTGAACCAGGCGACCTGCGCGCCGTTCTCGACGACGTAGACCTGGCTCGAGGTCGGATCGGCCGTGACCGCGCCGACGCTCACGCTGCGCGCGCCGCCATCGTCGACCGTGGCCTGCCACGTGCCCGTGGCGTCGTAGCGATCAACTCGGTTCTTGACGTTGTCGCTGACGTAGAGACGATGGCTGGCGTCGACCGCGAGGCTCCCGATGCCGCCGATGGCGCCGTCGGTCGAGCCGGCGGAGCCGTTGAACGAGGTCTGGAAGGTCCCCGTGTCGTCGAAGACGTCGATCACCGGCGCGAAGGTCGTGCTGTCGATGGCGTTGACGAAGACGTCGCCGTTGCCGGGGTCGACCGCCACGCTGATCGGGTAGGCGAAGCCGGTGCCGGAGCCGGTCGCGTCCAGGGCGTAGTCGAACACGCCGGCCGCCGTGTACTTGAGCACCGCGCCGTTGAAGGTGGGGTCCGGGGCCGTCTTGTCCACGACGCCGACATACAGCGACGCGGCGCCCGCGGGATCGATGGCCAGCGACGTGGGAAAGAAGTACAGAGACGAGTCGATGTCGAACGAGCTCTCGAAGCCGCCGATGGCGTCGAAGCGCTCGATGCGCGGCGCGCTGTCGAACGTGACCGGGTCGGAGCGGCCGCTATCGGCCACGAAGACGTCGCCGTTGGACTGCCGCACCGCCACCGCAGACGGACCGCCGGACGAGATCCCCCCGGCACCGCTGCTGTTGGGCGTGCCGATCTGGCCGTCGAGCTTGTGACCCGTCGTCGCCATGGCCGACGAGGCCAGCACGGCGAGCAGCAGGAGCGCGAGGACGGCGCCCGTGGCGGCAATGGCGCGAAGATCCGCGCGACGACCGTGCGTGACCGGTGCCGCCGTGGCGGCGCCTGCGATGTTGCGACCCAAGACCTTGTCCTTGCTCTCGATTTCCCGGTGGTCCCCCACGACGGCCGGACGAGGGCGCTCCTCGCCCGCGTCAACCGCGTGACGCACCCGAACCGGGGTAACACGACTGTTTCTCGATTCCGAATCGGGAACGTAGACGTGCGCGTATGCAAAAGTCAAGCCTCTTGCGACGCGGCCCACAGTTCGAACTCCCATGTTTCCCGATTTGTCTCCCGCCACTACGATGCGCTCGTGGCATCACAAGATCCAAGCTCGGGCTGGGTTCGCCGTGGGCCGTACAAGAACGGCAATATCGATCCCGCGATCGTCTGCTTCCACCAGCGCGCGCGGCTGATGGAGGCGGTGGCGACGGCCGTCGCCGACGGCGGGCATCGGCATGCGACGGCCGTTCGGGTGGCCGACATCGCCGGGGTCTCGAAGCGGACCATCTACGAGCTTGGCTATGAGAACGCCGACGCGCTCGTGGCGGCCGCGTACGCAGACGCCGCCGCGACGGGCGCCCGGTATGTGATGAGGGCGTTCGACGCCGAGGCGACGTGGGCGGTCGGATTGCGCGGCGCGATCCACAAGTACTTCGAGCTCCTGGCGTCCCACGATCGATGGGCGCGCGCCTGGGTCGTGGCGGGGCATGGGGCGCCGGCGGGGGTCAGGGCGGCGCGCACCGCGGCGGTCGGCGAGATGACGGCCAGGCTCGTGGCCGACGGAGTGGGCCGACTGGCCGCCAACGCCGTCGTCGACGTCGTCGATGGGGTGGCGCGCCGGGGGGTGATGAGCGGTGCTGGTGCCGAGCTGAGCGACTCCGCGGACGTCGCTGCCGGCCTCGCCCTGCGTCTGCTGTGCTCGCCGCGGGACGTCCGGGCCGCGCTCTCCTCGTCGATCCAGGGACCCCGACGCCGACCAGGCGCCGATCGGCGACGCGACGTCGGGGACTGGAACGTGGCGTCCCTGCGGGCGGAGATCGCTCGCGGCCGCGAATCCGGCGACGGAGCGTTGCTCTGGCGGCTGCTCGAGGCCGTTGGGCGAGAGTCCCCGCTGGCGCCGCAGATCGTCGCAGGCTTCCGCGGATCCTCCACGACCGGCGTGCCCGTCGGGGCGATGTTGCGCTCGGTCTGAGCGCCGGGGCACTCACAAACGGCTCCGCACACAATGACGGTTCTCGAAGTAGGCTCGCACTGATGAGCTCCGAGCCCGTTGCTTCGTCGCCTTCGGATGTGCCCCGCGTCCTGCGGGGGCGGCGCACCCTGCCTCCTCCTGCGGTCCGCTTCCTCCAGGTGGCGCGTGTCCGTGAGGCGGTGGCGACCATCGCCGCCGAGCGCGGCGGACCAGCGCTGGTCGTCGAGGACGTCGTCGCCGCGGCCGGCGTGTCCCGGCGCACCTTCTACGAACTGTTCGGGGGAGTCGAGCACGCGCTGGTCGACGCGAGCGAGGCCGGTGAGGCATACGCGGCCCCCCAGATCGTGGCGGCCTTCGAGCGGCAGCCCTCGCGGCGACTCGGGGTTCGGGCCGCCGTGCTCACCGCGCTCGACGTGCTGGATCGGGATCGGCGTTGGGCAACGCTGTGCCTGCGCGAGCGCCACGAAGCCTGGCCACAGCTGGCGAATGGCGTTTCCCCGGGGGCGGCGGCGATCGCGGCGAAGCTGGAGGGTGCGACCGGCGATCGCTACGGCGCGCTGGCGGCCATCGATGCCGTGATCGGTGCGGCTCGCGCCCATCTGGACGCCAGCACCGAGCCGCTCGCAGCGCTGGCCGACGACCTGACGGATGTTGCCCTCGCCCTCTTGGGCGAACGCCGCCGCGGCACGGCTACCCGTGTCGTGGCGCCTCGAGGGCCGGCGGCGATCGAACGGCTCGACGCGGCGATGGACCGCGCGATCGCCGGCGACGAGGACGCGGTCGCCGAGGTCGACGCGCTCGTGGTCGCTGCCGCGGAGCGCCGTGAAGGGGTCGTGCTCTGGCGGTGCTTCGTGCGACTTCACCCAGTTCGACGCGGCGACGGGCCGGAGAGCCGGCGCGCGTTGATGGAGCTCGTCCTGGAAGGCCTCGACAGCGCCGTGCACTTCGGGCTGCCGGTCTACGAGATCGCCGCGGGCACTGCCCCGGAGCGGTGGGTCCCCGCTGACAACGACCGCAACATCCTCCGCTTCCTGCGTGCCCACCCTGGCGCGACCGCGGCGGAGATCAGACTGGCCGTCAGCGTGCGGGACGCGCGCTACACCCAGCGGCTGCTCGAGCGGCTGCACGGGCGCCGGCTCGTGCGGTACGAGGTGTCAGGACCGGCGAGGCGGTGGTGGGCCGAGAAGGCCGCGAGCGGCGAGACGGCCGCCGGAGACAAGCGACGCGGCCGGCTCCTGTCAGCACCCGCGGCGAGCGAGGCTCGAAGCGGCTGAGCCGCTGACGATTTGACGAAGACGTTGCGTCTCGCGGCGGACACGGCGACGCGACCACCCCGCCGACAGCGCGGGAAGCGGACGGAAGGCTTCATTGCTTCGCCCTCCGGCCCTGGATCGTGGGCACCGCCCATGTGTATCGTCCGGGCAATGGCACACATGGGGTTCGCGGTGCAGTCGGATCGGGACGCCCTTCTTGCCGTCGTGGCCCGCGTGCTGGCACGGCGGGGATACGACCACGCCACGATCGCCGAGATCGCGATCGAGTCCGGACGGTCGACACGGGCGATCCGCCGGGAGCTCGGCGACGTCGAGGACTGCTTCTACGCCCTCTTCTCGTGGACGTTCCACCGGACGTTCGCCTACGTGATGGACCGCACCGACGGCGTGCCGTGGCCCGCGAGCGTGCGGGACGGACTGGGCGCGTTCCTAGAGCTGCTGGCATCAGCGCCGGTCTACGTGCACGCCAACCTCAGCGGCGTGCGCGCGCTCGGCGCCCAGGGCAGCTTCCGCGTCGAGACCGCGGTTGAGGCGTTCACGGCGTTCTTGACGCCCGGGTTCGAGCGTGTGACGCCTGACGTCGTACCGGGCCTGACGTCGGAGCTCATCGGCATGCAGGTCGTCCACGTGGTCACCCAATACGAGGTGAACGACCGCGTTGCGCAGCTGCCAGAGGCCCTGCCCGGGCTCGTTGCCATGGCGCTGATGCCGTTCTGCGCCGCGGAAGACATCGACGCCTTGCTCGCCACCTCGTAGGCCGCCGGGCTTCCGCCCGGAGAAACAACATGGCACACGCCGATGTTTTCCGTACTATGTCGAGGCGCGTGCCCAAGCCCGATCTGACCCAGCGCCAGGTGATCAACCCGGGTGCGGTCCCGTTTCCCGCCTGGTGGGAGTCGCGGCCGCGAAGCGCGTTCATGGCCGCCATGGCCACCAGCGTGAGCCAGATCGGATTCGCGGCCACGCGCGTCGAGGACGTCGTCGAGCTGGCGCGGGCATCGCGCCGGACGTTCTACAAGCACTTCGACAAGGGCGAGGACTGCCTCTTCGCCGTCCACGCCGCGATCCTCGACGACGCGCTCGTCGCCATCGACAGCGCGGAGTCTGAAGAGGCGGCGCTCAAGGGCCTCATGATCTACCTGGCGGCATGGCCGGCGCATGCGCACGTGCTGCTCGTCGCGATGCCGGCGGCCGGCCCCGAAGGGCTCAGGCGCCACGAGGCCGCTCAGGATGAGCTCGCCGAGCGGATCGCTCGCTGCTTCGGCCGCACGTCAAGCGGAGCGCCCGGCCTCAGCGACGACCAGCTGCTGCAAGCGCGCTTCGGCGCCGCTCAGCGCCTCGTTCAGAGGGAGGTGATCGCAGGAAAGCATCGAGCGCTGCCGCGTCTCGTTCCGGCGCTCAGCGCGGTCATGTCGTCGGTGCCCACGGCGTGATCCAAAACCACTGGCGTCTCCGAGTGGAGACGTGTATGTTCCTCGCGTCCGATGACCGACAAAGCCTCTCACCTGCGTGGTCCCCATCAGCTGCCGTCGGGGCGACATGGGCTGCCGCACGACTTCGTCGTCTCGAACCAGCGCGAGCGCATCCTCGACGGCGTCATGGCTGCGGTGAGCCGCCAGGGGTACGGCAGGACCCGCGTCGAGGACATCATCGCGGTGGCCGGGGTGTCACGCCGGACCTTCTACGACCACTTCGCCAGCAAGGAGCAGGCGTTCCTCGCTGCGTACGACCTCGTGGTCGAGCAGCTGCGCCTGAGCGTCGCCGGTGCCTACGCCACCGGATCGACCTGGGCCTCGAGGGTCCGGCGCGGCCTTGCCGCCTTCCTGAACCTCATGGCCCGCGAGCCGGAGCTCGCGCACGTGTGCATCGTCGAGACCGTCGCCGCGGGGCCGGAGGCGCTCGCGCGGCGCATGGCGGCGATGGCCGATTTCCAGGCGTTTCTGACCCCGACCAGTGGCCCGCGCACGCCGGTGATCGTCTCGGACCTGACCGCGGAGACGGTGGTCGGTGGCGTCTACGAGGTGATCTACGCGCGCGTGGTCACGCATCGGACCAACGAACTGCCGGGACTTCTGCCAGCGTTGCTCTACAGCGTGCTGCTGCCGTTCGTCGGCACCGAGATTGCGGCGGCCGAGTACCGCCACGCGCTGGCCGCGGCCGAATCCAGGGCGCACGCCGCAGCTCCGCCGAACTAGACGCACGACCGCGTCTCGCTCAATGTTTTTCCACTAAAGGGCTCGACAGTGGGACGCGGAAACGGGTACGTTTCCGCTTGGTATGCCTGCTCGCCATGACTCCCCTCTGCCGTCCGGCCGCCACCAGCTCTCGCGGGCGGAGGTGATGCGACACCAGCGTGCGCGGGTCGTTGAGGCCGTCGCGCACGTGACCAGCGTCGCCGGCTATGCCCCGATGACCGTCGCCGACATCATCGAGACCGCCGGCATCTCGCGCCGGACGTTCTACGACCTCTACGACTCCAAAGAGGACGCGTTCCTCAAGGCGCTGGATGCCGTGAGCCGCGACGTGTTCGCGCTGGTCCTCGAGGCGTTCGAGTCTGGCGACGGGCTCGCAGGGAGGTTGAGCGCCGCGATCGGTGCGCTGCTGGACTACTTCGCCCAGAACCCCGCGGACGCGGACATGTGCCTGGTCGCGGTGATGGGCGCGGGCCCGGACGCGGTCGATCGTCGCAACGAGGCGGTCGGGAGGTTCGCTGACCTGATCCGTCAGGCGGTCGACCAGGAGCTGCCCAAGCGCAATCGGCCGCCGGACCTCGTCGCGGAAGCGATCGTGGGCGGCGTCTACGAGATCCTGTACGCGCGCGTCCTGCAAGGGCACGCCGACCGGCTTCCGCAGCTGCTTCCGGACCTCATGTACGCCGTGCTCCAGCCCTACCTCGGGCGCGAGCAGGCGGTCGATGAGCAGAAGCGGCTGCGACGCATGCAGTCCCGCAAGTAAGCCAGCGAGCGTCAGGCTCAGACGAACACGGCCGCCGGCGCCCCGGCCATCGCGAGGAAGCGAGCGCCCTCCAGGCGCTCGCCGAGCGCCGTCATGTCGCCGCTGGCCGCGCACGCGGCGACCGCTTGGGTGATCGCCCCGCAGAGCAGCTCGAGCTGCAGCATCGGAGGCGAACCCTCGTGGTGGCGAAGCCATTCGCGCCCGAGCAGGACGATCGAGCGCTCGCGGGTGGCGTGGTACAGCCCTTGGAGCTCGCGGTCCCCCTGGAAGATGCCCACGCAACACAGATGCACGAGGTCGGGGTCCTCCTCCGCATCGGCGGCGACTCCCGCGATCGCGTCGGACAACCCGTCACGCCATGTCTCCGCGGCGCGGACGCGGTGGATGAAGGCGGCCTGCAGTCGCACCGCGCCGTCGACATAGGCGCGTGACACCGCGGCGCGGAGGCTGCCGGCGTCGTGGCGGCCGAGCTCGTCTGGCGAGATGTCGGCCGCGTTCGCCAGGCGCTGGTCGTCCACGCGGTCAAGACCATCGCGGACAACCAGCAGCACCGCAGCCTCTTCCAGGCGCGCACACGTCGCGCAATCATCGCTACAACGCTTCGAACCATTCGCTCCGAGCATCGATGCTCCTCTTCTCCGCCTCTCAGGGACGGCGCCACCCTACGCCTCTCTTCGCTGCCGAACAAGAGTCCGACACTGAAATGTTTTTCGTCGTGTTTCTGGACCTGTCCCATGCGCTCGACGGCCCGGCGCGAACGCCTCGAGAACGTCGAATAGACGCCGCCCCTCCATCGGGCGCGGCGTGCGTTGGCCGTCTTGTTTGCTCAAGGGTGTGTTTTGGCCGCTGGTTTGTGACGCGGCTCCCATGGATGCGGGAGCCAAGGAGCATCGCGAGGCGTCTGGCGCGCGACGGCTGACGCGCAGCGTCGGCGTCGAGGATCGCGACGGCGAAGGCGCACCGCACTGACCGATGAGGAGCGCGACGGGCGTCCGCCGACGTCGCCGAGGCGACGTCGACTGCGGTCGCGATCCAGAAACGCCTACGTCTCCGCATTCGTCCTGGACGAGGTCATCGGGTGAGCGTCCGACGCCTTCGGAACGGGTATGTTTCCCTGGTGGCCGAGTCGAAGAAAAGGCGTGTGCGCGAGCCGCACCAGCTCCCCGCCGGTCGTCATGGGCTTCCGCGGCAGGTCGTGGTCTCCAACCAGCGCGAGCGCATCCTCGCGGCCGTTGCCGACGTGTGCAGCGCCGCCGGCTACGTCGCGATGAGCGTCGAGGACATCGTCGTGACGTCGGGGGTCTCGCGCCGTACGTTCTACGACAACTACCGCGGCAAGGAGGACGTCTTCCTCGCCGCCTACGACGAGGTCGCCGAGCGGTTGCTCGCGAAGGTCCAGGAGGCGTACGTGAGCGCCGACGGGCTCGTGGATCGCGCGCGGGAGAGCCTGCGCGCCTTGTTGGAGTTCATCTCGTCCGAGCCGGCCTTCGCGGACATGTGCATCGTCGAGGTCCTCGCGGCGGGCCCCGCCGCGGTCGAGCGCCGCAACGCGATCATGCGGGCGTTCGCCGCGATGATCGATGAGGCGGCAGCCGCCGAGCTGCCGAAGTCGAAGCGACCGGCGCCGTTGGTGTCGGAGACGCTGGTGGGCGGCATCTACGAGGTCATCTACACCCGTGCCGTGGCCGGCAACTACGCGGAGCTCCCGGAGCTGTTGCCCGACCTCGTCTTCGCGCTCCTCCTGCCCTACGTCGGCAAAGACGTGGCCGGCGAGATCCTCAAGAAGGAGCGCCGCAGGGTCAACGCCGCGGCGTCCGCGGGCAACGGCTGACGGAGGCCGGGTGGCGCCGACGCACCGCGGTCACCTGATGACGCCGTGGACGGCGGCGCATCCGTCGATCGCGGCCGGGTCCGGCAAGGTGGAAGGCCGGCTCCAATCCACCGGGCAGCGGAACGACGCTCTCCCCGGGTACGCCACCGTGTAGGACATCAGCCAGTACGGGCAGCCGGTGGCAAGGTTCGTCGGGCCGGCGTACCCGTCCGGGCAACTGGGACCCGTGACGACCGGATCCGTGGCCGGAGCGGCCGTCGCACCGGCCGCGGCTGCGGGCGCACCGACGACCAGTGCGGCGATGACGACCGCGAGGCGTCCCTTGAGCAACATCCTGCGCCTCCTCTAGCCGGGCGGCCGGGCACGCCACCCGTGATCGTGGACCGCGCGCTGCCTGCCCGTAAGTGGATCGTGTCGCCGCGAACGCGGGGCGCAGACTGTCCGGCGGGACAGGCTCGCCTGGCCCGACGACCCCCGGCCGCCGGTGCCGGCGCCGCGTTCCGCCTGCGGCCCGCTCAACCGGCGGGGCCCGCTCGAAGCTCGTCCCGCTCAGCCCGCGGAGAGCGCTGCGACGCGAGTGCCTGGCCTTGGAACGCAGAAACCCCGCCATGTGCGGGGCTTCTGTGAGGGTGAGCGAGGGGACTCGAACCCCCGACCGCCTGGACCACAATAACCAGCTCTGGTGGTGAAGAAGTGGGCGATTTGCAGGGATATTGTGTGTATCACGCGACGGCCCGAATGGCGCGGATTAGCCGGGATACGCCGGGATTAGCCGGGTTTCAGGCACTCTTCGCGAAGAGTGCCTGGGCCGCCCCGCCCGCGCCGCGTCGCGTCGCGCTCGCGGGGTGCGGCTCAGGGCGCCGTGCAGGTAGCTTCGCAGCGCCTGACGGATAACCTCTGACGGCGTGGTCCCGTCCGCCTCAGCGCGCTGAGCCAACTCCTCGCGCAACTCGGGATCGAGCCGGACGGACTCAACGCTGGCGGGGCCCGAACCCAGAGAC
>DATDMD010000059.1:0-7225 GCA_036518975.1 Baekduia sp.
GCCAGCGGGACCGGTCGAGCCCGCGGGGCCGGCGACGGCCGCCAGCGCGCCGGGCTTGAGGTCGGCCGCGGTGAGCGAGCCGTCCTTCACCTGCGTGCCGGTCAACGACCCCTTCTTGATCTCGGTGCCCGTCAACGACCCCCTCTTGACGTCGGCCGCGGTCAGCGAGCGGTCCTTGACCTGCCTGCCCGTGACGAGCCTGACCGCCTTCGACGAGACGCTCTTGGCGACGGCGTCTCCGCCGAGCACCACGAACAAGCACATGCAGGCGATCACGTTCGAGAACGTGCACCGGCGTCGCAACCCAGCCATGTCGCAAAACCCCTGTCGTCGTTGAACCCGCGAGGGGACAACGGGCGCGGCGGGCGCCGCTTACGCGACGAGCACCCCCGACGACCGGGCGGTTGCCGCGCTGTTCCCTCCGGGCCGCCGAGGTGTACGTGTCTATGGTCCTCCGAAGGCCCCGTGTCTCTCGGGAGGGAGTCAGATGTCCATGATGAAGTGGTCGGGTTGGGGCGCCGAAGGCGTCGCGTTCAGCGCGGGCGACAAGCCGGCGCTCGGTCCGTTCCTGCAGCGCGAGCTCGGGTTGGCGCCCGGCGCTCCGGTGATCGCGCCCGCGGCGTTCGCCGACCTCGACGTGCCCGATCCGCTCCTCGGCGACGACCTCCTCGACGCGCTGCGCGCCGCGGCCGGGCCCGACGCGGTCTCGCTGGACGCGCACGACCGCGTGGTGCACGCGCGCGGCAAGAGCCTGCGCGACCTCGTCCGCCATCGGGCCGGCGAGCTGGGCCGGATCCCGGACGTCGTCGTCCGGCCGGGCGACGAGGACGCGGTCGCCGCGGTGCTGGCGGTCGTGCTCGACGCCGACGCGGTCGCGATCCCCTTCGGCGGCGGGACGAACATCTCGGGCAGCCTCGAGGCGCCGGCCGACGAGACGCGGACGGTCGTCTCGATCGACCTGAGCCGGCTGGACCGCGTGCTGGAGATCGACGCGACCTCGCGGCTGGCGCGGATCCAGGTGGGCGTCTTCGGCCCCGACCTCGAGCGCCAGCTCAACGACCGCGGCTGGACGCTGGGCCACTTCCCCGACAGCTTCACCTACTCGACGCTCGGCGGCTGGATCGCGACGCGCTCGTCGGGGATGCAGTCCGACCGGTTCGGCGACGTCGCCGAGCTCACGCGCGGCCTGCGCGTCGTCACGCCCAGCGGCGTCCTGGCGATCCGGCCGCTGCCGGCGACGTCCACGGGCCCGAGCGTGCGCGAGATGATCCTCGGCAGCGAGGGCCGGCTGGGGATCGTCACCGAGGCGACGGTCCAGGTGCATCGCGTCGCCGAGGCCCGCACGATCCTCGGCTACCTGTTCCCGGACTGGCGCGCCGGGCTGGCCGCGATGCGCGACATCGCCGCCAGCGACGCGGCGCCGTCGATCACCCGCGTGTCCGACGCGCCCGAGACGCTGTTCTCGTTCGCCACCAAGAAGGGCAGCTCACCGATCGACCGCCTCAAGTCGCGGGCGCTGCGCGAGTACCTGGAGCGCCGGAAGGGCTTCGACGTCAGCGCGATGTGCCTGTCGTTCATCGGCTACGAGGGCGGCGCTCAGCACGTCGCCACGCAGCGCAAGCTCGTCGGGCGCATCGTCTCGGCGCACGGCGGCGTGTGCATCGGCAGCGGCCCCGGAGAGCTGTACGACCAGAAGAAGTTCGACACGCCCTACATCCGCGACTTCCTCCTGGACCGCGGCGTGCTGGCCGACGTGTCGGAGACCGCGGCGCCGTGGAGCGCCCTGGGCGACGTGTATGACAACGCGATGGCCGCCGCGCGCGGCCGGTTCGCGGCGCTCGGCGTCAAGGGCTACATCATGAGCCACCTGTCGCACTCCTACCACGGCGGGGCCTGCCTCTACTTCACCTTCGCCTTCCTCCCGGACCCGGCGCGCGACGCGCTGGCCGACTACGACACGATCAAGACGGCGATCCAGCAGTCGTTCGTGGACTCGGGCGCGACGCTCTCGCACCACCACGCCGTCGGCACCGAGCACGCCGCGTGGCTGGAGCAGGACATCTCCGCGCCCGGCGTCGCCATGGTCCGCGCGCTGTTCGAGGGCGTCGACCCCGGCGCGAACCTCAACCCCGGCAAGATCGTCGCCGACCGGCGCCCGGCGCCGGTGGAGCGGTAGGCGATGGCCGCCGCGCCCCGCGACCCGACCTGGGCCCGCCGCCTCTGGGCCCGCGCGGTCAGGGAGACGTTCCTGATGGGGTTGCTCGGCCCGACGATGGACGTCTACACGCGCCGCGGCATCCACGGCGCGAGCGCGCTGGCCGGCGTCGAGGGTCCCGTGATCCTGGTGGCCAACCACGGCAGCCACATGGACACGCCGGAGATCCTGCGCGCGCTGCCGCGGCGCCTGCGCCGCCGCACGGCCGTGGCCGCGGCCGCCGACTACTTCTACGGCAGCCGGCGCCGGGCGACCGCGGTCTCGCTGGCGTTCAACACCGTCCCGATGCGCCGCAACGGCGGCGGCCTGGAGGCCGGCGCGACGCAGCACGTCGACGCGCTGATCGACGACGGGTGGAGCCTGCAGATCTTCGCCGAGGACACGCGCTCGCGCGACGGCCGCGTCGGGCGGCTGCACTCCGGCGCCGCGGTCCTGGCCGCCGCGCACGACGTGCCGGTCGTGCCCGTGTACATCACCGGCACGGGCGCGGCGATGCCGGTCGGGCAGAGCTGGCCCAAGCGCCGGCCCGGCCGCTGGCCCCGGCGCCGCCACGACGTCGAGATCCGCTTCGGCGCGCCGTTCCGGCCGACGCCGATCGACGACCGCCACGCGGTGATGGAGCGCGTGCGCGAGTTCTACGTGCGCTGCGGCGCGGCGACCACCCCGCCGTCCGTCACGGGGCGCTTCGAGAAGCAGAGCGCCGAGCCATGGCCCGCATCGACGACCTGAAGGCCGAGTACAAGAGGCTCGTCAACTCGATGGAGTTCGCCTACGCCATGGGCCACCGGCAGACCATGGGCCCGCGCGACCCGCGGCTGGAGTGGGTCGTCACGCGCGTGGACGAGCTGCGCCGCGAGATCGCCGAGCTGAGCGCCGCGGAAGGCGGCGGCGACGAGGCGCCGCCGCCCCCGAGAAGTCCTAGGCCTTGATCAGCCCGTTCGGGTTGATCACGAACTTCTGCGCGGCGCCGTTGTCGAAGTTCGCGTAGCCCTTCGGCGCGTCGTCGAGCGTGATGACCGTCGCGTTGACCGCCTTGGCGATCTGGCAGCGGTCGTTGAGGATGGCCTCCATCAGCCCGCGGTGGTACTTCATCACCGGGCACTGGCCGGTCGAGAACGTGTGCGACTTGGCCCAGCCCAGGCCGATGCGGATCGACAGCGAGCCCTCCTTCGCCGCGTCGGTCGTGGCGCCCGGGTCGCCGGTCACGTACAGGCCCGGGATGCCGAGCGCGCCGCCGGCCCGCGTCAGCGTCATCAGCGAGTTCAGCACGGTGGCGGGGAGCTCCTCGCCGGCGCTCGCGCCGTGCCCGTGGGCCTCGAAGCCGACCGCGTCGACGCCGCAGTCGACCTCGGGCGTCCCGAGGATCTGGGCGATCTGGTCGGCGGGCTCGCCCTTGCTGACGTCGATGGTCTCGCACCCGAAGCTGCGCGCCTGCGCGAGGCGCTCGGGGATCAGGTCGCCGACGATGACGACCGAGGCGCCGAGCAGCTGCGCCGCGTGGGCGGCCGCGAGCCCGACCGGGCCGGCGCCCGCGACGTAGACCGACATCCCCGTGGTGACCCCGGCCGTGACGCAGCCGTGGTAGCCGGTCGGGAAGATGTCGGACAACATCGTCAGGTCGAGGATCTTCTCCATCGCCTGGGCCTTGTCACGGAACTTCAGGCAGTTGAAGTCGGCGTAGGGCACCATGACGAACTCGGCCTGGCCGCCCGGCCACCCGCCCATGTCGACGTAGCCGTAGGCCGCGCCCGGGCGCTCCGGGTTGGTGTTCAGGCAGATGCCGGTCTGGCGCTCCTTGCAGTTGCGGCAGCGGCCGCAGGCGATGTTGAACGGGACCGAGACGAGGTCGCCCTCGGCGATGAACTCGACGTCGCGGCCCTTCTCGATGACCTCGCCGGTGATCTCGTGACCGAGGATCAGCCCTTCGGGAGCCGTCGTGCGCCCGCGCACCATGTGCTGGTCGCTGCCGCAGATGTTCGTCGAGACGATGCGCAGGATCACTCCGTGGTGGCACTGGCGCCCCACGTTGTCGGGGTGGACCCCCGGTCCGTCGCGCAGCTCGAAGGTCGGGTACGGCGTGTTCTGCACCTCGACCTTGCCGGGTCCCATGTAGGCGACGCCTCTGTTGTCGGCCATGTCTCACTCTCCGGTCGTGGGGTGGTGGTGGCGACTTCGGACCGAATGTACGCCCGCCGAGAGAGGGGTGTCGAGACTTGGCGCCTGGACACGGTGGTGATCGGACACCGACCCCAGGGCGATGGTGCCCGCCGGCCGGCGCGGTAGCGTGAACGCGACATGTTGCCTGATGTCGAACGTCTGAAAGACGAGCTGAAGGAGCTCGTCCACTCCTGGCCCTACGCCTACGCGATGGGCCACGGCTGCACGATCGGGGACCACCCGGAGTTCCGGGCCGTCCGCCAGCGCGCCGCCGACCTGCGCGCCCGGATCGCCGAGTTCAGCGACTGAGCGTCGCTCACCAGCGTTGGTCGACGTAGGGTGCGATGCGCTCCTCGTAGACCGCCGCGATCCGCCCCACCGCGGTGTCGTCGAGCGCCGGCAGCTCCGCCGCCTGCGCGTTGCCGCGTGCCTGCTCGGGCGAGCGCGCGCCGGGGATCACGGTCGACACCGCGGCGTGCATCAGGATCCAGCGCAGCGCCAGCTGGGCCAGCGTCGCGCCGGCGGGGACGAGCGGCCGCAGCTCCTCGACCGCGTCCAGGCCGACCTCGAACGGCACGCCGGCGAACGTCTCGCCCACGTCGAAGCTCTCGCCGTGGCGGTTGAACGCGCGGTGGTCGTCGGCCGCGAACGTGGTCTCGCGCGTGTACTTGCCCGAGAGCAGGCCGGAGGCGAGCGGGACGCGGACGATGACCCCGACGCCGCGGCGGGCGGCCTCGGCGAAGAACAGGCCCGCCGGCCGCTGGCGGAACGGGTTGAAGATGATCTGGACGGTCGCCACGCCGGGGAACTCGATCGCCTTCAGCGCCTCCTCGACCCGCTCGACGCTGACGCCGTAGGCCGCGATGCGCCCCTCGTCGACCATGGCGTCGAGGTCGGCGAAGACCTCCGGGTGGTAGTAGAGGTCGGTCGGCGGGCAGTGCAGCTGGACGAGCGGGAGCGTGTCCAGGCCGAGGTTCTCGCGCGACCGGTCGTTCCACGCGCGGAAGTGCTCGGGCGAGTAGTTCGCGACGGTCTGGTCCAGCCGGCGGCCCATCTTGGTGGCGACCGTGAGCGGCTCGCCCGCGCGCTCGCGCAGGAGCCGGCCGACCAGGCGCTCCGAGCGGCCGTCGCCGTAGACGTCGGCGGTGTCGAAGAACGTGACGCCCGCGTCGGCGGCGGCGTGCAGCGTCGCCAGCGCCTCGTCCTCGGCGACGGCGCCCCAGTCGGCGCCGATCTGCCAGGCGCCGAAGCCGATCTCCGACACGTCGCGGTCCGTCTGGCCCAGGGTTCGCATGCGCATGAGGGCCAGCCTACGACGCGCCGAGCACGTGCCGTTCGAGCCAGTCGTTGCGGAACGCGCCGCGCGGGTCGAGGCGGTCGACGAGCGCGGCGAAGTCGGGCAGCCGCGCGTAGAGCGCGCCGATCGTGGGCGCCTGCATGAGGAACGCCTTGCCCCAGTGCGGGCGGGCGTCGAACGGCGCGAGCGCGGCCTCGATCCCCGCCAGCACGCGCTCGACGGCCGGCTGGTCGCGGCGCCAGGTGAAGTGCAGGGCGACGGCGTCGCGCCGGTGTTGCGGGCTCAGCCACAGCTCGTCGGCCGCGATGGTCCGGATCTCGCACACCTGCAGCAGTGGGCGGATCGCGCCGGCCAGGCCGCGGACGGCGGCGATCGCGGCGAGCGCGTGCCGGCGGGGCACGTGGTACTCGGACTGGATCTCCGCGCCGGCGCTGGGCGTGAAGCCCATGCGGAAGTGGGGGAGGCGGTCCGACCAGGGTCCGGGCGCGCCGAGCTGCGGCGTGCAGTTGATGGGGTCCATGCCGGCGATCGGGTGGCGCTCGGCGGTGGCGGCGCGCGCGCCGAAGAGGTCGGGGCGCGCCGACGGGTCGGGCGAGGGCTCAGTGATGCGGGTCTTCACCCATACCTGGTCGACCGCGTCGCCCAGGAGGGTGAACAGGCTGACGCTGTAGCCGCTCGCGGTGACCGCGTCGAAATGGTCGGCCAGCGTGTCCCACGCGAGCCCCTCGAAGACGCGCTGGCGCACCGCGTAGGCGGGCTCGACGTCGAGCGTCACGCGCGTGACCGCGCCCAGCGCGCCGAGCCCGACGACGAGGCCGTCGAAGTCCGGGTCGCCGCGCTGGGCGGTGAGCAGCTCGCCGTCGGAGGTGATGAGCTGGAGCGCGCGGACGGCGGTCGCGAGGTTCCCGTTGGCGTCGCCCGAGCCGTGGGTGGCGGTGGCGATGGCGCCCGCGACCGAGATGTGGGGCAGCGACGCGAGGTTGCCCAGCGCGACGCCCTCGGCGTTCAGGGCCGCGGCGAGCGCGCCGTAGGTGACGGCGCCGCCGAGCGCGACGGTCCCGGCCGCGTGGTCGACCACGATGTCGGCCGGCAGCGCGTCGAGGCTCAGCAGCTCCGCGGAGTCCGCGAGGTCGCTGAACGAGTGGCGCGACCCGAGGACGCGGAGGCGCGGCGCCGCGGCGACGATCTCCCGCGCCTCGTCGAGCGTCGCCGGACGATGGAGGCGCCCGGCGCCGCGGTAGGTGTGGTTGCCGCCCCAGTTCCGCACGCGCGCAGCCGATTGTCGCTAGTCGACGTAGAGCGCGGCGACCAGCTCGCCGCGGGTCCGGACGCCGACCTTGTCGAAGATGGCCTTGAGGTGGTCCTGGACGGTGTAGGGCGAGAGCAGGAGGGAGCGCGCGATCGTCTCGGTGGAGGCGCCGCGGGCGACGAGCCGGGTGACGGCCTGCTCGCGCTCGGTCAGCCCGTGGGCGGCGGCGATCAGCGGGGCGACGTCGGGCGCGCGGGCGTCCTCGATCATGACGGCGGTCGCGAGGTTCCCGTTGGCGTCGCCCGAG
>DATDMD010000060.1:0-12166 GCA_036518975.1 Baekduia sp.
TACTTCCTCAAGGCGGAGAACAACGAGCGCGGCGCGTCCGAGCACCACGCGGTCGGCGGCCCGCTGAACGTCATGGACGAGCGGTCGCCGCGCGGGCTGACGCGGCGCTTCCTGGAGGCGGCCGAGCGCGTCGGCATCCCGCGGATCGCCGACTACAACGGGCCGGAGCAGGACGGCGCGGCGCTCGTCCAGGTCACGCAGCGCAACGGCCGGCGCTGGTCGGCGGCCGACGCCTACCTGCGCCCGGCGCTGGACCGGCCGAACCTCGAGGTGCGGACCGGCGCGCACGTCGCGCGCGTCGCGCTGGAGGGCGACCGCGCCGTCGGCGTCGTGCTCCGCGACGGGCGCGGCCGCGAGGAGACGGTCCGGGCCGAGCGCGAGGTCATCCTCAGCGCGGGCGCGATCGGCTCCCCGCAGTTGTTGATGTTGTCGGGCATCGGGCCGGCCGGCCACCTGCGCTCGGTGGGGATCGACGCCGTCGTCGACAACCCCGCGGTGGGCGCCAACCTCCAGGACCACCCGTACGTCTCGTGCGTGTGGGAGGCGACGGTGGCCGAGTCGCTGTACGGCGCCGACAAGCCCAAGCCGCTGCTGGAGTGGCTGCTGCGCCGCTCGGGACCGCTGACCTCGTCGGTGGCCGAGGCGTTCGCGTTCGTCCGCTCGCGCCCGGGCCTGCCCGCCGCCGACCTGCAGTACCACTTCGCGCCGGCGTACTTCGTGGACAACGGCGCCGAGGAGTTCGACGGCGACGCGTTCACGATGGGGCCGGTGCTGATCAGCCCGAAGTCGCGCGGCGAGATCCGGCTGGCCGCCGCCGACCCGGTCGCCAAGCCCAAGATCATCACCAACACGCTGGCCCAGCCCGAGGACCTCGCCGCGTTGGTGACCGGCGTCGAGCTGGCGCGCGAGATCGCGGGCGCCGAGCCGCTCGCGAGCGTCCGCGGCCGCGAGATCTACCCGGGCGACGGCGTGCGCGACGACGCCGACGTCGAGGCGTTCGTCCGCTCCGCGGTCGAGCTGCTCTACCACCCGTGCGGGACGTGCCGGATGGGCGGGACCGACGCCGTGGTCGACCCGGAGCTGCGCGTGCGCGGGATCGAGGGGCTGCGCGTGGTCGACGCCTCGGTCTTCCCGATCATCCCGGGCGGCAACACCAACGCGCCGACGATCATGGTCGGCGAGCGGGCGGCGGACCTGCTCAAGGGCAGGGTCGCGCCCAAGGCCGCGGCCACGGCGCAGCCCGCCTGACCCATCACCCGGGGTGACCACGTTCACCCCGGTCGGGGATCGGCACGCCGTGCGCGCGCCGAGATGCTCCAGCGACCCCATCAAGAACGGTCGCCGCCGCCGGCGGGGCCGCGCGTTCAAGGAGCAGGACATGCACAACCCCCGCACGACCCTCGCCACGCTGGCCGCCATCGGCGCGACGCTGCCGGTGGCGATCCCGACGGCCGCCCAGGCGCGGCCCGAGGGCGCGCCGCCCTCGCCGCCGGCCGGCACCGCCAGCGAGACCGTCGCGCCGGCGCGGCCCGAAGGGGCGCCGACCTCGTCGCTGGCCGGCACGACCAGCGGGACCGTCGCGCAGGCGCAGTCGACGTTGGACCTCCGCTCGCCCGACGCGCAGGACGCCGCCACCGCTCGCGCCGTCGACGTGCGCCCGGTCGATGCCCGCCACGCCGCCCTGCGCGGCAACGGCGCGCTGCCGCCGCACGCGACCGCCACCAGCACGACGGTCGACGACGACTCCGCCTGGGGCGACGTCGCCATCGTCGGCGGCGCCACCGCCGCCGTGCTCGCCGTCTCCGCGGGCGCGCTCCTGGCCGGCCAGCGCCGCCGGCACGACACGCCCGCCGCGTCGCGCTGACGGGCACCCGAGAGCAAGGACATCATCATGGCCTCCACCACCCACATGCCGGCGGCGCACGACGGCGTCGCGCACGTCCCGTCCCAGGACCCGTCGATCCATCGCGAGCTCGTCCTCGTCGACCCGCCGCTGGAGGGCCGCGACGTCGCGAACCTCCAACGCGCGCTCCAGGCCCGCCTGAAGGCGCGCGGCCTGGACGACAGCATCCCGATCGCCGTCCACGGGAGGTTCACCGCCGGCACGGTGCTCGCGTGCATCGACATGGAGTACGCGCTCGGGCTGCGGTCCGACACCTACATGAAGCGCGACCGCCGCCGGCACCGCGTCGTGACCGAGGGCGCGCAGGCGGTCATCCGGGACCCGGACGCGCGCGACGCCGACCAGCTGCACCGCGCCAAGGAGCGCGCGGACGCCGCCGGGCACCACGCGGCGTTCTTCCACGCGATGGCCGAGCGGATCGGCATGGAGCTGGGCCGCGGGCCCGACGCCGCGGTCGCCTTCGCCGAGCAGCAGATCGGGACGCGCGAGCGCCCGCCCGGCTCGAACTCCGGGCCGAAGATCGACGACTGGTGCCGGCTGGCCGGCTTCGACGGACCCGTGCCGTGGTGCGGCTGCTTCGTCAACGCCTGCATCATGGCCGGCGGCTGCCCGTCGGGCGCCGGGTTCATCGGCTCGACGGTGATGATCCTCAACCGCGCCAAGCGGGGCATCGGCGGCTGGTCGTTCGTGCGCGAGGGGCGCCGCGGCGACCTCGCGCTGTACGACGACGAACCGGGCGGCGACCCCGTCGTGCACGTCGAGATCGTCCGGCACCGCGTCTCGCCGACGACGTACTCGACGGTCGGCGGCAACACGACCAGCGGCAACGGCAGCCAGTCCGACGGCGGGATGGTCGCCCAGCACGACGACCGCTCGACCATGGGCGGGTTCCACATCGTCGGGTTCGCGCGGCCGCCGTATCCGGGCGCCTGAGCGCTTGATGGGCGGGACCCGGGCGCGGCGGCGGTATACGCTGCGCCCGGGGTCCGACCATGGACGACGTCACCGGTGACTCGCCGACGCTCGACCCGGCGCTCGCAGCGATCGGGGACGTGGTCGCGGGGCGCTACCGGCTGCGCCGGACGCTGGGCCGGGGCGCGACCAAGGTGGTGTACTTGGCACACGACGACCGGCTGGACCGCGAGGTGGCGCTCGCGTTGGTCACGGGCGAGCTCTCGGCGGCCGCGCGGGCACGCGTCGTGCGCGAGGCGCACGTCACCGGACGGCTGGGCGACCACCCGAACGTCGTCACGGCGTACGACGCCGGCGAGCTGGACGACGGCACCCCGTACCTGGTGCTGCGCGCGATGCGCGGCGGGTCGCTCGCCGACCGGCTGCGCGAGCACGGGCCGTCGGTCGCGGTCGGCGTGCGCGCCGGGCGGGACGTCGCGGCCGCCCTGGCCCACGCGCACGGCGCGGGCGTGGTGCACCGCGACGTCAAGCCGGACAACGTCTGGCTCGACGAGGCCGGCGTCGCCGCGCTCGGCGACTTCGGCGTCGCCCATGCCGAGGGCGACGAGCGGCTGACCCGCGCGGGCGGCGTGGTCGGGACCGTGCGCTACGTCGCGCCGGAGCAGATCCGCGGCGAGCCGCCGTCGGCCGCGAGCGACCTGTACGCCTTGGGCGTCACGTTGTATGAGTCGGTCTGCGGGCGGGCGCCGTTCGACGGCGGCGACCCGACCACCGTCTTCGCCCAGCACCTGGAGGCGACGCCGGAGCCGCTGTCGGCGCGGGCGCCCGGCGTGCCGCCGATGTTGGAGGCCTTGATCGCCGGCCTGCTGGCCAAGGACCCGGCGCGGCGGCCGGGGTCGGCGGCGGAGGTGCGCGACGCGCTGGACGCGCTGCTGGCCGAGGACGCCGGCGCGGCGGCGGTCGGGACGCGCCGCGTCGTCTGGGCGCTCGCCGTGCGCGTGGCCGTCGCGGATCCCGAGGCGCTGCACGCCCAGCTCACGCGCTGCCGCACGCTGCTGCGCCATCACGGCGCGACGATCGTCGGCACGACGGCGGGCGACGAGCTCCTGGCGCTCTTCGGCGCCTCCGGCGCCCGCGACGACGACGGCCTTCGAGCGCTGCGGGCCGCGCTGGCGCTGCGCGCCGACACGCCCGCCGCCGCGATCGGCGTCGAGACCGGCGAGGCGTTCCTGGTGGGCCGCGAGTCCGCGACCGGCGTCCCGATCGGCACGGCCGCGCGGCTCGCGGGCGAGGCGGAGGCGGCCAGCGTGGCGCTCGGTCCGGCGGCTCGCGAGGCGGCCGGGGAGGAGGCGGAGGTCGACGCCGGCGGGCGGCTGCTCGCGCTGCGCCGCGCCGGGCCCGCGCTGCTGCGCGCGCCGGCGGCGCCGTTCGTGGGTCGCCGCGCGCAGCGGGCGGCGCTCGACGACGCCTTCCGGACCGTGGTTGCTGAGCGGATCTGCGCGGTCGTCACGCTCGTCGGTCCCGCGGGCATCGGCAAGTCGCGGCTGGCGGGCGAGCTCGTCGCGGCGCTCGGCGACGAGGCGCTGGTCCTCGCCGGCGCGTGCGAGCCCTCGGGCGAGGGCTCCGGGCTGCGGGCGCTCGACGACCTCCTGCGCGGCATCGGCGGCGACGATCCCGGCCCGCGGCTGCGGACGCTGCTCGACGGCGACGAGCGCGCGGTCGCGTCGCTGCTGGGCGCCGTCGGCCGCGTGGCGCCGGCCGATCCGGTCCAGCCCGAGGAGACCGCGTGGGCGCTGCGCCGCGCCCTGGAACGGCTCGCGGCCGACCGGCCCGTCGTCGTCGCCCTCGAAGACCTCCACTGGGCGGGCGACCCGCTGCTCGACCTGCTCGACCACGTCGCGGCCCTCGCCGCCGGCGCGCCGCTGCTCCTGCTCTGCCTGACCCGTCCCGAGCTCCTGGACCGGCGCCCGACCTGGGCCGCGCCCCACCCGCGCCGCCACGTCGTGCTCCTCGACGTGCTCGCCGACGACGACGCCCGCGCGCTGGCGGCGCACCTCGGCGCGCCCGACGCCGCGGCGGTCGCCGCCCGCGCCGAGGGCAACCCGCTGTTCGTCGAGCAGCTCGTCGCGGTCGCGCCCGACGCGGACGCGCTCGCGCTCCCGCTCAGCATCCAGGCGGTCCTCTCCGCGCGCATCGACGGGCTCGGACCCGCGCAGCGCACGCTGCTCCAGCGTGCCGCCGTCGAAGGGCGGACGTTCCACCTCGGCGGGCTGAAGGCCCTCCTGCCCGCCGACGGCCTCCACGCCCGCCTCGTCGACCTCGTCCGCCAGGGCCTGGTCGCGACCGACCGCCCGCTCGTCGCCGGCGAGGACGCGTTCCGCTTCACCCACGCCCTCCTGCGCGACGCCGCCTACGCGAGCCTCGCCAAGCACACGCGCGCCGAGCTGCACGCGGCGCTCGCGACGTGGCTCGGCGACCGCCCCGCGATGCCGGACGAGGCCGTCGCCCACCACCTCGAACGGGCCTGCGCGCTGCGCGCCGAGCTGGGCCAGGACGCCGATCCCGACCTCGCCGCCCGCGCCGCGGGCCGCCTCGGCGCCGCCGCGAACGCCGCGCTCGACCGCGCCGACCCGAGCGCCGCCGCCGCGTTCCTCCAGCGCGCCGCCGACCTGCTCGCCGAGTCCGACCCGCCCGCCGCCGCCGCGCTCCTCCCGGCGCTCGGCGCCGCGCTGTTCCAGGCCGGCCGCCTCCACGATGCCGCCCGCGTCCTCGACGCGGCCGCCGTCACCGCGCCCGCGGAGCGCCTCCGCGCCCGCGCCGCGGTCGAGCGCGGCTTCGTGGCGCTCGAGGCCGGCGCCGCCGACGACGTCGAGGAGGTCGCGACCCGCGCCCGCGCGACCCTGGAGCGCGAGGGCGACGTCGAGGGCCAGGCCCGCGCGTGGGCCCTGGCCGCGCAGGCGCTCTGGACCGCCGGCCGGATCGCCGAGGCCGACGCCGCGTGGCGGCGGGCCGAGCGCCTCGCCGAGCGCGCCGGCGACCGGCGCGAGCGCTTCGCGATCCTCGGCTGGCGCGCGACCGCCGCGGTCCTCGGCCCGCGGCCGGTGACCGAGGCCATCATGATGGTCGAGGCGCTGCGCGACGTCGTCGCCGCGAGCCCCGTCGCGGTCGTCTGGATGGTCAACCCGCTCGCCTCGCTGCACGCGATGCGGGGCGCCTTCGACACCGCCCGCGCCCTGGTCGACGAGGCCAACGCGACGCTGCACCAGCTCGGCAGCCTCGGCGCCAGCGTCTCCCACCACGAGGCGCTCGTCCACCTCCTCGCCGGCGACGGCGCGCGCGCCGCGGCCGGCCTGCGCCCCGGCGTCGAGACGCTCACCGCCATGGACGACCGCGCGCTGCTGGCGACCACCGCGGCGATGCTCGCCCAGGCGCTCGTCAGCGGCGCGCGCACCGACGCCGGCGACGCCGAGGCCGAGCGCCTCTGCGCGCTCGCCGCCGAGGCCGCGGCCGACGACGACCTCGCCACGCACGCGCTGTGGCGCTCTGTGCGGTCACTGGTCGTGACCCGCCGCGGCGGCGATCAGCAGGCCGAAGCGATCGCGCTTGCGCGCCAAGCCGTCACCCTCCTGGCCCCGACCGACTTGCTCTCGCACCGCGCCGATGCGATGCTCGTCCTCGCTGACGTGCTCCGCGGCGCATCGCGCCCGGACGACGCCACGGAGACGGCTCGCGCGGCGCTGGCGCTGTACGAGCGCAAGGGCAACCTCGTCGGTGCCGGCCGGGCCCGGTCGCTGATGGACGCAGAAGGAGGATGAGCGATGGCCTTCAACGCGAACTTCGTGGAGGCGACGATCGACGGCGACCGCCTCTTGACCCTGCACGGGCGGTCGAGCGAGCCGTCGAAGCGGCCGATCATGGTCACGCTGCAGTACGCCGGGGTGCTCGACGCCGCCGAAGTGCAGCACCCGGAGGAGAGCAACTGGACGATCCAGTTCGGCCCCAGCACGTACGAGGTCGGCGAGACCGTCATCGCCACCGGCGTTGCCGTCGACGACGACGAGCGGGCGGATCCGTTCGTCTGGCACGATCGCCTTGTCATCGCGGCTCCCGTCACCGCCTGACGCGCCGCACCGCTCGACCGCCGCGGAGCTGGCGGAGCGGGTCGCCGCCGAGCGCGGCGGCCGCCCGTTCCTGGTGCTCCGCGACGGCGACGGCGCGCAGCTGATCGTCGATCTCGGCGCCGCGCCCGAGCAGCTGACGCTCGGCCGTGCGACCGCGAGCGCGGTCGCGTTGAGCTGGGACGGCGAGGTCTCACGCGTGCACGCGAGCCTCGAGCGGCTGGGCGACGAGTGGACGTTGGTGGACGACGGGCTCTCGCGCAACGGCTCGTTCGTCGAAGGCGAGCGCGTGCGAGGCCGCAGGCGGCTGCGCGACGGCGACCTCATCGTCCTCGGCGCCACGGCGATCGTCTTCCGCAGCCCCCGCGGCCGCGAGTCGCTGCGCACCGCGACGTCCGAGCAGCCGCTGCTGCCGCGCGTCTCTGCGGCGCAGCGCCGCGTGCTCGTCGCGCTGTGCCGGCCGGCCGCCGCCGGCGGCGTGCCCGCGTCCAACCCGCAGATCGCCGCGGAGCTCACGCTCGGGATCGAGACCGTCAAGACGCACGTGCGCGCGCTGGCCTGGGCGTTCGGCCTCAGCGACCTGCCCCAGCACCAGAAGCGCGCGACGCTCGCCGCGCGGGCGCTGGAGCTCGGGATGGTCACCCGGGACGACTAGCCGGTCGACACCACCAACTTGCCCGTCGCCCGGTCGGCCTCCATGTCGCGGTGCGCCTCGACGATCTCGTCCATGGTGTAGGTCTTGCTGATCGGGAACGTCGCGTCGCCGGCCGCGAGGGCGTCGAGGAAGTCCTGCAGGACGGCGCGCGGCAGGTCGCTCGCGTCCCCGCCGTAGCCGGTCAGGCGCACGCCGCTGGGGATGTAGGCGGTCGGGTAGAAGTCCGGAACGATGAAGACGTTGGACAGGGCGCCCGTGCAGCAGACGGTGCCGTGGACGCGCGTCGCCGCGAGCGAGTCGGGCAGCGTCGGCGTGCCGACCAGCTCCAGCACCGCGTCGACGCCGTCCGGGACGAGCGCGCGGACCTGGGCGGCGACGCCGCCGGCGCCGTCGACGAGCACGTGGTCGACGCCGATCGCCTCCAAGGCCTTCATCTTGCCCTCGGCGCGCGTCGTGGCCAGGACGGTCGCGCCCTGGCGCTTGGCGAGGAGCGCCGCGGTCATCCCGACCGACGACGTCCCGCCGCGCACGAGCAGCGTCTGCCCCGGCTGGACGTCGAGCCCGACGGTCAGCGACCCGTGGGCCGTCTGCAGCGTCTCGGGCAGCGCGCCGATCGTCGTCCACGGGAGGTCCGACACGATCGGGATCGTCTGCGCGACCGGCACGCACGTGTACTCGGCGTAGCCGCCGTCGAACGCGCGGCCCATGCCGCCCATCATCGCGACGACCTGGGTGCCGACTTCGAGCTCGCCGCCCGGGCAGGCCGCGACGACGCCCGCCGCCTCGATCCCGAGGACGCGCGGGAAGGTCACCGCGGCGCCGGAGAGCCCGAGCCGCGTGATCAGCTCGGAGCGGTTGAGCCCGAAGGCCTTCACCTCGATCAGCACCCATCCCGGCTCCGGCGCCGGCACCGGGAGGTCGCGGATCGTCAGGGCCTCGGGCGGGGCGGGCGCGTGGTCGAGGACGACGGCGCGCATGGACGTGGGAAGGGGCATGCGTCCCAGGCTAGGGAGACGGTGGCGTTTTGCGCGTCGTAGGGTGAAGGCCATGGCCATGGACTGCACGTACCGGCTCCGGATCCCCCACACGGCCGGTCAGCTGGCGAAGGTCGCGAGTCGGATCGCCGAGCACGGCGGCCTGATCGGCGACGTCAAGACGATCTCGGTCGCGCGCCACGAGGCGCTGCGCGAGATCACGGTGGAGCTGCGCGACAAGGAGCATGCCGAGGAGCTCGCCGTGGGGCTGGCGGAGCTGCCGGGCGTGAGCGTCGCGTGGTTCCACGACCGGGCGTTCATCGCGCACGACGGCGGCAAGCTGGAGGTCGTCGGCCGCCGCCGGATCGAGACCAACCAGGATGTACGCGACGTCTACACGCCGGGCGTCGCGCGGGTGTGCACGGCGATCGCTGAGTTCCCGCAGATCGCCGGGCGGTTCACGTCGATCGGCCGCAGTGTCGCGATCTGCACCAACGGCACGCGCGTCCTGGGGCTCGGCGACATCGGCCCGCTCGCGTCCCTTCCGGTCATGGAGGGCAAGGCCTTGTTCTACACCCAGCTCGTCGGGATCAGCGCGGTCCCGATCCTGATCGACACCAAGGACGTGGACGAGTTCGTCGAGACCGTCGTGCGCATCGCGCCCGGGTTCGGCGGGATCCACCTGGAGGACATCTCGGCGCCGGCGTGCTTCGAGATCGAGCGCCGGCTGATCGAGGCGCTGCCCCAGCCGGTGATGCACGACGACGTCCACGGCACCGCGGTCGTGACGTTCGCGGCGGCCATCGCCGCGTGCCGGCAGGTCGACATCCGGCTGGACGAGGCGGTCGTCGGGCAGATCGGCCTGGGCGCCGCCGGCTACGGCATCGCCTCGCTGATGCACGACGCGGGCGTGCGCCGCGTGATCGCCACCGATCCCAGCGAGCCCGCGCGGGAGCAGGCCCGCGCGCGCGGGATCGAGATCGGGTCCTTGGAGGACGTGATGCGCGAGGCCGACGTCGTCGTCGCGACCTCCGGCCGCCCCGGCCTCATCACGCCCGCGCTGATCCGCCCCGGCCAGGTGATCCTGGCCCTGACCAACCCCGTGCCCGAGATCGAGCCCGACGCCGCGCTCGCCGCCGGCGCGGCGTTCGCGGCCGACGGCACCAGCGTCAACAACGTGCTCGGCTACCCCGGCATCTTCCGCGGCGCGCTCCTGGCCGGCGCGACCACGATCAACCTGGAGATGAAGCGCGCCGCCGCCTGGGCGCTGGCCGGCCTGACCATGGAGTCCGAGCTCGTCCCCGACGTCCTGGACAAGAACGTCCACGACTCGGTCGCCCAGGCCGTCCGCCAGGCGGCCGTCGACTCGGGCGCGGCGGACCCGGCGCGGGCGTCAGCCCAGCTGTGACGGCGGCGCCGCGGCCAGCTCGTCGTTGAGCCGCGTGAGCAGCGTGCGCAGGCGGGCGAAGTCCCGCTCGCCGAGGAGGGCGGTCCACTCGGCCTCGACCTCGGCGACGGCGTCGCGCATGATGTCGACCAGCTCGCGGCCGCGCGGCGTCAGGTGGACGCGGCGCGAGCGCTGGTCGTCGGGGTCGGGCCGGCGCTCCAGGTAGCCGAGCGACTCGAGCTGCCCGAGCAGGTAGTTGACCGCCTGCTTGGTCATCGCGTACTGCGCGGCGATGTCGCTCGGGCGGCGTCCCTGCGGCCCAGGCCAGCGCAGCAGGGCCATGTGCGCCGGCGCGAGGTCGGTGAACCCCCGCGCGTGCAGGGCGGCGAGCATGCGGGCGCGGACGACGTCGACCGGCATGCGCAGCAGCGCGCCGATGAGCGGTGGGCCGACGGGCCCGTCGAGGTCGGAGGAGTTCTTGGTGGCCATAAGAGAAGGTAAAGCGACTTGACGAATTGCCGGCGACGCGGGTATCGTCCCGGTCGTCAAGTCACTTTACCTTCTGTGGAGCCCGCACGCATGTCCGAAACCACGCACGAGCCGATCCGGCTCGGCCCGATCACCGTCACGTTCTCCGTCACCGCCGACGACTCCAACGGGACCGTCACCGTCCAGCGCTGCGACGTCGCGGCGGGCGCCGGCATCCCGCTCGCGCACAGCCACGACGCGTTCGAGGAGACCATCTACGGCCTGGAGGGCACGACGACGTTCACGGTCGACGGCGAGGACGTCGTTGTCGGCGCGGGCGACACGCTCTGCATCCGGCGCGGCGCGGTCCACAGCTTCGTCGTCGGCGGCGAGGACGCGGCGTTCCTCGCGATCGCGACGCCCGGGGTCTTCGGGCCGGAGTACTTCCTCGACCTCGCCGACGTCGTGCGCGCGGCGGCCGGCAAGCCCGACCCGCGCGACATGGCCGCCGTGATGGAGCGCCACGGCCTGACGCCGGTGGCGCAGCCCGTGGCCTAGCCCGCCACCTCGCGCAGCGTCCCGTCCTCGGGGTCGAAGACGAAGCCGCGGATGTGGTCGCGGTGGGGCAGCTCGCGGGCCGCGCGGAGGCGGGCGAGGGAGGCGACGAGGGTCGACTCGAGGTCGTCGAAGGCGCCCAGGCGCCAGGTCGGCAGGATGCCGTCGGCCGAGAGCATCTGGCGGTACGCGTCCTCGGACGCGCCGTGCAGGCCGCAGCCCTCGTGCATGACGACCACGATGTCCTCGGTGCCCAGCAGGCGCTGGCTGGCCGACAGCGAGCGGATCGCGTCGTCGGTCGCCAGGCCGCCGGCGTTGCGGATGATGTGGGCGTCGCCGCGCTCGAGGCCCAACATGGGGAACAGGTCGATCCGCGTGTCCATGCAGGACAGGACCGCGACCTTGCGGCGCGGCCGCGGGCTCAGGCCGGGGGCGGCGAGCTCGGCGGCGCGCGTCGCGGCCGCCCGCAGCATCTCGTCGGCGTTCTTCGGCATCGCGCCGGATCGTATGAGACTTGCTCACCCGCGAGCGACGCGGTAGCGCAGGTGGGTGACGCCGGGCGCCGCGACGATCTCCGGCTCCTCCAGCGCCACCGGTCCACATGCGCCCGCGAAGAACGGGATCCCATCGCCCAGGACGATCGGCACCAGGTTGACGACGATCTCGTCGAGCAGCCCGGCGTCCAGGCAGCTGCGCGCCGTCGCCGCGCCCGCCACGGACACGACGCGGCCCCCGCCGCCGCGCGCCGCGAGCGCCTGCGCCTCGGCGACCGCCGCCTCGATCCCCTCGGTGGCGAACGTGATCGGCACGCCGTCGCGCGGCCAGTCGGCCGGCGCCGCGTGCGTGACCACGACCATCGGCGCCTCGGTCGGCGGCCGCGCCTCCCAGCCGTTGGTGTGGTCGTACAGACGCCGGCCGACGAGGAAGGCGCCCACGCGGTCCAGCTCGGCCCGGAAGTACGCCGCGCTGACCGGCGTCAGCGACGAGCGGCGGCCGGCGAAGTCCTCAACGGCGACGTCGCCGCCGCGGTACCAGTCGAACAGCCCGGCCACGCCGTCGTCGCGGTGGGCGATGAACCCGTCCAGCGACATGGTCATGTTGGCGACGACGTCGGTCATGCCCTTAACGACGCCGCGGCGCCGCCCGACCAGGCCGGGAACCCGATCCCGAAGATCGAGCCGATGTTCGCGTCGG
>DATDMD010000061.1:0-37895 GCA_036518975.1 Baekduia sp.
CCGGGGTGGGCGGCGCGCTGGCGGTCGACGCGGGCGGGGCGGCGACGGCGGTCCTGGTCGGGACGGCCGGGGGCGCGAAGCTCGTGCAGCGTGCCGGCGCGCTCGCGTCGTGGGGTGCGGCGGAGCCGCTGCCGGGGCGCGCGCTCGGGCATGCGGCGGGGCCGGTGGTGGCGGCGGCGGGCGCGGGCGCCGCGGTGGTGGCCTGGCGGGTGGACACGCCGAAGAAGTACGGGGCGATCGTCGCGCTGGCGCGGGATCCGCGGAGCGCGGCGTTCGGCGCGCCGGTGGTCGTGTCCGGGAGCGATCCGAACGGCGTCCGGCATCCGGCGGTGGCCGTGGATGGGGAGGGGCGGGCGCTGTTGGCCTACAACACGGACACGCGCCGGACGCATCTGAGCCTGAAGGGCGCGATCGCGGTGGTCGTTCGGCGGGGTGCCGGCCGGGGCTTCTCCGCGCCGGTGGTGGTGGACAAGACACCGGCGTCGCCGCCGGCCGTTGCGCTGTCCGCCGACGGTCGGGGCGTCGTGGCGTGGGTCCGGGACCGGCGCATCTGGGCGGCGAGCATCGACGCGGGCGCCGGCAGGATCGGTCGACCCGTCGCGCTGACGCGCGCCGGCAGCTACCGGTCCGTTCGCGTCGCCGCCGGGCCCGGTGGCGCGGCGACGGTGGCGTTCCGGACGACCGTTGGCTCTCAGCGGCGTCCCGCGATCGCGGCGTTGCGCCGGCCTGCCGGCGGCACGCTCCGGGGCCGCAAGGCGCAGGTGCTCGCCACGGCCGGGCCGGAGGAGTTCATCGACACGGTGGCACTCGCCGCCGACGAGGACGGTCGCGCGACCGCCGCCTGGAGCCCGGAGCGGTTCGACCAGGACAAGACGCTCGGCGTCAACGGGGTGATCAGCGGGATCTCGGCCGCGTCTGCCGAGCCCTCTGCGCAGTTCGGCCCGGTGCGAGTTGTGGCGCCGCCCACGACCCAGTGGTGCTCGCTGCCGTCGCTGGCCGCGAGTGCCGGCCACACCGCCCTCGCCTGGACCTGCCGCGACAAGAAGGCGTTCTCCATCTGGTCGACCCGCGACCTGTCGCCGCCAACCTCCATCCTGACCGGGCCGGCACCGACGTACTACGCGAGCAACCCCACAACCGTCACCACCGGCCTCGACACCACGACAACAACAACCCTCCTCATCACCCGCCCCGACCCACCCACCGACACCAAAGCACCCACACCGCCCACCGAACGCGTGCTGACGACCACCGGCCGCTAGAATCGCCAGACCCTGGCTGGGTAGCTCAGCTGGTTAGAGCGCACGACTCATAATCGTGAGGTCGGGGGTTCGAGTCCCCCCCCAGCTATGTGTCATATTTGCAGGGCTTTTGGCGCCATCTGAGGCGCCAAAAGTGGCCCTGCGGAGCCCTGTTGGCAACAGGGGTGGCAACACGACGTGTCTGCCGGAAGCTCTGGCGGGCCGCGCCGGAAGGAGCACATGGCCAGCGCGACGACGAGCCGATCTCGGAGCTGATCGCGGAGGTCGACGGTGAGCCGGTGGACGTCGACGGGAGCTTCCACGCGCAGGTCACCTCCATCGAGCAGACCGACGACACCGCATCGGTCACCCTCTCCGAGGAGGGCCTCTGGGGGACCGTCTCGTTCGTGGACTTCTTCTCGCTGGCACGGATCGACGGCACCTGGAAGATCGTCAACAAGACCTACGTCCACGCTCCCGGTGACCCGCTGGGTGGCACGCGCGGGGTTGCCGCCGTAGAGAACGGTGCCGTTGCCTGAGACGGTCGCGGCGAGACGATGAGTCGCGGTGATCATGGTGGCGCCGCTTTCAGTGAGCACGGCGTTCGCGTCGCGCGCGAGGAGCTGGCGCAGTAGAGCCGTTGCGTTGCCGCTGATCGGCACGTGGAGCTTTGTCATCGTCCCGGTCGCGTCGATCCCGGCGGGCCGTCGACGACTCAGACCATTGTCACGCTCGGCGCCGTGGACGAGACGGGCTCGACTCGACCAACCTTCGACCGTGCCTCGCGTTGAGGGGTGTAAGGGGATGGATCGGCCCATCGCAGCGCCGATGGGACAGGGCCTCGGGCACGGACGCCCGGGGCACTGTCGTCGTGGTGACGCTTGACGCGAGCCGCTTCAGGAGCCACGCTGGACGTGGCGCTCGGGCGCACGGATACGCGCCCGAATCCGGACTGTCCATCCCCCGTCCGGACCTGCCCCCAGCCCTCGGCGGGGTCGTGGCATTCAATCGCGTCGAGGGCTTGGTGCACCTGCAGCCAAGACCAGGGCAGCCCGGGTGTCACGGCGACGGAAAGTTCCCATCGACGTGGCGTTCGGAGGCATACTCGTCTCGATGGCGGCGACGGCGTTGGATCTGCGGGCCCGCCGGCTGGCAGCGCGGAAGCCGGGGTTCGGCGCTGACGACGATCGCCTCGTGACGCGCGTCCGCGCCGGCGACGACGCGGCCTTCGAAGCCATCTATGATCGCTACGCCTCGAGTCTGCTTGCGTTCTGCCGTCACATGCTGTCCAGCCGCGATGACGCCGAGGACGCGCTGCAGCACAGCTTGGGCGCCGCGTACCGGATGATGCGGGCCACCGACCGCAGGATCGAGCTGCGGCCCTGGCTGTACGCGATCGCGCGCAACCGGTGCCTGACCGTGTTGCGTGCCCGCCGCAAGGACATCAGCCTCGACGTGGCACCGGACCCCGGGGGCATCACCGACGAGGTGGTCGATCAGGTCCAGCGAAGGTCCGACCTGCGCGACCTGGTGCAGGATCTGCGGCTGCTCCCCGACGACCAGCGGGCCGCGCTCGTGTTGTTCGAGCTCGGTGGCCTGCCGCACCACGAGATCGCGAGCGTCCTCGACGTGCGGCCTGACAAGGTCAAGGCGCTGGTCTTCCAGGCGCGCGAAGGGCTGATGCGCGCCCGCCGGGCGCGCAACACGCCCTGTACCGAGATGCGACGCCAACTCGCGACGCTCGCTGGCGGCATCCCGACGCGCAGCATGCTGCGCCGCCATGTCGACCGGTGTCCGAGCTGCGCGCTGTTCGAGGCCGAGGTGGGGCGCCAGCGCGCCGGCCTCGCGCTGATCCTTCCGGTGGCGCCGGCGGTCGGCCTGAAGGCCGTCGTGTTGAGCTCGACGCTTGGTCGCGGGACCGCCGTCGCCGGTGGCGGGGCCGGCGCCGGCGGCGGCGCGGCCGTCCTCGGCGGTGCCGGCGGGGCTGGCGGAGCGACGAGCGCCGGGGCCGGCGGGATCGCCGGAGTGGCCGGCGCCGGAGCGGGTGCCGGTGCGGGTGTTGGCGCCGCCGCGAGCGGCTCGGTCCTGGCAGGAGCCGCGGGCGGCACCGTGAGCGGCGCTCTGGCGACCGCCGGCGGGGCCGGCACGATGGCCGCGCTCGGCGCCAAGAGCGCGAGCGTCGCCGTCGCGAAGCTGCTCACCGTCGCCGCGGTCATCGTCGGGGGCAGCGCGGCGAACGGCGATCCGGCCCGGTTCGTGGCGCATCCGGACAAGGTGTCCGCCGAGCAGCAGGCGGCCACACCGGTCATGCCCGTGGCCGCGCCGTCGCCTGCCGCCCTCGCACCCAGCCCGCTCGCCCCTCCGGTGCCCGCGGCCGCGCCACCGGTGCCGGCCGCCGCCGCGACGGCCGCCGCCAACCCGCTGGCGCCCCCCGCACCCGATCCGTCGCTCAAGCCCATCGTGGCCGCACAGCCGCCGGCCGGCACCGTGGGCAGCTCACCCGCGGCTTCCGTCGGAGGGTCGCCTGCCACCGACGCGCCGGACGCCCCCGCGACGCCGACTCCGGCAACCACCGCTCCGCCGGCTGGCCCGCCGACCGACACGGCGACCATGGCCCCGTCGGCCGCGCCGACAGACAGCACGACGACCGCTGGCGCCCCCGCCCTGGGGGCCACGACGCCCACCGCCGCTACCACCACCGCTCCCGGCGATCCGACCGGTGGGGCCACGGCGCCCGGAACTACCACCACGGCTCCCGGCGATCCGGCCGGTGGCGCCCCCACGCCGACGAGCGCTGACCCCGTGGCACCGCAGACCGGCAGCCCCGGCGCCGTCGAGTCGCCGTCGCCTCCGACCGCGGATCCCGCGACGACCGACGTGACGCCCTGAGGTCGCGGTTAGAAGCTCTCTCGCAACCCAGGCGGCGAGGCTGAGCGTGGCCGGATCGTGGATCCCGGGGCGATGCGCGCGGTGAGTCGTGCTGGTGGCCCGCCGAGTCGCGCATCGGTACCGGTGCGCGAGCCAGTTTGCTCATGAAAGTTACACACTTTCTCCTTAGCGGTCATGTTGGAAGAAACTCGTTGGCCTGCATCGCGCAGGTGGACGGCGTCGACCGTCGTGACTTCGTGGCGCGCGCCGCGGGCGCTCTTTCATCCGGTCCGGCCGACGCCAACTTTCACAGCCGGTCTCGACGCGCTCTCCGGCGACCGCACGACGATGAAGAGCGTCGGCCGGCTGTCGGGCGCGGTCGCTGGACGCCTCAGGCGGTTTTACAGGACTTTTCGGGCCATTTTGTGGCCCGATCGTCGTCTTGGCAAGATCGCGGCATGGAACGTGTGCTTGGCATCGGCGGGTACTTCATGCGGGCCGCCGACCCCGCGGCGTTGGGCGCGTGGTATCGCGATTGCCTGGGCCTGGACGCCGATGAGAACGGCCTGTGGCGTCCGGCAGCCGGGCCGACGGTGTTCGCGACGTTCGAGTCCGAGACCGACTACTTCGGCTCCCGCGCCCAGCAGACCATGCTGAACTTCCGGGTCCGCGACCTGGAGGCGATGCTCGCGCAGTTGCGTGCCAAGGGGGCGCACGTTGCCGAGGAGACGCAGGACATGGAGGGTGTCGGCCGGTTCGGCTGGGTCACCGATCCTGAGGGCAATCGGATCGAGCTGTGGCAGCCCGCCTGATCGCGTCGTCACGCAGGTGTCGCGCCCGGTTCGCCAGGCCGAGCTTGACCTCGTCGCGGCCAGTGACCTGACTCACCAGCCTCAGCGCGTTGGAGGAGGGGGGAGGAGTTCAACGACAACATCGTTCGGCCGCGACCTAGACGCTCAACCAACCTGACCAGCGGTTGTTGAGGTGGTTGATCGGATCGGCTGCGAGGACGAAGACCGCTGCGCCGACCCCGGTGATCAACGGGGCGGCCGCCAGCCATCGCCACAGCGGCCGCCAGCGCCTCCACCCGTAGGCCACCAACGCCGAGGCGACGGCTCCGGCGACGCAGAGGAGCTGTAGCCCAATGATCGCGGCCTGTTGGCGCTCGCGAATGCAGGTGCCGGCCATGTTGTCGCACTGGTTGTACGGCGTCCCCGAACGCATCGACGGACGCCGCCAGGCAGAGGATCCCGAGCCCGGCGGAGAGCACGGGCACGGATCTTGAAAGGACCGACGGTGGAGCGCCCCGCACGCTCCCACCGTGCCCGTGGGGTCGACCATCGGCCCGGCCGGCCCGTGGCTCGCGGGACGCCCCCGGGCCCCGACCCGGGGTTTCACGGGCGCGATGCCGTGCGGGGCCGGAGAGCATCTCGGGCACACGACCTCAGGAGGAAACCATGTCTGCAACGCAAGCCCATGCAGGCGCCAGCACCGACATCCGTGAGTTCCAGATCGGCTTTGCCGCAGCGGATCTTGAAGAGCTCCGCCGGCGCATCCACGCGACCCGGTGGCCCGAGCAGGAGACGGTCGGCGACGACTCGCATCCGGGCCGAGGTAGCGGTCCTTCTCGCCCCAGATGACGAGGGTCGGCGCCGCGATCGGGGTGAGGTTCGTCTTGGTGCCCTTGGGCGGCCGCACGGCGGCGCGGTAGTAGTCGATCATCGCCTCCGCCGCGCCGTCCTGCGACCACGCCTCGATGTAGCGGGCGGTCTCCTCGTCGGTGTACGGTGGCTGGGCGTCGCGCAGGAAGTGCTGGAAGAACTCCCAGTCCTTCGCGCGCACGTGGTGCTCGGGCAGGTCCGGCAGCGCGAAGTAGAAGAAGTACCAGGAGCGCGCGAGCTGGCTGGGGTGGCGCAGCCCCTCGTTGAGCTTGCGCGGATGGGCCGCGTTGAGGATCGCCAGACGGTCGACGACGTCGGGGTGGTTCATCGCCGCGGTCCAGGCGGCGGTCCCGCCCCAGTCGTGGCCGACCAGGTGCGCGGACTCCGCGCCGCGCTCGTGGATGAGGTCGCGCACGTCGTCGCCCAGCTTGGCGGCGGTGTACGCCGCGGCGCAGTCGGGCTTCGACGACAGGTTGTAGCAGCGCAGGTCGGGCGCGACCACGCGGTAGCCGGCCGCCGCGAGCGGCGCGATCTGCGACCGCCAGCCGTACCAGAACTCCGGGAAGCCGTGCAGCAGGACGACCAGCGGCCCGTCGCCGGCCTCGACGTAATGCAACGTCACGTCCCCGACCTCGGCATAGCCCTCCCGAAGTTCGGTCCGACCGTCCGACACAAGGCTGGTCAACGCATCGGCCGAGGTCATGAGAAGTCTCCTCTCGAAGGTGTCCGTGGTAGGCGGGAGCTTGGTGCCGTCGCTCCGGCGTCGCGCCCGTGGGCCCCTGGTCTGGTCCCTGGCGTCCACGTCTCCCGCACGCGGCGAGTACGTTCCAACACCGTGCTGGCCATCACCCCGGTCGCAGCCCCGATGCTCGACGCGCCGACGACCGGCGTCATCGGCGACCCGCTGACGATCCGAGCGTCCGGGGGCCTGACCCCGAGGCTCTCCTATCGAGCGACGTTCACGGAGAGCGCCGAAGAACGGCACGCCGGGCGCCAGTGCGCGCGCGACATCGACCGGCCCTACCGTCCCGGCACCTCGACGAGCCGCGTCTACGTCTTCCGCGGACGGATCCCGCACACCCTGGCCTGCACCCAGGGCCGGCGCCGCTTCCTGATCGCGGTCAAGCCCGGGCGCTACGTCATCGTGGTCGGCCACAAGACCGGCAAGGCGAGCTGGGACCCGAAGGCGATCACGCTGCGGCGGGGCATCGAGATCACCGGGTAGAGCAGCCGAGCGCAACAGTCGCGGCCGCGGCCGTCTCGCGTCGCTTCGCGCCTCGCCGACGCTCCCGCCCGGACGCTCCTGTCCATGGAGTGTCGCGTCGGTTAGGTTCGCACCATGGCGATCCTCATCCGGTATGCGCCGTCGTCGTTGACGCGCGAGCAGTACGACAAAGTCAACGAGATCCTTCAAGAGAATGGCCCCGAAGGACCCCCGCCACCGCTCCAACTCCACGTCATGTTCGGTAAGGAGCCGGAGCTTCTTGTCAGTGAGGTCTGGGAATCTGAGAACGCCTGGCAGCAGGCTTGGGATGGCGGCCTCAAGGCCGCACTGTCGACAGCCGGCGTAGAGCTTCCCGAGCCCGAGAAGTTCCCGGTCCACGAGATGTGGGGCAGCCGGGTAGCTGAATGACCACGCCACCCAGCGCACGACCGCCACGGGGACTACCGCAACGGACGAAGAGGGGAAGCGCTCGGCCACGGGAAGACCTGGCCGAAGGGCGAGACGCGGCCGGAGGGCGAGACGCGTCGCTCAGGGTCGACTGAAGTAGACGGTGATCGAGGGCCAGTTCTCGCCGTCGTCTGTGATCTCGTTGTGCAGGACGAGATCGGCGACGTCGATCGGCCCTATTTCCTCGAGCTGCGACGCGACGCGACGCAGGAGCGCCGCGACGTCGGACTGTTCCGCGCTTCCCAATGGGTTGGTGAGCGAGAAGTGCTCGCAGGTCCACGACTGCCGATCCTCCGTCATGCCCGTGTAGTCTGACGGCGCGCTTCCGCAACGGACGACGAGCAGTAGCCGCCTCCGGATGGGCAAGCCTAAGCCAATGAGCCTGGGCCGCAGGTGTCGTGCTAAGCGGCGGAGTTGTCGACCATCTGGGCGATTTCGACGAAATCGATGGTGGGCGGGACCCCGTACAGGCCGGTCACCAGCTCCCGCACCTCGTCGGAGAAGAAGCCCTCAGCTGCGTCCTTCGAGTCCCAGACGTAGAAGTTCGTCGCCCGGTGATGCGCCTCGTCGAAGGTGAAGAACTTGAAGCGAAGACCGGGCATACCCTCGAACGTGCCCCGTTCGTTCTCGGCCACCTCGATCACGCGTGCGCGATCAAAGTCGCCGTCGTATTCGAATGTGACGTTGACCCCGATCATCTGGTCCCTCCGCACGTTGCGCGAGCCAGCGGGATTGACAGGCGCAGCTGGCAATCCGCAACCAGGCCCCGACCCTATCGCCGGCCAGATCCACAGTCCAGCCTCAAGACGCGCCTAGCACGCAACCAAGCCGGCCGAAGGGGCAGCGGCCGCCACGGCGTCGACCATCTCGGCGAGCTCGGCCTCGGGCCGACCCGGCGGGAGGACGAGCTGGACGCGGTCGGCGCCGGCGGCGAACCACGCGGCGATCGTCGCTCCGGCCTCGTCGTAGGTGCCCATCAGCGTGAGCTCGCGAGCGAGCTCCTCGGCGATCGACGGCAGCTCGGGCTCGCGGCCGTTGGCCGCGGCGTCGATGACGGCGTCGACGCCGGCGGCCATCCCGAAGCGCTCCTTCAGCAGGCGCGGATACAGGGGACCCATGCGGGTGGCGTAGGTCGAGAGCCACCAGGCCGCCAGCCGCCGGGCGCTCTCCTCGTCGGGGCCGAGCGCGACCGGGACGCCGACCGAGGTGAGGGTCGGCGTCGCCGTCTGGGCGCGCGCCTCGCCTTCGCGCAGGAGGGCTTGCCCGTCCCGGAGGCGCGAGCGCGACCACAGGAACGGCCCCCAGCCGTCGGCGAGCTCGCCGGCGAGGCGGATCGACTCCGGCGCCAGCGCGGCCAGGACGATCGGCACGGGCGGTTCGGGAACGAAGCCGGCGCGCAGCGGTCGCGCGCCGGGCACGGGATCCGGGAGCCGTTCGCCGGCCAGCAGCGCGCGCACCGCGGTCACGGTCCCGCGCAACCGCATGACCGGCCGCTCCCACGCGACGCCGTGGAAGCCCTCGGTCAGCGGCGGGCTGCCGGCGCCGATGCCCAGCGAGAATCGGCCCGCGGAGAGCCGCTGCAGCGAGCCCGCGCCCAGCGCGATCGTCGCCGGCGTGCGTCCCCAGGCCGAGACGACCATCGTGCCGAGCTCGATGCGCGACGTTCGCAGCGCGAGCTCCGCGACCACGACCATCGCGTCGTGGGTCCATCCCTCGGCGACGTCGACGCGATCCAGGCCGGCGTCTTCGGCCCGCAACGCCAGCCGCCGGATCACGTCGGCTCGGGTCTCGAACGGCGTGAAGGCGATGCCGGTGGCGGTGGGCGGCTGGGTGGGGGAGAGGTGGGTCGAGGACACGCGGACAACCCTGAGGGCGCGGACTTCGCGTGTGCTTTGCACCCGCTTAGCCGGGCGCGTCGGTCAGCTTGCGAGGCCGTAGATGCCGGCGACGATGAAGAACACCCCGACGCCGACCGCGGTGATCCAGCGGTGCAACGCTGACGCCGGGTCGTCCGCCAGCCCGGCGAACTTGATCAACGGGTTCGCCTTGTGCGCGACCTTGAATCGATCGGCAATCACTCGCGAGCAGGCAACCAGCAGGACGCCGAGGACGATGAGAGCCAGATCGGCAGGCAGCGGCACGTGAGGGTTCTACCCACCTGTGTGACCACCGTGCCGGTCGCACGGTTGGCGAACGTCACGTCACGTTGTAGGTCAGCACCGCGTTGCCGGACGCCAGCTGCGTCACGCCCGCCAGGTCGAAGTGACCGGCGCGCCCGGGGCGGAACAGGAGGTCGTTCGTGCTGCCCGTGCCCAGCAGGAACGGGTGCACCCAGAGGCGGAGCTCGTCGAGCAGGCCGTGGGTCAGGAGCAGGTCGGTGACGGGCCCGAAGCCGTACTGCACGATGTCGCCGCCGTCCTGGGCCTTGCGGCGGCCGATCTCCGCGACCACGTCGGTGCCGATGACCTCGGAGTTGTTCCAGGTCGGGTTGGTCAGCGTGCTCGACACCACCCACTTCTCCATCGCGTTGATGTGGTCGGAGTACGGGTCGCCCGACATCGCCGTCCACACGGGGACGAACCCCTCGTAGGTCCGGCGGCCGAGCAGGAGCGCGTCGCAGCCCAGCAGCAGCTCGGTCTGGATCGCGCCACCCTGGCCGTCGTCCTCGTGGCGACCCGACGGCCAGTCCTGCGGGTCCTCGATGATCCCGTCGAGCGTGATGTAGGTGGAGTTGATGATGCGCCGCATGGTCCGGTCCCTTGCGCTGGCGAGTGAACAGGTCGAACGCCTCGCGTCGCTCAGTGGTCGGGCGCCGGCGTCTGCCCCAAGAGACGGCGGGACGCCGCGGAACTCATCGCCGTGGCTGGCGGTACGCGGAGAAGAACAGGATGCACGCGACGAGCACCCCCGCAGCCGCGACGACGACGTCGCCCTCGTAGACGGCGGCGACTGCCACGGCACCGGCAAACCCTCCGAGGACCCAGTACGTCGTCTCGTTCACGTTGGCGTCCTGCTCGGAAGGGGACGGCGGCGCATCGCCACGACGATGAGTAGAGCTCCGAGCCCGCCCGCTGGCAAGCACCACCAACGCTGAGCGTCGTAGCCACCGGTGATCAACGCGACCATCCCCGCAGCGCTGACGAGCAGTGTTCCGATCTGCCTCGTGAGGTACGCCCGGCTACCCGGGCGAGGACTCCGTCGATCGCGCTCGGAGTCAACTTGATGAGCACTCGGCGTGCCGTCGCGAAGCCATGTCGCACCATCGTCGCGCGCCATGGCGCTGACCGTACTGGGTGGGCTGCGCGTGGCCAGGGCGTTGCGGTTGACTCGTGTGAAGGAGCGTCGACGGGCACGACGGCGCGGAGGCTGGAGACCGCTCATCGGCGGGCCGCCGAGGGATACGACCAGCCGCCGATCTCCATATCCAACCCGGGCGGCTGATCCGAGCCGCTCGCTCAGACCCGCGGGTGGCGGAACGGGTGGGTCAGGGAGTGGCCGCCTTGCACCAAGCCGACGGCCAGGAGCAGGAGGAGGATGGCGGCGCTGACGACGGCCGCGACCGGCAGCCAGTCGGTTCCGCTCTCGTCGGCGCGGGTCAGCGGCACGGCCGGGGCGGCCGCCGCGGAGGTGGTCAGGGGCTGGGCCGGCCGGACGCCGGGACTCTCGGTCCGGGGCTGGGTCCACGGTGACGCCGACCTGGCGGCGGGCGCGACGACCGTCGGGCGATCGGGACGCAACGGGCCGTCGACCGGTCGCGCCACGGCGACGCTCGTCGTGCCGAGCGTGGCGATCGTCGCGGCGGTGGCGGAGGTGCGGGTGAGCTGGGAGATGGTGAACATGTTGGGGACCTTGCGCTCACGCCGTGCGGCGGCCGTAACGGCCGCGTAACGAGGGCTGGTACGGTCGCGGCGGGGTCAGCCCATGACCGAATTCCGCATCCTGGGGCCGCTCGAGGTGATCGCCGACGAGGGGCCGATCGGCGTGACCGGCACACGGCAGCGCGCGCTGCTGGCGATCCTGCTGCTGCACGCCGGAGAGGTCGTCTCCGGCGACCGGCTGATGGACGAGCTGTGGGGCGACGCGCCGCCCGACGCCGGCACGGCCGCGCTGCGCGTCCGCGTGTCACAGCTGCGGCGCGCGCTCGGCCCGGCCGGCGCGCTGCTGGTCACGCGGCCACCCGGCTACGCGCTCGCGCTCGACGACGAGCAGCTCGACCTGCGGCGCTTCGAGCGGCTCGTCGAGGAGGGCGACCAGGCGCTCGCGCGCGGCGACGCCGCCGGCGCGGCCGTGCACCTGCGGGCGGCTCTGGCGCTGTGGCGCGGGCCGCCGCTGGCCGACTTCAGCTACGCGCCGTTCGCCCAGAGCGCCATCGTCCGCCTCGAGGAGCTGCGCCTCGCCGCAGTCGAGCTGCGCAACGACGCGGAGCTGGCCCTCGGGCGGCACGCCCGGATGGTGGGCGAGCTGCGCGCGCTCGCCCGCGAGCACCCGCTGCGCGAGCGGCTCTGCGGCCAGCTGATGCTCGCGCTGTACCGCGACGGGCGGCAGGCCGAGGCGCTGGACGCCTACCGCACCGCGCGCCGGCGCCTGGTCGACGAGATCGGGCTCGAGCCCGGCCGCGAGCTCCAGGAGGTCGAGCGGCGGATCCTCGCGCAGGACCCCGGGCTCGACGGACCCGCGCGCACGCCGGCGGCCCGCGGCCGGCGCGTCGTGCTCGTCCTCGCCGGCGAGGACCGCACGCTCGACGCGCTCGTGACCCTGGCCGTGCCGCTGGCCGCCCGCGACGGCAACGAGCTGATGCTCGCCAGCCTCGTCGCCGACGGCACCGTGCGCAAACAACGATCAGCGCGGCTCAACGATCTGCGCGCCGAGGCGGAGGGCCGCGGCGCCACCGTGCGGGTGGCGGCGTTCACCTCGGCGGAGCCGGGCGCCGACGCGCGGCGCCTGGCCGGCGAGGAGCACGTGGCGCTGGTCCTGCTCGACCTCCCCGGCGACGGCGACCTCGGCCCGCTGCTGGCCGACCCGGTCTGCGATCTCGCGCTGGTCGCCGGCGCCGGCCGGGCCGTGTCAGCCGGTCCCGTCATGGTGCCCTTCGGCGGGCACGAGCACGACTGGGCCGCCGTCGAGCTCGGTGCCTGGTTCGCCGCCGCGACCGACGTGCCGCTGCAGCTCGTCGGCACGCGCGCGAATCCGCGGACCGGCCGCCGCGACGCCAGTCGCCTGCTCGGCCACGCGTCGATCGCGCTCCAGCGCGCCCTCGGCGTCAGCGCCGAGCCGGTGCTCGCCGACCCGGGAACCGACGGGATCGTGGCCGCGGCGGCCACCGCCTCGCTGGTCGTGCTCGGACTCTCGGAGCGCTGCGCGCGCGAAGGCCTGGGCGCCGCACGCGCCGCGATCGCCGCCCGCGCGCCGTCGCCGGTCGTGCTCGTGCGCCGCGGTCTGCGCCCCGGCGGCCTGGCGCCGCCGCGGGCGCTCACGCGCTTCACCTGGTCGGCGGGCTGATCCCGCGCGGCCTCACTTGACCCAGAGCTGGTCCAGAAGGGCGGCCCATTGCCGGCTGTTCTGGAAGTTGCCGACCCGCCGCGAGACGAACGACACGCCCTGCGGGTTGACGAGCGGCACGACGGCCGCCTGGTCGGTGATCCGCCGGTCGACCCGCGACCACAGGTCCTCGACCCCCGGATCGGTGCTGCGCAGCCCCCCGGCGCGCTGCATCAGACGATCGGTCTGCGAATCGCAGTACTCCGAGCTGTTGTTCTGGTCGGAGACGTGCCGTCTGAGCGCCTCGCAGTTGAACACCGAGAACAGGAACCCGCGCGGCGACGGCCAGTCGGCGCCCCAGCCGATGGGCCCGACCTGCACGTCGTGGTCGGTGTTCTGGACGTATCGGAAGTAGTCGATCTGATCGGGGAGCAGCCGCAGGCGCACCCGATAGCCGATCCGCTTCAGCGTCGTGGCGATCAGGCGCGCCTCGTCGCCGAGGAAGGTCACCGGCCCGACCACCGTGACGTGCATCCCACGGGTTCCCGAACGCGCGACGAGCCGGCGCGCCTCCGCAAGGTCCGGCGCCCTCCACGGGCCCTTTCCACCGGGTGCCGGCGCGGCGGTGTAGGGGCAGTAGTCGCGGTGGCCGGGGAAGCTGCCCGGCAGGATCTGGCACGTCGCGTGCGCGACCTGGTCGCCGCCCTTGATGGTCACGGCGGCGGACCGGTCGACCGCGAAGTTCACCGCCCGCCGTGCATAGAGGTGGTCGAACGGCGGCAGCCGCGTGTTCAGGAACGCCCAGATCGTGATCGGTCGCGGGCTCGTGTGCACCCGCTCGGGGTGGCGCGTGGCCATGTCGTGGAGCAGGTCCGTGAGCGTCGGCGGGAGACCGAACTCGCCGGCCAGCAGGTCGGCCTGCCCCGTCTCCACGGCGCGCACGGCCGCCCGCGGCCCGACCCCGTCCTCGATCGTGATCGCGTCGGGGTAGCCGTCGGGCCGATCCGCCGTCGGCCGGAAGCGCGGGTTGCGCACGAGGCGGATCCGGCGGCGGTCGTCGATCCCGGCGATCTTGTAGGGCCCGGTCGCCGGAACGGGCTCGTGCAGGACGCGGCCGAACCGGGCGGGCACCGGCATGGCGGCCGGCAGCGCGAGCTTGAACAGGAAGTCCGGATCAGGCTGCGTCAGGCGGAAGACGATGGTTCCCGCGGCGTCGTCGGCCTCGATGCCGGCGGACAGGTCGCAGTGCCTGTGTGTGCAGCGCCGCACACCGCGCACGAACGGGTAGTAGTCGCCGATGCCCCGCGCGACCACGCGCTCGAGCCCGTGACGGAAGTCCGAGGCGCGGACCGTCTCGCCGTCGGCGTAGCGCAGCCCGCGGCGGAGGCGGAACGCGTAGGTGCGGCCGCCGTCGGTCACGGCCGGGAGACCCTGGGCCAGCGCCGGCACGGGAACCGACGAACGCCGGCCGCCGGTGCGCGCGAACACCACGAGGCCGTCGTTGGTGATCTGGAGCGCGTCGAGGTAGTAGTACAGCAACGCGGGATCCAGCTGCGTGGCGTCGATGTGGACGTCGCCGGTCGATCCCGGGAGCAGGACCCGCAACCGGCCGCCGCGATGTGCCGCGCCGCTCGCGCGGACGCCGACCCACAACGTGCCGTCGAGCACGGCGAGTCCCTGGGGCAGCTGGCCGATCCTCAGCGGCTGGCCCGCCTCGTTGCTCGACGGGTCGATGTGGACCACGGTCCCGGCCCGCTCGTTGCTCACCCAGACGCCGTCGTCGGCGACGGCGACGTTCGCCGGCCGGGTCCCTGCGCCGATCGGGATCACGCGCGTCTGCACGCCGGTCCGGCCGTCGATCCGCGACACGGTCCCGTCGGTCGTGTTCGCGACCCACACCGAGCCGTGGCCCCAGGCCAGCCCGCTCGCGCCGCCACCGACGGCCGTTCGGTGGACGATCCGGCCTCGCGCTCCGGCGGTCAGCCGCGTCACCGTCCCGGACGACTCGCTGCTGGCCCAGACCGACCCGCCGCCGCACGTCAGGTGCGTCGGCTGGTCGTCGAGCCGCGTGGTCGTCTTGCGGCGGGTGACCGGGTCGTAGCGCACGATCGCGCGGTCGTACTCGCCGGCGACCCAGACGGCGCCGCCGGCGACGCACACGCCGCTGGGGCCGTTGCCGATCGGGATGACCGCGACCTCGCGCGCGACCTGCGGCGCGATCTGGGACAAGGTGCCGTCGAGCGTGTTGACGACCCAGACCGCGCCCGCGCCCACGGCCACCGCGCTGGGGCCGTGGCCGACGTCGATGGTGTCGCTCACCGTGCGCGTGCGCGGATCGATCCGCGAGACCGTGCCGCCGTCCGTGTTCGTCGCCCACAGCGCTCCCGCTCCGGCCACGATCTGCGACGGTGAGGAGCCGACCGGGATCGTGGCCTTCAGCTGCGCCTGCCCCGGATCGACCACCGCCACCGCGTTCGCGTCGGCGATCGCGCCCAGGCCCCCGTCGTCGTCGCGCCCCAGCAGCACCGCCACGAGCGCGACGACGATCGCGGCGGCGGCAGCGGCAGCCGCACCGAGCACGGCGAGGCGCCGGCGGCCGGCGCCCTGCTCGGCGGCGCGTCCGGCGGTCGTGGTCGTCGACGAGTCCGCGGGTCGGGTCGCGGCGATCAGGTCCGCGCCCGACGGCCACCGCTCGCCGGGGTCCTTCGCCAGCGCGCGGCGCACCACGTCGTCCAGCTCCGGCGGCAGCCCCGGGCGAAGGTCGCTGGGTCGCGGCGGCTCGTCCTCGAGGTGCGCGTACAGCGCGGCGGCCTCGGAGTCACGGGGGAAGGGCACCCGGCCGGTCAGGCACTCGAACAGGAGGCAGCCCAAGGCGTACAGGTCGGTCCGCTCGTCGGCCGGCCGGCCTTCGATGCACTCGGGGGCCAGGTAGTCGAGCGTGCCGACGATCGCCCCGCTCGCCGTCGGGCCCTCCGACGTCACGTGCTTGGTGAGCCCGAAGTCGGCGAGGTAGACGTGCTCGCGGGTGCCCTCCCGCGCGACGAGGACGTTGGCGGGCTTGACGTCGCGGTGGACGAGGCCGTGGGCGTGCGCCGCGTCGAGGGCGCTCGCCAGCTGCTCGACGAGCGCCAGCGCGCGCCCCGGCTCCAGCGGCCCCTCACGCCGCAGCAGCGTCGCGAGGTCGGTGCCCTCGACGTAGCGCATCGCGATGAACAGGTGGCCGTCGAGCTCCCCTGCCTCGTAGATGGGGATGATGGACGCGTGGTCGATGGACGCGGCCAGCCGCGACTCGGACAGGAACCGGCGCCGGAACCGCCCGTCGTCGGTGTCCGTCACGCCCGCGGCCAGCAGCTTGAGCGCCACCTTGCGGCCGAGCCGCAGGTCCTCGGCCCGGTAGACCACGCCCATGCCGCCACGCCCGAGCACGGCTTCCAGGCGGTAGCGGCCGAGCTGGGTTCCGACATCGGGAACGGACATGCTCCTCGGACCTCCTGGCCGGGATGTCGCCAGTCTACGCCTCCCAACGATCACGAAATCTTCATCGGCGGCTCGCTCCACGCGCGTGTCTTCGTGGGGAGGGTGTGGGTATCAGCCTTGGCATGACTGCCAACCTCGACCCTGCCGCGATCCCGGCCGGCGCGACGCCGGAGGGCGACGGCGTCCTGCTCGGCGACGGTCCGGTCCTCGTCGACGCCTACGTCGACTTCCTGTGTCCCTACTGCCGCCAGTTCGAGGACACCGCCGGCGACGCGCTCGACGCGATGATCGCCAACCACGAGATCCGGCTGGCGTACCACCCGCTTGGCTTCCTCGACCGGCTCTCGACCACGCGCTACTCGACGCGCGCGGCGGCCGCCTCGGGGTGCGGCGCGGACGCCGGTCGCTTCCGGCCCTACGCCCGGGCGCTGTTCGACCACCAGCCGCCGGAGGGCGGGGCCGGGCTCAGCGACGACGAGCTCGGCGCCCTCGGCGCCCCGGCCGGTCGGACGGACCCCGCGTTCGCCGAGTGCGTCGCCGCCGGCGCTCACCTGCCCTGGGTGCCGTACGTCACGGAGCGCGCGATCGAGCGTGGGGTGGACGGCACGCCGAGCGTCTACGTCGCCGGCGCCCCAGTGCCGGTCGAGGAGAAGGCGATCGCCAAAGCCGTCACGATCGCCGCCCGCCAGCCCTAGAACAGCGTCAGCACCTCGAACCGCGGCAGCGGATACAGCACCGCGCGCCCGGACTGCGATTCCGGCCCCGCCGCCGCCTTCCGCCGCAGCCGCGTCCGCGCCCGCCGCGGCGCGTGGAACAGCGCGATCCGCGCCGGGTCGTCGAGCCACTCGAGCCCCTCGACCTCGTCCGCCGTCCACGACCGCGTCGGCAGCTCGCGCCGCCACAGCGCGCCGGCCGGCAGCGCCGCCACGCGGGCCGCGAACTCCGCGGAGCGCTCCGCGTCCTCGACGCGGTCGACCCGGAACCAGCGCATCGGCGCCCGCCACCCGTGCGGGTTGGGCGACAGCGCGTCGGGCGCGCCGAGCAGCGACGCCACGAGCCCCTCGGACCAGCCGCGCTGGCGCTTGAGGTCGCTCGCGCGGACGAGCCGGAACGCGGGATGGGACGACGACGGCATGACGACCCCAACGGTAGACCGCGCGCCGCGACCACGCCACAGCGGCCGCCCTTGTCACAGGACAACACCTTCGCGATACTCATCCGTCGTGACTATTGCTCGCCGCGTCCTGCCCCCGGCCGTCGTCGCCGCCCTCCTCCTGAGCGCCACCGGCACCGCCGGCGCCAAGACCGGCGGCCCGCCCTCGACGCTCCAGCCCAAGGACGCCGCGGCGGCCCAGCGCCTCAAGCAGTCGCGCCAGGCCGGCGACCTCCTCAACGCCGCGATCCGGCACGTCGAGCAGGGCGACGGCGCCTGCCGCCAGCCCGCACCGCACTTCGGCCCGGGCACGACCACGCACGAGGCCCCGAGCCAGGCGTGGCTCGACATCCTCGCCCCGCTGCGCCGCCCCGCGACGCCCGAGGAGCTCCAGGACCCCGCTCGGGCGCTCGGCGCCGGCGGCGCCGAGACGTTCTCCGACTACACGCGCCACGTCACCACCGCCGACGGCCACCAGCTGACGATCGTCCTCGGCCGCCACACCAACACCTACGTCGCGCCGTCGTCCCACTGCCTCGACCTCGAGCACACGTACCTGGTCGGCCTCCTGAAGGGCAAGCCCCGCAAGGTCCAGTCGCTCGCCCTGCGGTCCTTCTCCTACCGGCGCCACGGCATCGAGACCATGCCGCCGGCCTCCGCGCAGCCCGTCGAGGGCGTCTACCTGTTCCAGAAGGGCGGCGGCGGGGGCGGCGTCGACGTCGCGTTCTTCAAGGAGCACGGCCTGCTCAGCTCCAGCGGCGGCGCCGACGTCGGCGCCACCCACTCCAGCTCGACCGTCTACGGCCTCGTCCCGGACGGCGTCGCGTCCGTCACGCTCGAGTACGCCAAGACCGTCTCGCGCGGCAAGGACTACAAGCCGACGGTCTTCCCGAGCGCGTTCACGACGACCGTCCCGGTAAACGAGAACGTCTACTCGACCACCGTCCCGCGCTCGGCGCCCGACGCGTTCCCGCACCGCCTCGTCTGGCACGACGCGACCGGCGCCGTGGTCCACGTCGTCCCGGACCTCACGTCCTAGTACCCTCACAACTCAGACGTGTACGCTCGCTGACATGGCTTCCGCGACCACCCCCCTCACCCCTGCCTCGCACGACGAGCTCGAGGTCCAGAAGGCCAACGACTCCGGCCTCACGCCCGTCGTCTTCATCCACGGCCTGTGGCTCCTGCCCAGCAGCTGGGACCGCTGGGCCGAGGTCTTCACCGAGGCCGGCTACCACCCGGTCCTGCCCGGCTGGCCCGACGACCCCGAGACCGTCGAGGAGGCCAAGGCCCACCCGGAGGTCTTCGCCGGCAAGTCCGTCGGCCAGGTCGCAGACCACTACGCCGACCTCATCGGCAAGCTGACCAAGAAGCCGGCGGTCATCGGGCACTCGTTCGGCGGCCTGCTCACGCAGATCATCGCCGGCCGCGAGCTGTCGGCCGCGTCGGTCGCGATCGACCCCGCGCCGTTCCGCGGCGTCCTGCCGCTCCCGATCTCCGCGCTGAAGTCGGCCCGCCCGGTCCTCGGCAACCCGGCCAACCGCAACAAGGCCGTGCCGCTGACCTACGAGCAGTTCCGCTACGCCTTCGCCAACGCGGTGCCCGAGGACGAGGCCAAGGAGCTGTACAACGAGTTCGCGGTCCCGGCCGCCGGCGTCCCGCTCTTCCAGGCGGCGACCGCCAACCTCAACCCGTGGACCGAGGTCAAGGTCAAGACCAAGGGCGTCGAGCGCGGGCCGCTGCTGATCATCTCCGGCGAGAAGGACCACACGGTGCCGTGGGCGATCGCCAACGCCTCCTACAAGAAGCAGAAGCGCAACGACGCCGTGACCGAGATCGAGGAGATCAAGGGCCGCGGGCACGCGCTGACCATCGACAGCGGCTGGCGCGACGTCTGCGACACCGCGCTGGCGTTCATCCAGCGCTTCGTGAAGTAGGCGCTCCGCCGTCGCTCAGGCGCGCGCCACTCCGCGCGCCGCGAGCGCATCACCCGGCTCGGCGACGTACTCGAAGTGCTCGGTCAGCGCGGCGATCTGCATGAAGCGCTGGACGGCCTTGGAGCCCCTCACGAGCACCAGCCTGCGACCGGCGCGGCGGGCGCGTCGCCGCGCCGCGAGGATCCGGGAGATGCCGGCCGAGTCGACGAAGTCGAGCTCGCGCAGGTCGAGGACGAGACAGGACGACGCGTCGCGCTCCACGTGGCGCAGCTCGTCGTCGAATCGATAGGCGTAAGCGAGGTCGAGCGACCCCCGAAGGCGCAGCGACACCGCGCCCGTTCCCATGTGCTGGACCGTCATTTCGAAGCCGTGCAAGGCGGGCCTCCTCCTGACGTTGAGGCGGTGGTTACCCGACCGCCACTCACACAAACACGCAGTGGTGGCCGATGCAACGGTTCCCGGTCGTCAGCGCCCGGTCTTCCCCGCTGTCTGCGCGGTTTCACGGTGGACTAGACCAGGGTATTTGCGCGCCCGTCCACAGCAGCAGCACGAGGGGAGTCGTTCATGGGTAGGCGTGGGTCCATCATCGCCTCGATCGCGGCCGTCGCCGCGAGCGCGGCCATCCTGGTTCCGGGGGCGTTCGCGGGCGGAGGCCCGGGCGGCCACGGGCACGGTCCGGGCGGCGGAGGTCCCCCGGGGCACGGCGGCGACGGGGGTCAGCCGACCTACCTGAACCCGCGCGCGCCGATCCCGAAGCGGGTCTCCGACCTGCTCGGGCGCATGACGCTGGCCGAGAAGATCGGGCAGATGACGCAGGCCGAGCGGGCGCCGTTGACGCCCGACGACTCGCAGGTCACGACGCTGGGCCTCGGCTCGGTGCTCAGCGGCGGCGGGTCGGTCCCGACGCCCAACACGCCCGAGGCGTGGGCCGACATGGTGGACAACTTCCAGAAGGCGGCGCTGCAGACGCGGCTGAAGATCCCGATCCTGTACGGCGTCGACACCGTCCACGGCCACGGCAACCTCGACGGCGCGACCGTGTTCCCGCACAACATCGGCCTCGGCGCGACGCGCGACCCGCAGCTGGTGCGCGACGTCGAGCACGTCGCGGCCGACGAGACGCGCGCGTCCGGCCCGCAGTGGGCGTTCGCGCCGTGCATCTGCTCGGCCCAGGACGACCGCTGGGGTCGCACCTACGAGTCGTTCGGCGAGGACCCCGACCTCGTCATCAAGATGGAGACCGCGATCGACGGCTTCCAGGGCAACGGCACGACCGACCTCGCCCACCGCGACCGCGTCCTGGCCACCGCGAAGCACTTCGCGGGCGACGGCGACACGAAGTACGGAACCGGCAGCGGCGACTACAAGATCGACCAGGGGATCGCGGTCACCAACCGCCAGGACTTCTGGGACAAGGCCCTGCGCCAGTACGTGCCCGCCGTGCGCCAGCACGACGTGGGCACCGTGATGCCGTCGTACTCCAGCGTCGACTGGACCGAGGACGGTGTCGGCAACCCCATCAACATGCATGAGAACAAGGAGCTCATCACCAAGGTCCTGAAGGGCTCGATGGACTTCGGCGGCTTCGTGATCTCCGACTACAACGGGATCGACCACAACAACGGCGGCTCGTTCCACGCGAACGTCGTCGCGGGCGTCAACGCCGGCATCGACATGTTCATGCAGCCGTCGAACTACGCGGACTTCATCACCGAGTTGACCGCGGCGGTCAACGCCAACGAGGTCCCGATGAGCCGCATCGACGACGCCGTCAGCCGCATCCTCACCAAGAAGTTCCAGCTGGGGCTGTTCGAGCACCCGATGACCGATCGCACCGACATGGACCAGATCGGCTCGCCGGCGCACCGCGCCGTCGCGCGCCGGGCCGTGTCCGAGTCGCAGGTGCTGCTCAAGAACGATGACAACGCGCTGCCGCTCAAGGGCGACGGGCCGATCTACGTCGCGGGCAGCAACTCCGACAACATCGGCAACCAGGCGGGCGGCTGGACGCTGACGTGGCAGGGCGGCTCGACCAATGTGATCCCGGGGACGACGATCCTCAAGGGGATCCAGGACGCGGCCGGCGGCCGTGACGTCGTCTCCTCGCCGGACGCCAGCGCGGCGATCCCGGACGGCGCGACCGGCGTCGTGGTGGTCGGCGAGACGCCGTACGCGGAGGGCTTCGGCGACGTCGGCGGCCCGCAGTGGGGCTTCGACCCCGGCGACAACGGCGTGCTGCGCCCGCAGCAGACGATGATGCTCAACGACGGCGACAAGGCCGCGATCGACAAGGTCTGCGCCGCGGTCGACAAGTGCATCGTGTTGGTCGTCTCCGGCCGGCCGATGATCATCGATCCCGCACAGCTCGGCGAGACCGACGCGCTGGTCGCCTCCTGGCTGCCGGGCAGCGAGGGCGAGGGCGTGGCTGACGTGCTGTTCGGCAGCAAGCCGTTCACCGGCAAGCTGCCGGTCACCTGGCCGAAGACCATCGACCAGGAGCCGATCAACGTCGGCGACGCCGACTACGACCCGCTGTTCCCGTACGGGTTCGGGCTGCGCACCAAGGGTGGCGGCCACGGCGGCTCGTGAGGCGCTGACGCGCTGAGGCGGCGCGCGGCGGGCGCGGGGCATTAGGCTCCGCGCCCGCCCGCCGTGTCGCCGCCGCTGCTTGGCATCCCGAACGTCTCCGAGGGCCGCGACCGCGCGGTCGTCGAGGCCGTGGGCGCGGCGTACGCGTCCGGCGGCGCGCGGCTGCTCGACACGCACGCCGACGCCGACCACCACCGCGCGGTGCACACGCTGGCCGCGGCGCCGGGCGTCCTGGCCGAGTCGCTCGTGCGCGGCGCGCGCGAGGCCGTCGCCCGGATCGACCTGCGGCGCGCGCGCGGGATCCACCCGCACGTGGGCGCGGTCGACGTCGTCCCGGTCGTGTTCCTGGACGAGGCCTTGCATGGCCCGGCAAGTGCCGAGGCGCTGGTCGTGGGCGAGCGGCTGGGGGAGGAGGTCGGCCTCCCGGTCTTCTTGTACGGGTTGCTCGCCGGCGGCCGGACGCGGGCGTCGCTGCGTCGGGGCGGGATCGCGGAGCTGACGCGCCGCATGGCCGCCGGGGAGCTGGTCCCGGACTTCGGCCCGAGCGACGCGCCGCACCCGTCGGCCGGCGCCGTGCTCGTCGCCGCGCGCCCGCCGCTGGTGGCCTTCAACGTGGTGCTCGCGCCGTCGGCGACGGTGGAGGACGCCCGCCGCGTCGCCGCGCTGATCCGCGAGGGCGGCGCCGACGGCCTGCCGGGCGTGCGCGCGCTCGGCCTGGAGCTGGCGCGCCAGGGCGGCGCGGCGCAGGTGTCGACCAACGTGGAGGACCACCGCGCGGTGCCGCTGGCGGCGGTCGTCGCGGCGGTCGCGCGCCACGCGCCGGTCGCGACGTCGGAGCTGGTGGGCCTGGCGCCGGCGGCGGCGTTCGACGGGTTTCCGGAGGACGTGCCCGTCGCGAACCGCCGCACGGTCGAGGAAGCCCTGCGCGAGGGCGCATAGGAGCTATCGTCCTGGGTCATGGCCCAGACCAAGCGCAAGCGCCGGACCAAGCACCGCGGCAACGCCGCGGGGATGGTCGAGTCGCGCGGTCGCACGGGCCGTCCCGGTGAGGCCGCCGCGGGCGCCAAGAAGGGCGGCGCGCTGCGCACCGACCGCCTCGACCGGCCGCCGACCTGGCGCTCGGCCGCCAACCGCTCGGCGATCGCGACGATCCTCTTCGTGGTCGTCATCGCGTTCCTGCAGAACCCGGCCGTCGCGCTCGCGTTCGGCATCCCGATGTTCTTCCTCTACACGGGCGTCGGGTTCTACACCGACAAGTGGGTCTACGAGCGCCGCCAGAAGCGCAAGGCAGCGCCGAGGAAGGCCTAGGCCATGGACGTCCGGATGTTCACGGTCGGGCCGGTCCAGGAGAACAGCTTCCTGATCCGCCGCGACGGGGGAGACCGCGCGCTGCTCGTCGACCCGGGCGAGGAGGCGCCGAAGCTGCTCGGCGCGCTCGAGGCGCTCGGCGTCGGGCTGGACGCGATCCTGCTCACCCACACGCACTTCGACCACGTCGGCGCGGTCGCGCCGGTCGCCAAGGCCACGGGCGCGCCGGTCTACTGCCCGGAGCTCGAGGTCCCGGTCCTGCAGGACATCATGGCCTACGTGCCGTGGCCGGGCTTCGGGCCGTTCGAGTCCTGGGACCCGGAGGAGACCGTCGCGGGCGGCGAGCAGCTGGCGCTGGCGGGCTACGACGTCGACGTGCTCTTCACGCCCGGGCACTCGCCGGGGCACGTGACCTACGCGCTGCGCGACGACGAGTCGGCGCCGACGATGCTGTTCTCCGGCGACGTGCTGTTCCAGCAGTCGGTCGGCCGGACCGACCTGCCGGGCGGCGACCACGCGACGCTGCTGCAGTCGATCGCGGGGCTGCTGGAGCGCTTCGACGACGAGACGGTCGTCCATCCCGGCCACATGGGCCTGACGACGCTCGGGCGCGAGCGCACCACCAACCCGTTCCTCGCCGAGCTCTCGCAGTCTTGAGCGAGAAGCCCCAGGCACCGCGCGGCACGTACGACGTGCTGCCCGAGCAGGATGCCGCGCGCCGCAGCGTCGAGCGCGTGGCGCGCTCGGTCCTGGGCGGCTCCGGCTACCGGCGGATCGAGACGCCGATCTTCGAGCACACCGACCTGTTCGCGCGCGGCGTGGGCGGGTCGACCGACATCGTCCAGAAGGAGATGTACACCTTCGAGGACGCCGGCGGGCGGTCGTTGACGCTGCGCCCGGAGGGCACGGCGCCGGTCATGCGCGCCTACCACGAGCACGGGCTGCACAAGGCGCCGCAGCCGGTCAAGTTGTGGTACTACGGGCCGTTCTTCCGCCAGGAGAAGCCGCAGGCCGGGCGGTTCCGCCAGTTCTGGCAGCTGGGCGTGGAGGCGATCGGGTCCGACGACCCGGCGGTCGACGCCGAGGTGATCCTGCTGCTGCAGACCGTGATCCAGGAGCTCGGCGTCAGCGGCGTGCGGCTGCGGATCGGGTCGCTGGGGACGCCGGAGACGCGGGCGGAGTACCGCGAGCTTTTGATCGCGCACCTGCGCGCGCACGAGGACGAGCTGTCGGCGGTCGTCCGCGACCGGATCGACCTCAACCCGCTGCGCGCGTTCGACGCCGACGACCCGGGCACGCGGGCCGTGATGGCGTCTGCGCCGCTGCTGCTGGACCACCTGAGCGCCGAGGACGCTGAGCACTTCGCGGAGGTGCGCGCGCGGCTGGACGCCGTCGAGGTCGCCTACGAGATCGACCCGACGCTCGTGCGCGGGATCGACTACTACACGCGGACGCTGTTCGAGTTCACCTCCGACGCGCTCGGCGCGCAGTCGGGCGTGGGCGGCGGCGGGCGCTACGACGGGCTGGCCGACGCGCTGGGCCTGCCGCCGACGCCGGGGATGGGCTGGGGCGCCGGCGTCGAGCGGCTGCTGCTGGCCGGCGAGCACCGGCCGGAGCCGGAGCCGGTGTGTGACCTGTACGTCGCCGGGACCGGCGTCGTCGCCTTCGCGCTGGCGGCCGAGGCGCGGCAGGCCGGCTTGAACGTGCAGATGGAGCTGGCGGGCCGGTCGCGCAAGGGCCAGCTCAAGCAGGCTGACCGGTCAGGAGCGCGGTACGTCGCGATCCTCGGCGAGCGCGACGGCGTCGCGGAGACCATCTTGAAGGACATGGAAAGCGGAGAGCAGGAAGAGCTGGAGCCGACGGCCATCGTCGCCCGCGTCCTGCGAGGGAGGCACATCGGATGAAGGTCGCACCCAAGGCCAACGACTACCGCGACGCGTGGGCGGGGGACCTCCGGGGCGGCGACGCCGGGCGCACCGTGCGCGTGGCCGGATGGGTCCATCGCCGCCGCGACCACGGCGGCCTGATCTTCATCGACCTGCGCGACCGCAGCGGGATCGTGCAGCTGGTGTTCCACCCGGACACGTCGGGCGAGGCGTTCACGGCCGCCGAGCGGCTGCGGTCCGAGCACGTGATCAGCGTGTCGGGCGACGTCGTCGAGCGCGAGGCGGGGAACAAGAACCCCAACATCGCGACGGGCGAGATCGAGGTGTCGGTGGCGTCGATGCGGACGCTGGCGGAGGCCGAGACGCCGCCGTTCCCGGTCGACGAGGACGTCGAGGTCGACGAGACGCTGCGGCTGCAGAACCGCGCCGTCGACCTGCGTCGCGGCGTGATGCAGCGCACGCTGGTGCTGCGCAGTCAGATCGTCAAGACGATGCGCGACGTTTTGGATGAGCGCGACTTCCTGGAGATCGAGACGCCGATCCTCACACGCTCGACGCCCGAGGGCGCGCGTGACTTCCTGGTTCCGGCACGGCTACAGCCGGGGTCCTGGTACGCGCTGCCGCAGTCACCGCAGCTGTTCAAGCAGCTGCTGATGATCGCCGGCTACGAGCGCTACTACCAGATCGCGCGGTGCTTCCGCGACGAGGACCTGCGCGGCTTCCGGCAGCCCGAGTTCACGCAGCTGGACGTCGAGATGTCGTTCGTCGAGGAGGCCGACGTCATCGCGGTGATGGAGGACATCATGACCGAGGTGTTCGCCTTGGTCGACGGGTTCGACGTCCCGCCGGCTCCGTGGCCGCACATGACCTACGCCGAGTCGATGCTGAGGTACGGCAACGACAAGCCCGACACGCGGTTCGGGATGGAGATCCACGACGTCGGCGAGCTGCTGCGGGGGTCGGACTTCAAGGTCTTCGAGAGCGTGCTGGGCGGCGGCGGCGTCGTACGTGCGTTCAACGCCGGGCGGCGCGAGCTGTCGCGCAGCGAGCTGGACGGGTTGAACGACGTGGTGAAGGTGCATGGCGCCAAGGCGGTCGCGCCGATCCTCGTCGGCGCCGACGTCGGGTGGACCGGCAACCTCGCGAAGTTCTTGACGGCTGAGCAGATCTCTGCGGTCAACGGCGAGCTGGGGGCGGGCGAGGGCGACCTGCTGCTGTTCGTCGCCGACGCCGAGCCGACGGCCGCCGCCGCGCTCGGCGGGCTGCGGCTCGAGCTGGGCGCGCGGTTCGGGCTGATCCCGGAAGGGCGCCATGACGTCCTGTGGATCGTCGACCCGCCGATGTTCGAGCCGACCGGCGATCCCGCCCACCCGTGGGGCGCGATCCACCACCCGTTCACGGCGCCGACCAGCGACGACTTCAGCGACCCGGGCGCGCTCGGGTCCCGCGGCTACGACCTCGTGCTCGACGGCGTCGAGATCGGCGGCGGCTCGATCCGCATCCACGATCAGAAGGTCCAGGAGCAGGTCTTCGAGGTCCTCGGGATGGACGAGGAGGAGGCCGAGCGCCGCTTCGGCTTCCTGCTCCACGCGCTGAAGCAAGGCGCACCACCCCACGGCGGCATCGCGATGGGCCTCGACCGCATCGTCGCGATCATGGCCGGCCGCGACTCGATCCGCGACGTGATCGCCTTCCCGAAGACGGCATCCGGAGGCGACCCGCTGACCGGGGCACCGGCGCCAGTGGACGAGACGCAGCTGCGCGACCTGTACGTGAAGTCGACGTACTCGCCGCCGCCGGCGGCCTCCTGACCCGCGCTCGCCCTCGCACCACGCGCCTCCACGGCGTCGGGCGCGCGGGCGTCGCTGGCCGCGGCAAGGCTCTGCTGCGGCGCCGACGCCTCCGCATCGGAACGTGGTCGGGCCAGGTGGCGCCGTCGCTGTAGCGCTTGCTTCGTCGCGGTCGATCGCGTGACGCGCCTGCTTGCTGGCGGGCGCGTCGGCGTCGCTGGCCGCGGCAAGCCTCACGCCATCGCGTGACGCGCCTCCACGGCGTCGGGCGCGCGGGCGTCGCTGGCCGCGGCAAGCCTCTGCCGTGGCGCCGAAGCCTCCGCATCGGAACGTGGTCGGGCCAGGTCGCGCCGTCGCTGCCGCACTTGCCTCGTCGCCGCCGGACGCGTGACGCGCCTGACCGCTCGTGGTCGCGCCGGCGTGATCGCCGCGCCCGGCCTCGGCGCGGGTGGTTCGGCCAGGAGGCGCGCTCAATGGCATCGAGCCCGCGCATGGCGCGGGTCAGATGCCACTCGCGCCATGGATCGCGCATAAGCCGTGCATATCGCGGCTTTCGCGCGATCCGTGTCTCGTTCGGCGCCGAATCGCCCGCCCCGGGCCGCCGATGAGGCCGAGCCAGGCCGATCGCGCCCGCGTCGCCGCCAACGCCTCACGCCCTAGATGCCAGGCAGACCACGCCCTGCGCCACCAGCCCACGCCTGCGCTGCTTGCCAGCCGCGCGCGGGTCGGCGGAGCTCCCCGGCGCAAACCGACGGGCCGGCCCTCCCTCAACCCCGCAGCGCCACACGCACGTCCGCCATCAGCCGCTCCGTCGCCGCCGCCGCGTCCTCCCGCTCCAGGTCCAGGTTCTGCACGAACCCGTGGGGGAGGCCCGCTTCGCAGCGGTGGGTCACCGGCACTCCCGCCGCGGCCAGACGCGAGGCATAGGCATTGCCTTCGTCGCGCAGCGGGTCGTGCTCCGCGGTGATGAGGATCGTCGGAGGCAGACCGGCGACGGACGCCGCGTGCAAGGGGCTCACCGTTCCGCGGGCGTGGTGGGGCACCCAGAGCAAAGCGGCCGCCCGCACGGCGGCGGGGTCCAGGCCATACGCAGCGCTCACCGACGTCATGCTCGGCTGCGCGCCCGTCAGGTCGGTGTTCGGGCAGATCAGGACCTGCAGGGCTAGCGGCTGCACGCCCTCCTCGGGCGTGTCGCGCAGCCGGAGCGCGGCCAGCGTGGCGATGCAGCCGCCGGCGCTGTCGCCGCCGATCGCCGGCGGTCCGCCGTGCTCGCGGGTCAGCCACGAGGCGGCCCAGCGGACGGCTGCGACCGCGTCGTCGACGGCGGCCGGCCACGGATGCTCGGGCGCGCGCCGGTAGTCGACGGCCAGCACTTCGATCCCGGCCTCGGCCGACAATCGCCGGCACAACCGGTCGTGCGTCTCCAGGTCGCCGAGGACCCAGAGCCCGCCGTGCAGGTACACCAACAACGGCCGGCGCTCCTCGCTGGGCCGGTAGTGCCGGGCGCGGACGCCGGGGGTGTCGGGCACGATCGCGTCGCGGACGCGATGCAGCTCCGGACCGCGCGGCCGGGTGGCGGCGCGGTCGTGGCTGGCGGCGCGCAGGGCGGCGACGTCGAGGTGCATCCGGGACAGGATGGCCCGGATGCCGGTCGGTACGCGCGCCTACTTGGTCGACTTGGCGGCGGCCGCCGCGTTGCGGCGCGCGTCGCCGACGGTCTGCTCGACCACGGTCGCGTCGACGTAGCCGGTCAGCGGCGTCGCCTTGCCGTCGGTGCCGATCACGAGGATCGTCGGCGCCGAGAGGATCGACACGTCGGAGGTGATCGCCTCGTACTTGCCGACGTCGGCGATCGGGACGTAGGCGGAGACGACGTGCTTCGGATCGGCCAGCGCCGTGCGGTGGACCGCCTTGCGCGCGGCCTTGTCGTCGGCGCCGTTGCCGTAGAAGAGGACGACCAGGGTCTTGCCCTTGGCCAGGTACGCCAGCAGGCGGTCGGACGGGTCGACGCTGGCGGCCGCGGCCGGCTTGACCGCCGACTTGACGGCCGGCACCGTCGCGGGCTTGGCGGTCAGCGCCTTCGCCGTCGCGGCCTTCGTCCCGGGCTTGACCGCGGCCACGGGGGCCTTGGCCTTCGCCTTCGTCGCGCTCTTGACCGCCGCGTGCTTCTTGGCGGCGGGCGTCGCGGTCGAGGAGGCGTTGGAGCTCTTGGCGGTCGCGGGCGTCGCGGTGGGCGTGGTGCCGCCGCCGCCCGTCGCCGCCTGGATCTTGGCGTTCGTCGCGTCCGAGGTCGCCGAGGCGGCCTTCGCCTTGTCGATCGCGCTCGTCAGGCCCTTCACGCCCGGTGCGACCGGCTGCGAAGACGAAGACGAGGACGCTGCGTGCTGCGCCGGCACTGCGGCGGCGGGCGCGGAGCTGTCGTCCGCGGGCTTGGGCTTGAGCACCGTGAACCACATGCCGGCAAGCAGCACGACGGCCACGAGGGCGATCTGCATGGGGCGACTTACCTGATCCACACCCGGGTTGTCGACCGCGACCGACCCCAGGTTGAGTTGCCAACGCGCCACATGGACAGCTCCTAGACTCGATGCCGATCTGCGCATGCCTGACGAGCGCTTCGCCGAGCACCTGGAGCACCCCGTCGGCCGCGGCCACGAGCCCGCGGCCGCGTTCGCCGGTGCCGCGGGCGGCGCGGTCTGCGGCGACCTCGTCACGATCCGCCTGGCCGTCGACGGCACGACGGTCATCGACGCCGGCTTCGACGCCTCCGGCTGCGGCGCCGCCCAGGCCTCCGGAAGCGCGGTCGTGGACCTCATCCGCGGCGCCTCGATCTTCGACGCGGCCCGCATCGGCTCGCCCGCCGTGGCCGACGCGCTCGGCGGCCTGAGCGTCGGCAAGCTCCACGCCGCCGACCTCGCGTCCGACGCGCTGCACCAGGCGCTCGGCGCCGCGGTGGCGCACGGCGCGCACGACCCGAGCGCCACGCCCAACCCGCGCAGGACCCTCGTCGCCATGTCCGGCGGTGTCGACTCCTCCGTCGCCGCCGTCCTGCAGGGCGCGACCCACGACGAGGTCGTCGCCGTGACGCTCGAGCTCTGGCGCGACCCCGAGAACGACGCCGAGGCCAGCTGCTGCTCGGCCTCCGCCGTCCGGACCGCGCGCGCCATCGCCCACCAGATGGGCCTGCCGCACTTCACGCTGGACCTGCGCGACGGCTTCCGCGCCGGCGTCGTCGACCCCTGGCTCGCCGAGCACGCCGCCGGCCTGACGCCCAACCCGTGCGTGCGCTGCAACGGCCACGTCCGGCTCGACGCGATGGTCGCCTTCGCCGACCGCATCGGCGCCGCGACGCTGGCCACCGGCCACTACGCGCGCCGCACCGACGACGGCCTCCTGCGCGCCGCCGCCGACGGCGCCAAGGACCAGACCTACATGTTGGCCGCCCTGTCGCGCGCCACGCTCGCCCGGCTGCGCTTCCCGCTCGGCGAGCTGACCAAGCCCGAGGTCCGCGCGCTCGCGCGCGAGCACGACCTGCCGGTCGCCGACAAGGCCGACTCGCAGGACCTCTGCTTCCTGGCCGGCACCGGCCGCGAGCGCTTTCTGGCCCGCCACGGCGGGCTGACCGAGCGGCCCGGCGACGTGCTCGACCAGGACGGCAACACCCTCGGCACGCACCGCGGCCACTTCCACTACACGGTGGGCCAGCGCCGCGGCCTGCCCGTGCAGCGTCCCGAGCCGCTCTACGTGCTGGACACCGACGCCCGGAGCAACACCATCACCTTGGGTCCGCGCGCGGCGCTCGACGTCACCCACGTCGCGCTCCGCGGCGTGCGGCTGCACACCGGCGATCCCGCGCGGGTCGACGGCGTGCGCCTGCGCTCGCACGCGCGGATCGTCCCCTGCCGGCTCGAACCCAACGCCGTCGTCCTCGACGAGCCGTTCTCCGCCCCCGCACCGGGCCAGACGGCCGTGCTCCTGAGCGGAGACGTCGTCATCGGATGTGCGACGATCGCATCGTGACGTCCGACGAGATCCGCGAGTCCTTCCTGTCGTTTTTCGAGCAGCGCGGCCACAGGCGCCTGCCGAGCGCGTCGCTGGTCCCGGCCAGCTATGACCCGTCGGTCCTCCTGACCACGGCGGGCATGCACCCGCTCAAGCCCTACTTCCTGGGCCTGGAGACGCCGCCGGCGACGCGGCTGACCAGCTGCCAGAAGTGCTTCCGGACCCCGGACATCGACGTCGTCGGCACCACGACGCGCCACCTCACGTTCTTCGAGATGCTCGGCAACTTCTCGATGGGCGAGTACTTCAAGGAGGGCGCCGCCGAGTTCGCGTGGCAGATGTCGCTGGAGGGCTTCGGCTTCCCGGCGGACAAGATCTGGGTGACGGTCTTCGAGGGCGACGAGGAGCTCGGCCTCGGCCCCGACGAGGAGGCCATCGCCGTCTGGGAGCAGATCGGCGTCCCGCGCGACCGGATCGTCCTGTGCCCGCGCTCGGAGAACTTCTGGCAGGCGGGGGAGACCGGCCCGTGCGGTCCGTGCTCGGAGCTGTACTTCGACCGCGGCCTGGAGTGGGGCAGGGCGGACGACCTGCCCGGCGGCGAGAACGAGCGCTTCCTCGAGTACTGGAACCTCGTGTTCATGCAGTACAACCAGGACCCGGTCAACACGCTGACGCCGCTGCCGAAGAAGAACATCGACACGGGCCTGGGCCTCAACCGCATGGCCTTGATCCAGCAGGGCGTCGACTCGATCTTCGACACCGACCAGTTCGTCCCGCTGATGGACCTCGGCCGCTCGCTGGCGACCAACGCGATCGACGAGCGCGCGCTGCGCATCCTCGCCGACCACACGCGCGGCATGACCTTCCTGATCGCCGACGGCGTCGTGCCGTCCAACGAGGACCGCGGCTACGTGCTGCGCCGCCTCATGCGCCGCGCGATCGCCCAGGGCCACCGCCTCGGCTTCGAGGGCGAGTTCCTCCCCAAGTACGTCGACGTCGTGAACCAGACGATGGGTGCCGCCTACCCGGAGCTCGACCGCGAGCGTGACACGATCCTGCGCTGGGTCCGCGCCGAGGAGGAGGGCTTCGGCCGCACGCTGGAGACCGGCCTGACCATGCTCGACGACCTACTCGCCCGCGGCGAGGTCTCCGGCGAGGACGCGTTCAAGCTCCACGACACCTTCGGCTTCCCGATCGACCTGACGACCGAGATCGCCGGCGAGCGCGCCGTGCCGGTCGACATCGCGGGCTTCGACGCGCTGATGGAGGAGCAGCGGCTGCGCTCCTCGGCGGGCGCCGGCCACCAGGAGCGCGTCGGCGCGCGCCAGGAGGTCATCCGCCAGCTCAGCGAGGAGCCGACCGACTTCACCGGCTACGAGCACCTGGAGGAGCGCACGACGGTCGCGGGCGTCCTCGAGCAGGGCGGCCGGACGTTCGTGAAGCTGGCGGCGTCCCCGTTCTACGCCCAGGGCGGCGGCCAGGTCAGCGACGGCGGGACGATCGAGTGCGCCGACGGCGACTGCCGCGCGCACGTCACCGAGGTGCTGCGCGCCGGCGAGGACCAGGCGATCGCGCTGGAGCTCGACGCCGGCGAGCTGAAGATCGGCGAGACCGTCGTCGCGCGCGTCGACCGCGCGGCCCGCACCGCCACGCAGGCCAACCACACCGCCACGCACCTGCTGCACGCCGCGCTGCGCCAGACGCTCGGCACGCACGTCCGCCAGGCCGGCTCCTACGTCGGCCCGGACAAGCTGCGCTTCGACTTCACCCACGGCCAGCGCCTGTCGCCCGAGGAGGTCGTCGAGGTCGAGGACCAGGTCAACGCGTGGGTCCTGCAGAACGACCCGGTGCGCCCGATCACGACCACGCTGAAGGAGGCGCAGGAGCTCGGCGCCATGGCGCTGTTCGGCGAGAAGTACGGCGACGTGGTCCGGATGGTCCAGATCGGCGACGGCGCGTACTCGCGCGAGCTGTGCGGCGGCACGCACGTCCGCGCGACGGCGGAGATCGGCGTCTTCAAGATCGTCTCCGAGGGCTCCAGCGCGTCGAACGTCCGCCGCATCGAGGCGGTCACGGGCCCGGAGGCCGTGCGCCTGCTGCGCTCGCACGACGCGCTGATCCGCGCCGCCGCGGGCGAGCTGCGCACGTCGCCCGAGCAGGTGCCGGCGAAGGTCGCCGACCTCCAGCAGCAGCTCAAGGACGCCGCCAAGGCGGGCGCGCGCAACGGCGCCAACGGCGCGGTCGACGTCGCCGCGCTGGCCGGCGCGGCCGAAGAGGTCCGCGGCGTGCGCGTGCTGACGTCGCGCGTCGAGGTCGGCGACGCCAAGGCGCTGCTGGACGCGACCGACCGGGTCAAGAACGCCATCGGCGACGCCGCGATCGTCCTGGGAGCCGTCACCGACGGCAAGGTCGCGCTGACCGCGTCGGTCGCGCCGTCGCTGGTCGAACGCGGCCTGAAGGCGGGCGAGCTGGTCAAGGTCGCGGCCCAGGTCGTGGGCGGCGGCGGGGGCGGCCGGGACACCATGGCGCAGGCCGGCGGCCGCGATCCGGAGAAGCTCGACGACGCGCTGGCGGCCGCCCGCGCGCACATCGAGTCCGCACTTAGCGCGTGATCGTCTCGTGGTGAGACCGCGTCCGCGGTGCGTGATTCTCTAACGTCATGCGCGTGCTGGCGCTGGACTACGGCTCCGCCCGGTGCGGTTGTGCGGTGAGCGACCCGACCGGGACGCTCGCGACGCCCATCGAGCACATCGAGCGCCCGGGGACCCGCAAGGGCCTCGTGCGCGTCGCCGACCTCGCGCGGGAGCGTGAGGTCCGACGCATCGTGGTCGGGCTCCCGCTCGGGCTCAGCGGCGACGACACCGACCAGACGCGCGAGACCCGCGAATGGGCGGACCGGCTGCGCGAGCGCGTCAAGCCGATCCCGGTCGAGCTGTTCGACGAGCGCTTCACCACGCGGATCGCGGCACGGTCCGGCGACACGCGCACGTCTGAGGACTCGCGCGCGGCGGCCGTGCTGCTCGAGGACTGGCTGGCGCGCCACGGGAGCGAGCTCGGGTGAGCCCGCTGTTCGGCGGCAACAAGGGCGGCGACCAGCCGTCCGGCGGCGGCTCGCGCAGCGCCGCGGAGCGCGAGGCCGCGCGGCTGGAGCGCGAGCGCCGGCGCGCGGAGCGCGAGGGCCGGCCGCTGCCGGCCGAGGACGTCGCGGTGCCGAGCGACGGCACGGGGGAGATGGCGGAGGAGGTCTGGGCGCCGGAGCCCGCGCCGTACGTGCCGGAGCCCGAGGCGCCGGAGCCCGTCGCCTACGACCCCGAGCCCGTCGCCTACGAGCCCGAGCCCGTCGCCTACGACCCCGAGCCCGAGCCGGTGGTCTACGAGCCGCCGCCGGTCGAGCCCCAGTACGAGGTCCCGTTCGAGCCCAACTACGAGCACGAGCCGGTCACGGTCCCCGCCGACGCGCCCGACGGCGACGCCGAGGAGCAGCTGGAGGCGCCCTCCGGCGTGCGCCGCGTCGTTTCCGTCGCCGACCTGCCCGAGGTCGGCGGCCCGCGCCCGTCGCCGCGCGGCCCCGTCCGCGGCCCGGCGGGCCAGCGCCAGCGGCGTCCGCGCCGCGCGCCCAAGCCCCGCGGCCTCCCGAGCGGCCGCGGCCGGCGCTTCGGCCGCCGCCTGGTCGCCGTCTTCTTCCTGCTCGTCGCCGTGGCCGTCGCCTACTTCGCCTACCGCGTCTTCCAGCCCGGCCACGACGCCGGCGACGCGCAGCGGCCCGTGGCCGTCGTGATCCCGCAGGGCGCGACGGCGTCGGAGATCGCCGACCAGCTCGAGCACGACGGCGTCGTCGACTCCGCGTTCTTCTTCAACCTGCGCTCGCGGCTCTCGGGCAGGCGCGCCGACCTCAAGGCCGGGCGCTTCACGCTCAAGCAGGACATGTCCTACACGGCGGCGCTCGACGCGCTGACCCAGAACCCGGCGGCGGCGCCGACGGTCAAGGTCACGATCCCCGAGGGCCGCTCGATCGCCGAGGCCGCGCCGCTCATGCGCTCGGCCGGCCTGAGCGGGTCCTACATCAAGGCCGCCACGCGCAACCCGCGAACGGTCAAGGGCTTCAAGGCCTACGACGTGCCCAAGGGCACCACGTCGCTGGAGGGCTTCCTGTTCCCGGCGACCTACGAGCTGAAGAAGGGCGCCGGCACGGCGACCGCCAAGGCCGTCGTCGCCCAGCAGCTCGCCGCGTTCAAGGCGAACTTCGACAAGCTCGACCGCCGCGCGGCGCACCGCAAGCACCTCACCGACTACGACGTCCTGATCATCGCCTCGATGATCGAGCGCGAGGCGGAGGTGCCCAAGGACCGGCGCCTGATCTCGGCCGTCATCTACAACCGCCTCCAGCAGCACATCCCGCTCGGCATCGACGCGACGCTGCGCTACAGGCTGCGCAACTGGACCAAGCCGCTCAAGCAGTCCGAGCTGCAGCTCGACTCCGCCTTCAACACGCGCACGCACCAGGGCCTGCCGCCGACGCCGATCGGCTCGCCCGGCCTGGCGTCGATCAAGGCGGCGCTGAACCCCGCCAAGGTCGGCTACCTGTACTACGTGGTCAAGCCCAACGGCCACGGGGCGCACGCGTTCTCGTCGACCGCCGCGCAGTTCCAGAAGGACGTCGACGCCTACAACAAGGCCCGCGCCGCCAACGGCGGCAACGCGCCGTAGGACGCGATGAAGCGGCTCGGGGTCCTGGGCTGGCCGGTCGCCCACAGCCGCTCGCCGGCGATGCAGAACGCCGCGCTGCGCGAGCGTGGGCTGTCGGACTGGCATTACCAGCGCCTGCCGGCGCCGCCCGAGGTCTTCGCCGAGACCGTCGGCGGCCTGCCGGCGTCCGGGTTCGTCGGCGCGAACGTCACGATCCCGCACAAGGAGGCGGCGCTCGCGCTGGCCGGCGCGGCGACGGACGCCGCGCGCGCGATCGGCGCGGCCAACACGCTGACGTTCGGCGAGGACGGGGGCGTCCACGCCGCCAACACCGACGCGCCGGGCTTCCTGGCGGCGCTGCGCGGCGCCTTCGCCGCGGGCGCGCCGGACCCCGCGCGCGGCACCGCGCTGGTCCTCGGCGCGGGCGGCTCGGCGCGCGCCGTCGTCTACGCGCTGCGCGAGGCGGGGGCGGCCCGCGTCGTCGTCTGGAACCGCAGCCCGGAGCGGGCGGTGACGCTGGCCACGGAGCTGGGCGTCGACGCCGCCGATCGGCCGATCGCCGCCGATCTTTTGGTCAACTGCACGAGTGTCGGGCTGGTCGACGGGGAGTTCAAGGAGCTGCCGATCGATGCCGATGCGCTCGGCACATACGCGACCGTGGCGGATCTGGTCTACCGGACCGGCGGCACCGGGCTTGTTGCGGAAGCGCAACGCCGGGGATGCACGGTGGTCGATGGCCTGGAGGTCCTCGTCCGCCAGGGCGCGATGAGCTTCGAGGCCTGGACCGGCCTCGCGGCGCCGATCGACGTGATGCGCGCCGCAGCGGCGCGCGGAGCGCACCCCGACGCACATGACCCCGGAACCCGCGACTCACCTGACCGCCGTGCCGCCGATCCCCGGCGCACCGGTCGCTGACGTCCCCGCCGCCGTCGCCACCGTCCCGTCGAACGAACGTCCAGCCGACTGGAACGGCATCACGCCGCCGCGGCGCACCGGCGGCGGCAGCGCGCGGTTCCTGACCGACGTCATCGTCGACCTGGGGTTCGTGGACCGGCCCCGCGTCGAGCAGGCCGTCGAGGCCGCGCGTGCGACCGGCACGACGCCGGAGCAGGTCCTGCTGGACCAGGGCACGCTGTCGCTGGAGAACGCGGCCCGCGCCGTCGCCGAGCGCCACGGCCTCGACCACCTCGACCTGTCGGTGTTCAACGTCGACATGTCGGCGGCGAACCTCGTCAACCCGCAGGCGGCCAAGCGCTACGAGGCGATCCCGGTCCAGTTCGTGGGCGAGCGCGGGATCCTCATCGCGATGGCCGACCCGGCCAACGTCCTGGCGGTCGACGACATCGCGTTGATGACCGGCTACGAGGTACGCGTCGCGGTCGCCTCGCGCGAGGACATCGCCACGCTGATCTCCAGGTTGTCGCGGTTGGAGCACGTCGCCGCGACGGCCGAGATCGACATGCCGGACGACGACGGGGTCGGCGAGATCGTCGACCTCCGCGAGTCCGCCGACGACGCGCCGGTCATCAAGCTCGTCAACCAGATCATCGCCCAGGCCGCCGATCAGGGCACCTCGGACATCCACTTCGAGCCCGAAGACGGCTCGATGCGCGTCCGCTTCCGCATCGACGGCGTGCTCGTGGAGTCGATGACGATCCCGCGCCGGATGATCAGCGGCGTCGTGTCGCGCCTGAAGATCATGAGCGACCTCGACATCGCCGAGCGCCGCCTGCCCCAGGACGGCCGCGTCGGCCTCAACATCGACGGCCGCCACATCGACCTGCGCGTCGTGACGCTCCCGTCGGTCCACGGCGAGAACATCGTCATCCGCATCCTGGACAAGTCGAACGTCGTCTTCGACTTCGAGAAGCTCGGCATGGGCGAGGAGGAGGCGGCGCGCTTCACCAAGGCGTTCCACCAGGCCTATGGCGCCGTGCTCGTGACCGGCCCGACGGGTTCCGGCAAGTCCACGTCCTTGTACGCCGCGGTCGGCGAGCTCAACACGACCGAGAAGAACATCATCACGATCGAGGACCCGGTCGAGTACCAGCTCGAGGGCGTCACGCAGGTCCAGGTCAACAAGAAGGCGGGCCTGACGTTCGCCAACGGCCTGCGCGCGATGATGCGCGCCGACCCCGACATCATCA
>DATDMD010000062.1:0-7452 GCA_036518975.1 Baekduia sp.
TCGTTCGCCGGGATCCAGCCGATGCTCAACCAGAGCAAGATCATCGGGATCAACAGCAACCTCGAGGGCATGTACGACCAGCTCGGGGACGGCAAGCAGTACCCGTGGGCGTTCGGCACGGGCGAGACCGAGAGCGACCGCGTGCAGCTCCAGGTCGCCCTCGCCGCCCAGAAGACGGGCACCGGGGCCCTGGCGCAGATCGCCGACGCGAGCGACTTCGGCAAGCAGTCGACGATCCAGACCGAGAACCACATGAAGGACTTCCCGAACGTCAAGCTGGCGTCCGCGGAGTTCCCGCTGACCGCGACGGACCTCACCAAGCAGCTGTCGGACCTCAAGGCCTCCGGCGCCAAGTCGCTGTTCGTGTGGACGTTCGGCGACTACCTCATCAAGGTGGCGGCCGGCCTGCGCAAGATCAACTGGAACCCCACCGTCTACACGGTCGTCGGCGCCAAGTACGACGCCACGATCAAGGCGATGGAGTCCGCCGACCCCGGGATCACGAAGGACATGGTCGGCGGGCCGGTGCCCAACGGGTTCGTCAAGACGGCGACCAACACCAAGCCCAGCGGCATCACCGCGGCGTTCATCAACACCTTCAGCAAGTACCAGAAGGGCAGCACCGCGACCGACGGCAACGCGCTGGTCGCGACGTACGGCTTCGACGGGGCGATCATCACCGACGCCGCCATCGCCGGGGCCAACTCGACCGACACCACCAAGATGAAGGCGGCGCTGACCAGCGGCAAGCCGATCACCGGCGTCCGCGGGACCTACGTCTTCGGGCCGACCGTCCGGCTCGCGCAGGACATCGCCAAGCAGGCGAGCCTCATCAAGATCGCGCCGCCCTGCCCCACCGGGCTGTGCGAAGGGGTCGACCCGGCCAACTGACCGGCCACCGGGCGCGCCGCCACGCGGCGGCGCGCCCGGACCTCGTGGTCTGGAGCACTGATGAGCAAGATCGCCCATACAGAGATCGATCGTGGCCGGTGCGCCGGGTACGAGCACTGCGTCGACGCGGCGCCCGGCGCGTTCGCGTTGGACGCGGACTTCAAAGCGCGGTGGCTCGGCGTCCAGGACGGCGACGAGGCCGCCGTCCTCGAGGCCGCCCGGGCCTGCCCGACGCTCGCCCTGCGCGTCCTGGACACCAGCGGGCGCGAGCTCGCTCCCAAGGAGGACCCATCATGACCGTCACTGCCAGCGAGACGGCCTACCCGGCCGGCTTCAACCCCTTCGACGTCGCCTGGTTGACGCGGATCTACGAGGTCGACGCCGCCCTGCGGCGCCACGAGCCCGTGAGCCGTCCGCTCCCCGGCATCGTCTACGTCACCCGGCACGAGGACTGCCGCTCGGTGCTGCGCGACGTCCGGACCTACCGAAGCACGGGCGGCATGCGCGCCCCCGGCGTCGTGGTCCCCGAGGAGCAGCTCCTGTTCAACGAGATGGACCCGCCGATCCACCCGCGCATGCGGCGGCTGCTGATCGACGCGTTCAAGCCGGAGCGCCTCAGCACGCTCGACGCGTTCCTGGAGGACCTCGCGAAGCGTTCGGTGGACGCCATCGTTGAGCGCCTGGACGCCGGCGAGGCCGCCGACCTCGTGACCGCGCTGACCATCCCGATGGGCAACGAGTCGACGATCCGGCTGCTCGGGTTCCCGTCCGACGACGCCGACCGCGTCGTCGGCTGGACCAAGGAGGTCATGCACAGCGACTGGCCGTCCTTCAACCGGCGCGAGCGCGAAGGCGACGCGGAGGGCCTGGAAGGGTTCCCGGAGTTCCGGGACTACGTCGACGCCGCGGTCCGCGAGCGGCGCGTGAGCGACGACGAGGCGACCGACCTGGTGTCGAACTTCGCGCGCGTCGAGGTCGAGGGCTGCCCGCTCTCCGACGTCCAGGCGCGCACCGCGGTCGCCCACATGTTCCTGGCCGGCATCTCGACGGCGACCAACCTCCTGGGCAACGCGCTCTACGAGCTCGTGCTCCGCCCCTCGCTCTACCAGCAGGTTCGCGAGGATCGCTCACTGGTCGCGGGTGTCATCGAGGAGTCGCTGCGCTTCCGGTCGCCCGTGAACTTCGTGACCCGCGCGGTGGCCGAGCCGGTCGTCATCTCCGGTGTGGAGGTCGAGCCGGGCGAGCGCGTCGTGGCGAGCCTGGCGTCGGCCGGTCGCGACGAGGAGGTGTTCGGTCCCGACGCCGGCGCGTTCCGGCCCGAGCGCGAGAACGCCGACCAGCACCTCGCGTTCGCCCCCGGCGCGCACTACTGCGTCGGTCGCGCGCTGGCGCGCAGCGAGGCGACGGCCGGCATCAACGCGGTGCTCGACGCGTTCCCGGAGCTGTCGCTCCAGGACGCGGCCGCGTTCGACAACGTGCCCGTGCCGTTCGAGTGGGGCCCGGCGCGCCTCCTCGTCACGCGCTAGGGAGGGCGGTCGCATGTACCTGGACGTGGACCTCTCCTCCCACCCCGCGGCGATCGCGCTCCGCGAGCCGGACGACTTCAAGGCGTTCAAGGTCGTCCGGCGCGGCGAGGGCGATCTCGCCGCGGCCCTCGGGGCCGTCGGCCGCGTCGGCGACGAGGACCACGTGTTCCTGCTGCCGGACGCGGTCCGCGCGCTGGCCGGCGCGCGCGGAGGCGACGCCGGCTGGCTGGAGGGCTTCGCGGCGATGTTGGACTACGCCGGCCAGCACGGGTGGGTCGCCGACGACGGCGCCGTGCGGGCGCACGTCGAGCGGGCGTAGGCCCGGGCCCGGGTCGCGTCAGGCCGCGGCGGTGAGCGTCGTCGCGGCGGCCAGCGCCTCGAGCGGGTCGACCGCGGTGAGGCCCTGGTCGGCGGCGACGGGGGCGTAGGTGATCTCGCCGGCGGCGACGTTGAGGCCGGCCAGGAAGCCGGGGTCGGAGGTGAGCGCTGCGTGGACGCCGAGCTCGGCGAGCTTGATCACGTAGGGCATCGTCGCGTTGGTCAGCGCGAACGTGGAGGTGATCGGGACCGCGCCGGGCATGTTGGCCACGCAGTAGTGCGTGACCCCGTCGACCTCGTAGGTCGGGTCGGTGTGGGTCGTCGGCCGCGAGGTCTCGAAGCAGCCGCCCTGGTCGATGCTGACGTCGACCAGCACCGCGTGCTGCTTCATCAGGCGCAGCTGGTCGCGGGTGATGACGTGCGGCGCCTTGGCGCCGTGGACGAGCACGGCGCCGATGACGAGGTCGACCTCGGGCAGCAGGCGCTCGATGCTCAGGGTCGTCGAGTAGACGGTGGAGCAGCGGTTGTTGAGCAGGAAGTCCAGCTCGCGCAGGCGGTCGATCGAGCGGTCGAAGACGTAGGTCTCGGCGCCCATGCCGATCGCGATCTCCGCCGCGGTCAGCCCGACCACGCCGCCGCCGATGACCATCACCTTGCCCGCCGCCACCCCCGGCACCCCGCCGAGCAGCAGCCCGCGCCCACCCAACGGCTTCTCCAACATGAACGCGCCGGCCTGCGTGGCGATCTTGCCGGCGACCTCGCTCATCGGCGCCAGCAGCGGCAGCCGGCCGTTGCGGTCGGTGACGGTCTCGTAGGCGATGCAGGTCGCGCCGCTGTCCCTCAGCCCCTGCGTCAGCTCGGCGTCGGGCGCCAGGTGCAGGTAGGTGAACAGCGTGTGGCGCGGCTCCAGCATCGCGACCTCGCCGGGCTGGGGCTCCTTGACCTTGACGATCATGTCGCTGCCCGCGAACACCGCCGCGGCGTCGGGGACGATCGACGCGCCCTGCTCGACGTACTCCTCGTCCGGGATCGCCGACCCGGTGCCGGCGCCGTGCTGGATCAGCACCTCATGGCCGTGATCGACCAGCTCACGCACGCCGGCAGGCGTGATCGCCACGCGGTACTCGTCGGTCTTGATCTCCGTGGGGACGCCGATCTTCATGGCTGCGATCATGAGCGCCGACCACCCCAAGCCGCAAGCCACAAGGACCATCACCGTGGAAACCTCAGCCCTCGACGCGACGGACTTCCGAATCCTCAATCAGCTCGTCGAAAACGGAAGAGCCTCGTTCGCCAGCCTCGGCGAGGCGGTCGGCCTGAGCGCCCACGGGGCCGCGGACCGCGTCCGGCGCCTGGAGCGCTCAGGCATCATCACCGGCTACGCGGCGACGGTGCCGCTGGAGAGCGTCGGCCGCGCGCTCGACGCGTTCATCGACGTCCGGTTGATGCCCAAGACGTCTCCCGAGCGCTTCGAGTCCTTCGTGGGCAGCCTGCCCGCCGTCCGCGAGCTCGCGTTCGTGACCGGCCGCTTCGACTACCACGTCCGCGTCGCCTGCAAGGACGCCGACGACCTCAACGACACCGTTCGCGCGATCCGCAGGGACGGCGGCGCCGCCCAGACCGAGACCCGCATCGTGCTCCGCGCGGCGAGCTACGCGCAAGCACTGCTCGCGCCCTAGCCCGGGAGGTCTTCGGGCCGCTTCTTGGCGAGCTCGCCGTGGAGCAGTCCCGTGGACTGGCCGACCTCGATCATGTAGCCGTCGGGGTCGCGCATGTAGCAGCGGATCTCCGCGCCGCGGTCGATCGGCGGCGTCACGAAGTCCGCCCCCTTGGCCTTCCACTTCTCGTAGCACTCCTGGATGTCGGCGACACGCAGGTTCAGGAAGCTCGAGATCGTGTTCCCAGGCTCATAGTCGACGACCGTGATGTCGGGCTTGTCCGGCGTCGGCCCACCACCCGGGTTCATGATCAACCACGAGTTGGCGAGCTTGACCATGCACGGGTTCTCCTCCAGCACGACCTGTCCCCCGAGGACCTCCGAGTAGAACGCCCGCGACCGGGCGACGCTGCGCACGGTGAGGAACTGGGTGACCACGAACCCCTCGGTCGGATTGGGAAGGTTCTGGTAGTCGATGTACGGCGTCTTCTCACTCACGGGTCTGCGCTCCTTCTGACGCGTCTCATCTCGGCGTCCACCCTGATGCCAGCCTACGCCGACGCGGCACACCGGTCCGTGGCCCGCCCACCTCTCCCCCGACGACCACTTCCACATCCCCGACGCCCCGACCGGCGAGTCGCGGCCGACGGTCGTCGTCGGCCACCCCGGCAGCGGCGTCAAGGAGCAGGCGGCCGGCCACTATGCGAGCCGCCTCGCGCAGCAGGGCGAGAGCGAGGGTCTGCCGCGTGGTCTCGAGAGCCCCGCGCAGCGCATCGAGGACATCAAGGCCGCCGTGTCGTTCCTGACCACGCGCCCAGAGGTGGACCCCGAGCGCATCGGCGTGTTCGGGATCTGCGCCTCCGGCGGCTACGCGGTCTCGGCCGCGGTCGGCGATCACCGGATCAAGGCCGTCGCCACGGTCAGCGGCGTCAACATCGCGGACCAGTTCCGTTCCGGCGCCGACGGCGCACAGGACCCGGCGGTGTTCCAGCAGCTGCTCGCCGCGGCGGCCGCCGCGCGCACCGCCGAGGCGCGCGGCGACGGCGTGGAGACGTTCGGCTCTTCCCCGCGTCCGTCGAGCAGGTCCGCGAGGCCGGCGGCCAGCACGGCGTCGAGGGCTATGGGCGTTCCTCCGCGACGTCCGACGGCAGGGTCAGGACGGCGAGGCCGACCAGCAGGCGATCGGGTGTCGCGCCGGAGCCCAACCCGAAGACGGTCTCCAGTGCCGCCGCCTGCGGCGCCGGCAGGTGCGAGAGGCGGTCCAGGAACGGCGCGCACAGCTGGTGGAGGCCCGCGAACGCGAGCTCCGCCTCGGACCACACGCTGGTCGCGCGCGCGACGCGGCAGCCGGTGGCCCGCGCGGCGAGGTCGTCGAGCAGCGCGGTCTGCCCACGCCCATCTCGCCCCGGACGACGAGCACCTGCCTCTCGCCAGCCGCGCAGGGCGGTGGTCGACGCGTCGAGCCGCGAGCGCTCGCGCTCGCTCTCGCGCTCGCTCTCAGGCGACCTGGGCGGCCGCCGCGGCGCGGCGCTCGCGCCGCACCAGCAGGGCCGACTGGATCACGAAGAACGCGCCGCCGCCGGCCGCGTAGACCGAGAGCACGCTGAGCTTCGGGTCGTCGCCCAGCGCCTGGCCGACGTAGAAGAAGCCGACGAGCGTCGAGAGGCCGCCGGCGACCAGCATGGGCCACTGGTTGCCGAGGACGGCGCGGCGCTGCAGGGCGACGACGACCTGCGCCACGCCCGTCACGGTCGCCCAGGCGCCCCAGACCACCAGTACGTCGGCGACGTTCCCGGTGGCCGCGATGGCCAGGCCGACCGCCGCGACGGCGCTGACGCCGGCGTCGAAGCGCAGCAGCGACCGGGCCGGCCCGGTCTGGCGCCGGGCGTCGACGAGCGAGGCCACCAGGTCGATGCCCGGGTAGACCACCAGGAAGGCGCCGGTGCCGGCGGTCAGGGAGTCGGAGACTGCGGCGAAGCCCGCGGCCCAGGCGAGCGCGACGAGCCCGCGGATGAGGTAGAGCGGCATGATGAACTTGGTCCTTTGGCGTTGATGGTGGTGAACGGGTTGTTGGTGGCGTTGGCGATCCGCCTAGACCGGCAGCGCTGCGCCGGACTGCTCGCGGACCATGTGCTCCGCGTACCACGCGGGCCAGTCTGGGTCCGGGGCGCCGGTGCGGCGCTCGTGCTCGCCGTGCGCGACGGCGGCCCGGCGCAGCGCGCCCTCCAGGTCGGCGACCGAGGCGAACGCCGTCCGGTCGGCCGCGACGCGGCCCAGGCCGCGCTGGGTGACCTCCTGCAGGACCCAGCCGTTGCCGTCCGGGTCGTCGAACGACGCGAACGAGCCGTAGGAGCGGCGCTCCGGGTCCGGGCCGGTCACGCGCCCGGCGGACCCGGAGTGGTGGAAGACGCCGCCGGCGTCGTGGAAGACCTCGGAGACCTCCGCGCCGGCCGCGAGCAGCCGCCGGCGCGCGACGTCGAGGTCGGCGACGACCAGCTGCACCTCGCGCAGCGAGCCGGGCGCGGCGTCGGTGATCCGGTCGCCGATGATGATCGCCGTCGCCGAGCCGGGCGGCGTGAGCTGGACGACGCGCAGGCCGGCCGGCGTGGCGTGGTCGATGTCCACGCGCCAGCCGAGGCCCGCGTAGAAGGCCTTGGCGCGATCGACGTCGGCCACCGGGACGACGACGACCTCGAGCTTCATGTCGACGGCCGCCTCATCGGTGGAGGCGGTCGCGGTGGTGGGCTGCGTGCTGGTGGTCATGGGTCCAGACGGTGCCGGCCACGCGCCCGCGTCTCGCCCGTGTCGCCCCCTGGTCGCCCGCCTGGGGTCCCCCGGGCCGTGCGGCACGGCGCCCGCGACCGCCGGCGACCAGGGACCCGACCAGGGCGGGGCACGGGCGCGCTCGCCGCCGGCCGACCGCGACGGTGGTGCGGTGCACCCGCTGCACCCCTCTCCACCCTCCATCCCCATCAAGGAGCCAGACCCCATGAACCCCTCCCGACCGCGCCGGACCCGGCGGATCGCCGCCGGCTGCTGCGCCGCACTGGCCGCGCTCGC
>DATDMD010000063.1:0-19000 GCA_036518975.1 Baekduia sp.
CAGGCCGCCGTGGACGTGCAGCCCGACGGTGAAGTAGCGCTCGCAGAGGTTCGTGCGTCCGGCGGCGCACCACGGGCACGCGCCGCACGAGATGCCCGCGCCGCACACCACGCGATCGCCCACGGCGAGGTCGGCGCCGGCGCCCGCCGCCTCGACGACGCCGACGAACTCGTGGCCGAGGATCAGCGGGCCGACGTGGCCGCTGGCCGGGTGGCGGCGGTCGAGCGGCACGAGCACCGGGCCGTGCAGGTACTCGGCGCAGTCGGTCCCGCAGATCGCCGCCATGAGGACGCGCAGGACGACCGCGCCCGGCGCCGGCGGGCCGGGCGCCGCGACCTCCTCGACCCGGACGTCGCCCGGGCCGTGGAAGACCGCGGCGCGCATCATGGTGGACATCACGCCAGCGCCTCGGCGGGCGCGGCCTGCCGCAGGCGCGAGAACGCCGCGGCCGCCACGAGGACGAGACCGCCCGGCAGCCAGTACTGCCACTCCTCTCCCAGGTGGAGGAAGGTGATGGCGTTGAGGACCTGCGTGGTGAGCACGGCGCCGAGCATCGCACCGACGTACGAGCCGCGCCCGCCGTAGATGCTGGCGCCGCCCAGGACGACCGCGGCGATGCTCGACAGCGTGTAGGCGCCGCCGACCGACGGGTCGCCGAGGCCGACCTGGCCCGCGAGCAGGACGCCGGCGACGGTGGCCAGCAGAGCGCAGAGCACGTAGGCGGCCATGACCGTGCGCCCGACGCGGACGCCGAGGCGATGCGCCGACGCCTCGTCGGAGCCGACCGCCCGCAGCGCCAGGCCGAAGCCGGTGCGGCGCAGCAGCACCTCGCAGCCGGCCGCCGCGGCGACCGCGACGAGGAACGCGATCGGCACGCCGCCGACGGTCGTCTGCATGTGCTTCATGAACGCCGCGTCGAAGACGCCGTCGGGGCTCGGGCGCAGCAGCAGCGCGACGCCGCCCAGGACCGTGAGCGTGGCGACGGTCGTGATGATCGGCGAGATCCTCGCCCACCGGATCAGCGCGGCGTTGACGGCGCCCACCGCCAGGCCCGCGATCCCGGCCGCCGCGAGCCCGAGCAGCAGGTTCCCGGCGCCGGCCTTGGACAGGAAGAACGACAGCACGACGACGGTCAGCGCCATCATCGCCCCGACCGAGAGGTCGATCCCACCGGTGAGCAGGACGGTCAGCTGGCCGAGCGAGACGAACACCAGCGCGGCCGCCAGGAACAGCACGCTCTGCACGTTGACCGACGAGAGGTACGACGCGTCGCTCGCCGCGGTGTAGGCGCCGAGCAGGACGATCGCGAGCGCCAGGAGCGCCGCCGGCGCCTGGTCGCCGCGCAGCCAGCGGGAGCGGAGGAGGCGACGGCCCGCGCCGCGCTCGCCACGCTCGGCGGCTCCCGCCTCGCGCTCCGCGCGCGTCGTCGTCGAGGCGACCGCCGCGCCGGTGATCTTCCCCTCGCGCACGTCGTCGCCCTCCAGGGTGGCGATCATCCGCCCGCGCGACAGCACGGCGATGCGGTCGCAGAGGCCCTCGAGCTCGACGGCGTCGGACGAGAGGACGACGACGGCCTTGCCCTCCGCGGCCAGCGAGCGCAGGAGCTTGTAGATCTCGGCGCGGGCGCCGGGGTCGACGCCCTGCGTCGGCTCGTCGCACAGCAGCACGGTCGGCGCGCTGAGCAGCGCGCGCGCGAAGACCACCTTCTGCTGGTTGCCGCCCGACAGCGTGCCGACCGCGGCCTCGGGCGAGGCGGCCTTGACGGCCACCGTCTCGAGGCCGGCGCCCACGTCGCGCGCCTCGGCGCCGCGCCGGACGACGCCGTGGCGGGCGAAGCGCCCGATCGACGCCGCCGCCGCGTTCTCGCGCACCGACAGGCCCTGGAAGAGCCCCTCGCGCGCACGGTCGCCGGGGATGTAGACGATGCCCGCCGCGCGCGCGGCGCGCACGCCGGCCGCCGGCGTCGGCCCGCCGTCGACGGCGACGCGTCCGGCGTGGCGGTCCAGCCCTGCCAGCGCGCGCAGCACCTCGCGCTGGCCGTTGCCCTCGGCGCCGGCCAGGCCGAGGATCTCGCCCTCGCGGACGGTGAAGGAGACGTCGTGGCAGCCGGCGTTGGACAGCCCGGCGACCTCCAGGACGGCCGGCCGCTCGCCGGCCGCCGCCTTGGGCGGGAAGACGGTGGACAGCTCGCGCCCGACGATGCGCTGGAGGATCTCGTCCTCGGTCGTGCCGGCCGCGGCGAACGTGCCGCGCCCCTCGCCGTTGCGCAGCACCGTGATGCGATCGGCGATCCGCAGCACTTCGGGAATCCGATGCGAGATGTAGACGATGGCCGTGCCGCGGGCCTGGAACTGGGCGATCTGCGCGAACAGCCGCTCGACCTCGGCGGCCTTCAGCGCGGCCGTCGGCTCGTCGAGGATCAGCACCTTCGGCTCGAGCGCCAGCGCCTTGGCGATCTCCACCAGCTGGCGCTCGGCGACAGTCAGGTCCTCGCCGCGGGCGTGCGGGTCGATCGCCGCGTCGAGCGCGGCGAGGTGCTCGGCCGCCCACGCCGCGGCGGCCCCGAGACGGGGCCGCCGGGCCGGCGGCAGCGCGAGGACCATGTTCTCCGCGACGCTGAGGTGGTCGACGACGGCGGGGTGCTGGTAGACGACGGCCAGCCCGAGGTCGCGCGCGGCCGACGGCGACGGCACGAGCCCGGCGCCGCCGATCAGCACCTCCCCCTCGTCGGGGGCGAGCGCTCCCGCGGCGACGGCCATCAGCGTCGACTTCCCGGCGCCGTTCTCGCCGAGGAGCGCGTGCACCTCGCCACCGACGACGTCGAAGCTGACGCCCCGCAGGGCCCGGACGCCGCCGAAGGACTTGCGGACGTCGCGGAGCTGCAGCACGGGAGCGCTCATGATCCCTCCTTACTGCTGACCGGCCGGTGCCCCCGTCAGCGCGTTCAGCGCGTCCGAGGACATCAGGTCGTTGGACAGATACGCGTCCGGCGGCTTTGTGGCGTCGCAGTGCGGCGCCTGGTCGCCGCCGGCGACCGAGTCCTCGAACAGCGGCAGCGAGATGAGGGACTTCTCGGTCTCGTCGATGCCGTTGACCGCCGCGACGGCCTTGCGGACCGCCAGGCGGCCCATCCAGTTGCGCCCCGAGATCGTGGCGAGGTCGAACGCGTCCTTGGTGCCCTGCAGCTGCTTCCAGCTGCAGGCGATCTGGTTGGCCTCGAGCGTCGCGACCGGCGGGACCGGCCGGCCGGCGGCCTTGAGCACCTTCACGACCGACGCGCTGGACTGGCCGTCGCCCATCAGGATGCCGTCGATCTTCGGGTAGCGGGTGAGCAGCCCGGACATGACCTTCTGGCTCTGGGCCGGATCCCAGTTGGTGACCGGCCACGACTTCGGCGTCGCGCCGAGCAGCTTGACGCCGGGGTAGCCCTTGAGCGCCTGCTGGACGCCGGTGATCTCACCGCGGTCGACCGCGTTGCCCGCCGGGCCGCCGAGGTAGATGACGTTGCCCTGGCCCTTCATCGTCTTCGCGAGCCAGGTGGCCCACGTGCGCCCGGCGGCCTGGGGATCCCAGTCGACGTAGGTCACGTAGTCCTTCCCCGGCGTGCCGCCCGGGTCCGAGCCCCACGGCACGACCTTGACGCCGCGGGCGGTGGCCGCGCGGATGCCCGCGAGCTCGGCCGGGCCGCCGGCGTCGGGGATGATCACGATCGCGTTGGCGCCCTGGGCGACCAGGCTGTTGGTGCCGGAGATCGCCTTCTGGAGGTCGAACCCGGCGTTGACGACGATCGTCTTCTTGATCGCCGGGCACTTCTTGGCCTCGGCCTGGACCTGCTCCAGGGAGGACTTGGACCAGCCGTTCAGGCCGCCGCCGTCCTGGATGCCGAGGGTGATCGGCTTGGTGCCGCACCAGGGCGTCGCGGTGTTCGCCGCCGCCGCCTTGGTGGTCGCGCCGCTCGACGCGTCGGCGCTGGACTGCGTGCCGTCGGACCCGCTCGAGCCGCAGGCGGCCACCGCCAACGACGAGGCCACCGCGGCCACGCCGAAGGCACGCGTGACCGCCACGCGTGTCTTAGTGCTCATGTTCTCTCTCCTCCTCGGGGGCCTTCAGGCCCCACGCGTTGTTTCGACCGTCACCGCCGCCGAGGCCGGTGCGGTGGTGTCCGGGACCGCCGCGGTCGGGCGGAGCCCGCCGTTGCGTCCCGGTTGCAGCGCACGCCGCCAAGGGACGTTGCGCAGGCCCATGCCGAGCGCCACGATCGCGCCCTGGATCAAGCTCTGTACGGCGGTCTGCGCGCCGGTCGCCAGCACGACCTGGTCGAGCTGGGTCAGGAACAGCGCGCCGACGCCGCTGGCGACCACGCTGCCGCGGCCGCCGGCCAGCGAGGTGCCGCCGAGCACGACGGCGGCGATGCTGGGCAGCAGGTACGGGTTGCCGGCGAAGAGGCTCGGCGCCGAGGTCAACGCGGCGAGCAGGACGCCGGCGACGCCGTAGCAGAGGCTCGCGGCCACGTAGGCGGCGACGCGGTAGCGGGAGACCGCGATGCCGGCGACCTGCGCGGCGGCGGGGTTGGCGCCGACCAGCTCGAAGCGCCGGCCGGCGACCGTGCGCCGCATGACCCACCACACGACGCCGATCAGCGCGACGGCGAGCAGCGCGAGGACCGAGACGCCGAGGACGTCGCGCGCGGCGAAGCGCGACAGGCTCCCGGGCACGGTGCTGGCGATGCTGCCGCCGGTGATCCGCAGCACGGTGCCAAGCGCCAGGGCGTTGACGCCGAGGGTGGCGACCAGCGGCGTGACGCCGAGGCGCGTGACCAGCAGGCCGATGAGCAGGCCGCAGGCCGCGGACGCCAGCGCGACGACGAGCAGCGTGGTCGGCAGGCCGCCGCCGCCCGGTCCGTGGGTGACGAGGGCCGCCGCCAGCGACATCGTGCCGGGGACGGAGAGGTCGAGGCCGCGCTGCTGGACCACCAGCGTCTGGCCGACGGCCGCGATCGCGAGGATCGCGGCGAAGGGCAGCATCGCCTTGATCGCGCTGCCGCCCACGCTGCCGCCGGCGACGAGCGGGCTGATCGCGAACAGCAGCGCCGTCGCGACCCAGATCGCCGTGAACGGGCCGAAGCTCCCGAAGCGCCGGCCGGTCCCGGCCGCCCTGACGGTCGTGCTCTCCTCCATGACCGCGTTTGTAACACGTGAGCGAACGTACTGTCAACGTACAATAAACAGCGCGCCCATTGGTGCCTCACACTTGGGGCACGTACGGACGCGGGATCCAGGTCCCTCCGCAGCACGCGTCGGCGATCGCCGGCTGGTGGCGCGCCTGGCCCAGGAGGTAGTCGCGGCTGCTCTCCGCCAGGCGCCGCAGGCTGCCGTGGTCGACCTCCGTCAGGCGACCGTCGCGCTTGACGATCCGGCCCTGCACCAGGACGGTGTCCACGAGGCCCGGGTGGGCGTTGTAGATCAGCGCGCCGTAGGGGTGGTTGAGCGGGCTGAGGCCGAGCGAGTCGGTCCGCACGACGATGACGTCGGCGTCCTTGCCGGGCGTGAGGCTCCCGATGCGGTGGTCGAGGCCGACCGCGCGGGCGCCCTCGATCGTGGCGAAGGCGACGACGTCGCGGCAGTGCAGCCGCAGCGACTCCAGCGGGACGCCGCGGGCCTCGGCGCGCGCGTGGTCGAGCGCGCGCTGGACGCCGATCGTGGTGCGCATCACGCCGAACATGTGGCCGCCGTTGGAGGAGCAGACGTCGATCGACAGGCTCGGGCGCACGCCGGCGTCGAGGAGGCGTCCGGTGGCCGGCCAGCCGTGGCCCATCTGCATCTCGACGTCCGCGGCGACCGACGCGGTGCCGCCGGTCGCGGCGATCAGGTCGATCTCGTCGTCGGCGATCGTGTTGCAGTGCACGTAGGTGACGTCGGGGCCCATCAGGCCCTCCTCGTGCAGCCAAGCGACGGGCCGGTTCTTCCCCCATTCGCCGTCGCCGACGTGCACGGTGATGCGCGCGCCGAGCTCGCGGGCCAGCGCGAAGTCGTCGCGGGTGACGTCCTTGTCGGCGAACTGCGGGCCGCGCAGGGCCATGGCCATGGTGACCAGCTGGTCGTCGGAGGAGAAGTACTGCTCCCGGATGCGGCGTGCGTCCTCGGGGTGCGGGACGTCGCTGGGCACCTGGTACTGCTTGGCCCCGCCGCCGTGGGCGAAGATCGCCCGCGCGCCGGACTCGCGGAGGCCGGCGACGGCCGCGTCGGCGTGCTCGGGCGTGTTGAGGTTGTGCGACCAGTCGAGCAGCGTGGTAATGCCGGAGTCGAGTGCCTCGAGCGTCCCGATCAGGTTGGCCGCGTGCGTGTCCTCGGGGCGGAACAGGCCGCTGAGGCCGGCGTGCAGCCCGGTGAAGTAGTGGGCCAGCGTCCAGTCGGAGGCGAGGTTGCGCAGCGACGCCTGCCACGTGTGGCGGTGGGTGTCGACGAAGCCCGGCAGCACGATGGCGTCGGTGGCGTCGACCACGAGCGCGTCCGGTGCTTCGAGGTCCGGCCCGACGGCGGCGATCCGCCCGTCCTCGACCAGGACGTCGGCGCGGTCGAAGTCCCCGATGGCGGCGTCCATGCTGAGGACCGCCCCGCCGCTGATGATCGTGCGCTGCTGGCTCATCTCCCCTGCTCCCTTGTCGTCGCGGCGGTTCGCCGCGCTGGTAACCCGTGTCGCGGACATTGACAGCCGTCACCGCCTGTGTAAAGTGTCACGAACCGCTCTGAAGGCGGGACCGGTATCGAACGAGGAGGCACGAGATGGGGCACACCTACGGACTCAACGCGGTGGACTGGGAGCGCCGGCTCGACATGGACGCGCTCCGGACCGGCCGCCTCGCGCGCGCCAAGCAGGCGCTGGACGAGTCCGATCTGGGTGCGCTGCTCCTGTTCGACATGGCGAACATCCGCTATGTCACCGCCACGACGATCGGGATCTGGGCCTCCGACAAGCTCGCCCGCTTCGCGCTGCTGCCCCGCGGCGGCGACCCGCTGATGTGGGACTTCGGGTCCGCCGCCCGCCACCACCAGCTCTACTGCCCGTGGATCAGCGACGACACGACGGCCGGCATCTCCACGATGCGCGGCGCGTTCTCGCCGGAGTCCGGGCGCGCGCAGGACGTCGCCGCCAAGATCGTGCGCGAGCTGGAGGCCCGCGGGCTGGCCGGTCAGCCGGTGGGCATCGACGTCGCCGAGCCCGAGGTGCTGTTCGCGCTGCAGGCCGCCGGTGTGAAGCTCGTCGACGGCCAGCAGCTGATGCAGCGCACGCGGGTGGTCAAGACGCCGGAGGAGATCATCGCCCTGGACACCGCCTGCATGATGGTCGACGCCGCCTACGACGAGCTCTACCGCACCCTCAAGCCGGGGATGCGCGAGAACGAGTGCGTCGCGCTGGCCAGCCGCGTGCTGTACGAGCTCGGGAGCGAGCACGTGGAAGGCGTCAACGCGATCTCGGGCGAGCGGTGCAGCCCGCATCCGCACATCTTCTCCGATCGGGCCCTGCGTCCGGGCGATCCGGCGTACTTCGACATCATCCACAGCTACCTCGGCTACCGCACGTGCTACTACCGCACGTTCGTGGTCGGCTCGGGCTCGCGCGCGCAAGCCGACGCGTACCGGCGCTGCCGCGACATCCTCGACCAGGCGATCGCGCTGATCCGCCCCGGCCGCAGCACGGCCGAGATCGCGGCGTCGTTCCCGAGGGCGGAGGAGTTCGGCTTCCCCAACGAGGAGGCCGCGTTCGCGCTGCAGTTCGGGCACGGCGTCGGGCTGGGCGTGTGGGAGAAGCCGATCATCAGCCGCCTCGTGTCGCTCGACCACCCGGAGATCCTCGAGGAGGGCATGGTGTTCGCGATCGAGACGTTCTGGCCCGCGACCGACGGCTGGTCGGCGGCCCGGATCGAGGAGCAACTGGTGGTCACCGCCGATGGGTGCGAGATCCTCACCCGGTTCCCGGCGGAGGAGCTGATGGTCGCGGGGCCGACCAACTACTTCACGGTCAAGGGCGCGCTGCCGCTGACGCGCGACACGCAGTCGCACCTCAACCGCGTCGCGCTGCCGAGCCCGGACGGGAGCCCCGATGGGGCGCCGCATCTGGTGTCCGGCTAGTCCGTAGACTCGAACGCGTGGCTGCCGAAGCGGAGAAGCCGGCCGACGCCGGCCCTGACCAGGTCATCGTGACCCCGGAGATCGGCGAGCGCCTGCGCGCCGCCCGGACCGCGCGGGGCATCGGCGTGCGCGCGCTGTCGCGCCTGGTCGGCGTGTCGGGGAGCACGATCTCGCAGATCGAGCTGGGCAACGTCATGCCCTCGGTCGCGACGCTGTACAGGCTCGTGTCGGTGCTCCAGATCTCGATGGACGACCTGTTCGCGGTCGACGCGCCGGCGGACGCGGCGGTTCCGGCGGTCGCCAACGGCGATCGGCCCCGCGCCGAGTCGCCGGAGAGCCCGGTCGTCCGCCACGACGAGCGCCGGTCCATCAAGCTCGCGTCCGGTGTCCGGTGGGAGCGGCTGAGCAACGCCGCCGACCACGGCGTCGAGTTCATCTGGAGCCGCTACGACGCCAAGGGCGAGTCCTGCCCGGCCGACGCGCTCATCCGCCACGGCGGCAAGGAGTTCGGCTACGTCCAGAGCGGCCGCCTCGGCGTGACGCTCGGCTTCGAGACCTACGAGCTGGAGACGGGCGACTCGATCTCGTTCGACTCCACCGAGCCGCATCGCTTCTTCGCGCTGGACGGCAAGCCGGCGGACGTCCTCTGGGTGGTCATCGACCGCCACGGGGACGACCGCGGCGGCGGCGCGCCGGCCGCCGGCTGACCCGCCGCGGTCAGGCCGCGGGGCGGAACTCGCGCGCGGTCGCGTCGGGTGTCGGCATCGGCGCCTGGCGCGCGGCCTCGATTGCGGCGTCCAGGGTCGCGTCGACGCGCTGCTCGGCGGCGGCGATCCGCTCCTCGGCGAGGCCGTGGGCTCCGGCCAGCGCGGCGCGGCAGACGAGCAGCGGGTCGCGCTGCTTCCACTCCTCGAGCTCGCCGTCCTTGCGGTAGCGGCCCGGGTCGCTGCGGGAGTGGCCGACGAAGCGGTAGGTGAGCGACTCGATGAACTGCGGGCCCTCCCCCGCCCGCGCGCGGGCCACGGCGGCGACCGCGGCGGCGCGGACGGCGACGACGTCCATGCCGTCGACCACGGTCGTCTCGATGCCCATCGCCCGCGGGCGGTCGGCCAGCTCGCCGGCCATCGCGTCCTCGTAGGGCGTGAACTCGGCGTAGCGGTTGTTCTCGCAGACGTAGACGACCGGCAGGCCGAGGACCTTCGCGAAGTTCAGCGCCTCGTGGAAGTACCCCTGGTTGCTCGTGCCCTCGCCGAAGAACGCGACCGCGACGTTGCCGGTCCGGCGCAGGGCGAGCGCGGCGCCGGTGGCCGCGGCGATGCTGCCGCCGATGATCCCGAAGCAGCCGATGAGGCCGTGCTCGAGGTCGATGACGTTCATCGAGCCGGCGCGGCCGCCGCAGACGCCCGTCGCGCGGCCGAGCAGCTCGGCCATCAGCGCCTCGGGCTCGACGCCGATCGCCAGCGCGTGGCCGTGGCCGCGGTAGGTGCCGGCGATCCGGTCGCCGGGCTCGAGCACGCTGCAGACCCCGACCGCTCCGGCTTCCTGACCGGAGTACAGGTGCGTGGTGCCGTGGACCTCGCCCTTGGTGAACAGCCGCTGGACGGCGTCCTCGAAGCGGCGGATGACGCGCATGCGGCCGTAGAGCTCGAGCAGAGCCTCCGCATCGGGCGCCTGCGCGACGCGCGCGGCGCCGCCCTTGGTCGTCGTGGCCATCTTCGCTCCTCCTCCGTTGCCTAAGACTGTGGCTTGAGGATAAACACTTTGCCCGCGAAACGCGAGAGGTTTGCCATCGCGGCCCGAATATCGTAATGTGTCACTGCACATCGTGGCACTGCACGTTACGAGGAGAAGAGAGGCTTGCCCGCAGCCATGACCACCCAGATCGCCATGCCGCGCCTCTCCGACTCCATGGAAGAGGGCACGATCGTGCGCTGGCTGGTCGACGACGGAGCGACCGTCGCGGAGGGCGACGAGATCGTCGAGATCGAGACCGACAAGGCGACGATGCCCTTCGAGGCCGAGTCCGCCGGAGTCCTCGCGATCATCGCCCACGAGGGCGAGACGATCGCGGTCGGCGCGCCGTTGGCGCAGCTGGCGCCGGTCGGGAGCACCGCGCCCTCCGCGCCGCCGACGAACGGCGCGAGCGCGCCGGCGACGGCGGGCGACGGCGCAGGGACCTCCGCTTTGGCCCCGGCGAGTGGCGGCGCAGCGACGTCCGCTCCTGCCGCGGCGAGTGGCGACGCAACGCCGTCTGCGCTGGCCGCGCCGGACGGCGGCGCAGCGCCCTCCGCGTCAGTCGCAGCGCGCGACGGCGGAATGCCCGCGGCTTCCGGCGCGGCGAGTGGCGGCGCAACGTCGTCGGCTTCGGCCCCGGCGAGTGGCGACGCAGCGCCCTCCCCTGCGGCCATCGCGCGCGGTGCTGTGCCGCGGGTGGCGGCGTCGCCGTTGGCGCGGCGGGTTGCGCGGGAGCGGGGGATTGATCTTGGCAGTGTGCGTGGGAGTGGTCGGGGTGGGCGGATCGTGCGGGCTGATGTCGAGGGTGCGGTGGTCGCCCCGCCGGAGGTGGCTGCGCCCCGCGACGCTGCTCCGGCCGCCGGCGCCAAGGGTGAGGTCGAGGTCGTAGAGCTCAGCCGGATGCAGGCGACGGTCGCTCGGCGGATGGCGGAGGCCAAGGCGACGATTCCGGAGTTCGTGCTGTCGCGGACGGTCGCCATGGATGCGGCCGTCGAGCTCCGGACGATGCTGCGCGCTGCCGCACCCGAGGCGCCTGTGCCGTCGTACAACGACATGGTCGTGCGCGCGTGCGCTCTCGCGTTGCGCGCGCATCCGCGGGCCAATGGCGCCTACCGCGACGGGCGCTTCGAGCTCTACGGGCGCGTCAACGTGGGCATTGCCGTGGCCGCGGGTGATGCGCTGCTGGTCCCGACGATCTTCGACGCGGACGTCAAGTCGCTCGGCACCATCGGGCGTGAGGCGCGCGCGCTGGCGGGGAAGTGCCGCGACGGCGCGATCACGCCGCCGGAGCTCTCCGGCGGCACGTTCGCGGTCTCCAACCTCGGGATGTTCGGCGTCGACCGGTTCACCGCCGTCATCAACCCGCCGCAGGCGGCCATCCTCGCCGTGGGCGCGCTGCGGCGTGAGCCGGTGGTGCGTGACGACGCCCTGGCCATCGGCCACGTGATGGAGATCACGCTCACCTGCGACCACCGGATCCTCTACGGCGCCCAGGCCGCCGAGCTGCTCGGCGACATCGCCGGCCGTCTCGAACGCCCGATCGCCCTGCTTCTCTGACCGACCCTTTCGCACGGAGCCTCACCCCACCCGATGCCCGATCTCGAGTTCCGCACCGCCATCCACGACGCGCTCGACGAGGAGCTGGCTCGCGACGAGCGGGTCGTCTTCTTCGGCGAGGACGTCGCGCTGCCGGGCGGCGTCTTCGCCGTCACGCCCGACCTCGCCGAGCGCTACGGCCCGGAGCGCGTGTTCGACACGCCGATCTCCGAGCTCGCCCTCAGCGGCGCCGCGTTCGGCAGCGCCGTCTGCGGCCTGCGGCCGGTCGTCGAGATCATGTTCGGGGACTTCCTCCCGCTGGCGATGGACAGCCTGGTCAACCAATCGGCGAAGTACTGGTACCTGTCCAACGAGCAGGCCTCCGTACCACTCGTCATCCGCTCGGCCGTCGGCGGCCGCGGGCGCTTCGGGGCGATCCACTCGCAGATGCCGATCTCGTGGTTCTTCGGCGTGCCCGGCCTGAAGATCGTCTGCCCCGCGACGCCCGCCGACGCGAAGCTGCTGCTCGTCGCCGCCATCCGCGACGACAACCCCGTGCTGTTCCTCGAGCACAAGCGCCTGTACTCGCTCAAGGGCCCGGAGCCGGACGCCGGCGACGAGGCGCGGCTCGGCGAGGCGCGCGTCGTGCGCCCCGGCGCCGACCTGACGATCGTCACCGCGATGCGCGGCGTGCACGACGCGCTGGAAGCGGCCCAGGACCTCGCGCCCCACGGCGTCGACTGCGAGGTCGTCGACCTGCGCACGCTGCGCCCCTGGGACCGCCCAACCGTCCTGGCTTCGGTGCGCCGCACCCACCGCGTCCTCGTCCTCGAAGAGGGCCCCGAGACCGGCGGCTGGGCGGCCGACGTCCTGGCGGCGATCACGCACGAGGCGCTCGACGACCTCGACGACGCGTGGCGCCTGACGACGCCCGACATCCCCGTGCCCTACAGCCCGCCCCTGGAGGACGCGCACTTCCCGGGCCGCGAGCGGATCGTCGCCTCGGTGCTCGAGCGCCTCGCGGTCGGCTAGGCGATGCCGATGCCGATGCCGGCGCCACTGACCATCGCCTCGATCGAGACCGTCCTGCTGCGCGTGCCGCTCGGGCGCGTCTTCCGCGGCAGCCACTACAAGATGACCCACCGCTCGACGGTCATCACGCGCGTGCACACCGAGAGCGGGATCGTCGGCGAGGCCTACGCCGGCGACGAGGACGCCGGCCTGCACGACATCGACGCGATCATCCACACCGAGATCGCCCCGCGACTGATCGGTGAGGACGCCCTCGCGATCGAGCGCTGCTGGGAGCTGGCCCGGCCCGCCACCTTCGACATCCTGCGCGACCGCCGGCTCGGCCTGGTCGCCTGCGCGGGCGTCGACGCCGCGCTCTGGGACGCCGTCGGCCAGCACCTCGGCCAGCCGCTCTGGCGCCTGTGGGGCGGCTACGGCAACCGCGTCCCGCTGATCTGCATCGGCGGCTACTACGACAGCCCGAGCTCCATCGAGGAGGAGGTCGAGCGCGTCCGCGCGAGCGGCATGGCGGGCATGAAGTTCAAGGTCGGCGGCCGCTCACCGGAGGAGGACGCCGAGCGCTTCCGCCGCGCCCGCCGCGCGGCCGGCGACGACTTCGTCCTGTGCGCCGACGCCAACCAGGGCTGGACGGCCGCCGAGGCGCTGCGCTTCGCCCGCGCGGTCGAGGACTGCGACCTGCGCTGGTTCGAGGAGCCCTGCCGCTGGGACGGCGACCGGCGCGCGATGCGCGACGTGCGCGCCAAGGGCGGCGTCGACGTCTGCGCCGGCCAGAGCGAGCTGTCGGCCGCCGCCTGCCTGGAGCTGATCCGCGCCGGCGCGATCGACGTCTGCAACTTCGACGCGTCGTGGTCCGGCGGCCCGACCGAGTGGCGGCGCGCCGCGGCGGTCGCCGCCGTCTGCGGCGTGGCCATGGGCCACCACGAGGAGCCGCAGCTGTCGAGCCACCTGCTGGCCGCGATCCCGCACGGGACCTACGCGGAGTGCTTCGAGCCCGAGCGCGACCCGATCTGGTGGAACCTGATCGCCAACCGCCCGCCGCTGCGCGACGGCGCGCTGGAGCTCTCCGAGCGCCCGGGCCTCGGCTGGGAGCTCGACGAGGACTACGTCGACGCGCACCGCGTCGGCGCGCACCGCGTGGAGGCTGCGCGCTAGGCGAGCGCCGCGCGGAGCGCGTGCACGCGCGCCGCCGCGAGGCTGCGCCGCGGGTCGTCGAAGTCCAGGCCCGCCAGCAGCCGCTTCCACGCCTGCAGGTCGTCACACCCCGACGGCGACCGCAGCCAGGCCCAGAGCGCCGGCCGGTCGTCGGCGGTCATCACGGCGTGGCGCACCCACGCGTCCAGCGCGTCGCGCTGGCTGACCACGCCCGGCGCCTCCGAATACGGCAGCAGCGGCCCGTCGTAGCGCTGCGCGGCCTCCCTCACCGCTCCGCCGGCGAGCAGCCCGCGGATCGTCGCGGTGTCGCACTCCACGTCCGGGCACAGCCGGTACCGCCCGCTGTCGATCGACCCGCCGAGCAGCTTGCGCAGGCGGCACACCTCGACGCGGGCCGTGCTCGGGCTGCCGTCGTCGCCGTAGACCTCCGCCGCGAGCTCCTCGCTGCTCATCCCGCCCTTGTGCAGGGACAGCACCGCGAGGATCTCGGCGTGGCGGGGGCTCAGCCGCAGCCGCCGCCCGTCCACCCACGCGTCCGCCCGGTCGCGGCCGAGCAGCCTGAGCCTCAGGGCCGGCGGCCGGAGCGCGCCGTGGTGCCCGTCGAGGACGGGCACCACGGGCTCTTGGATCGCCGAGCTGTCGACGAGCGTCGCCCCGGACAGGTCGAGGAGCACCCGGCGCGGGCCGGCGGCCAGCGACGCGATGGCCGCCCGCAGCCCCGGGATGGCGGCCACGTCCAGCTCCCCGATCACCGGAAGCGTCACGGTTCTCACGCCGGCCGTCCTCGTCCGTGGGCGCGGCGACCTAGGACAGCGGAAGCGTCCAGGTCATGGGCGGCAGCGACGTCCCCGGTGTGGCGACGTTGACGCCGGGGCTGATCAACTTGCCCCCGATGTACGTCGCCCCGATGATCACCTGGATCGGCGCCACCTTCGGCGGGATGAAGGTGAAGGTGGCGTACGCGGGCGGAGCGGCCGCCGCCGCCGGGAGGGGCAGCGTCGGGACGTCGCTCGCGTGGGCCGCCGGGGCGGCCAGCGCGAGCGGGGCGAGGACGGCCGCGAACGCGGCGAGCTTTCGAGTGCGCATCACATGCTCTCCATTCGTCGCGCTCGGCTACGGCGAGCCGATGACGTTGCCGCTGTTGACGGGCGGCTCGTTGGCCACGACGACCGACGTCCCGCCGTTGAAGACCGAGCCGATGACGGTCGGTCCGATGGCCACCTGCGGGCCCTGGAAGAACAGCGACGGGGTGAAGCCGGCCGGCAGCGTGAAGGCCGGAAGGTCTCCCAGCGCCGGCAGGCCGCCGGCCGGCAGCGTGAACGCCGGCAGGCTCGGAACCGCGGTCGGGGTCGCCGCGCTCGCGCCGGCCGCCGGGATCAGCGCACCGACCGCCGCGGCAACCGCGATCGCGGGGGCAAGACGTCTCAGGTTCATTTTCATGTCTGCTCCTGTTCTGGGCGGCCGCTGAACGACCGCGGCCGCCGTCGTATGGCGCCGAGCGCCCAAATGGGCACCCGGCGCAGGCTCCGACACAAAGCCGGGTCTCAGTGTCGAGGCCGGAACGGGCGGGTGGAGCTGTCCCCGGGACGCGTCGTCGCTGGCCGGTGGGACCGGATTAGGGATCCTCGACGGAAGGAGCGATGACCAGTGAGGGCCCGACGCCGACCGTGATCGCGCACGGGACGCCGGGCGCTCACCTCAGTAGGCCGCGAGCCGCTGCTCGGCCTCGGCCAGCGAGCGCGCGAGGCTCTCGGCGTCGGCCAGCCACGGCGCGCCGTCGGCGCGCGGGTCGATGCGCAGGTGCAGGCGCCCCTCGTGGAGGACCGTCACGCCGAGCAGCTCGTTCGCGCACCAGAACTCGGCCTCGTTGTCGTAGGCCTCCTCCGGCCCCGTGATGATGACCTGGATCCGCGTCATCGCTGCGTGTCCATGTGCGCGTCCCACCAGGCCTCGAAGCCGGTCGTCCCGATGCGGGCGCCGTCGTCGGTGGTCAGCTCGCCGTCCTTCAGCTCGGTGCCGAAGTAGCGCGCGTGCGGGTCGCCGACGACCTCGCGCTGGTCGCCGGTGGTCTGGAACAGGCGCCGCGCCCAGGCGTCGACGCCGAGCTTCTCGGGCCCGCCGAGCTCGACGTGGCCGCCGACCGGCGCGGCCGTCGCCAGCTCCGCCACGGTCGCGGCGACGTCGTCGGCGGCGACGAGCTGCATCAGCCCAGTCGGGAGCCGGACGCGGTCGCCCTCCGCCCCGCCCTCGACGATCTGCGGCAGGAACTCGAAGAACTGCGTCGCGCGCAGGATCGTGTACGGGACGTTCCCGGACGCGATCTCGGCCTCCTGCGCGGCCTTGGCGCGCAGGTAGCCGCTGTCGGGCAGCCGGTCGCAGCCGACGATCGACACGGCGACGTGGTGGCCGACGCCGGCCTCGCGCTCGGCGGCGAGCAGGTTGCGCGTCGAGGTGGTGAAGAACTCCCGCACGGCGTCGTCGTCCCAGACCGGCGCGTTGGAGACGTCGACCACGGCGTCGGCGTCCGCCATCACCTCCGCGAGGCCCTCGCCGGTGATGGTGTCCACGCCCGTCGAGGGCGAGGCCGGGACCGGGTCGTGCCCCTGGGCGACGAGCCGCCCGACGACGTTGCGCCCGACGCGCCCGCTCCCTCCGATGACCACGATCTTCATGGTGATGTCCCTTCCTGTTGGTGTGGTTGGAGATACCGAAGATCGTCGACCGGCGCTCGCCGCGCGTCCGTCGCGGACCCCAGTCCCGCCCCCAGCTCCGAGACCGCGAGCGCGCACAGCAGCGCCGTGACCAGCGCGGCGAGCGCCAGCGCGCTCAGCGCGGCGCCCAGCGGCGCGAGCAGGACGAGCACGCCGGCGACCGCGAGCCGCCGGCCGTCCACCGCGCCCGTCACGCGCAGCCGGAACAGGCTCTCGCCGACGAGGAACAGCGCCGGCCCGCCGAGGACCACCGCCAGCCCGACGCCGTGCGGCACGCGCCCGGGCGCGGCGATCAGCAGGTCGTCGCCGACCGCCACCGCGATGATCCCGGCGACGATCGGGACGTGCAGGTAGGTGTAGGCGTCGCGGGCCAGCCCGCCCGGGTTCGCGCAGGTGCGCATGACGGCGCGCGTGCGCTCGGCGACCGCGCCGAAGTACAGCCACCACAGCGCGGCGGTCTCCAGGAAGGCGACGCCGAGGCACAGCACGACCGTCGCGGTCAGGCCGGCGCCCGCGGCCGTCGCGCCCGTCACGACGATCGACTCGCCCAGCGCGATGATGATGAAGCCCTCGCAGCGCTCGGTGAAGTGGCCGCCCTCGACGTCGTAGTCGCTCGTCGCCATCGCGCCGCGGCGGGGCAGCCAGTAGCCGGCGACCGGCGCGCACAGCTCCAGCGCCACGGCGGGGATCCACAGCCACAGGCGCTGGTCGCCGTCCAGCGCCGCGCCGGCCAGCCACAGGACGCCGGACGCCGCGCTCCAGCCGACCAGCCGCGTGAAGACGTCGCGCAGCGGATGGCCGGCCGGCACGAGGCGCGCGGCCGCGAGGTTGCGGCCGACCTGGAGCGTCACGTAGCTGAGCGCGAACAGCCAGCCGTCGGCGCCGAACGCGCCCGGCAGCGCGGCCGCCATCAGCAGGCTGGCGAGCATCACGCCGGTGAGCACCGAGCGCACGGCCGGCGAGTCCGGGTCGAACCAGTTGGCCATCCACGTCGTGTAGATCCAGGCCCACCACACGACCAGCAGCAGGAACGCCGCGCGCCCGACCCCGGCGACCGTCAGGTCGTCGAGGATCAGGTGCGACAGCTGCGTGATGGCGAAGACGTAGACCAGGTCGAAGAAGAGCTCGACGGTCGTCGTCGGCTGCCGGACGTCCTCGCCGCGCGGGCGCAGGTGGCGCCCCGCTGGCTGCGGGCCGGTCACCGTCGCAGCAGGCGGTGCAGGAAGAGGGTCGACCCGTGCGCCACGTGGTGCGCGCGGACCATGCGCACGAGCCACGTCGCGAGGACCAGCGGCGCGACGACGGCCGCGACCACCGCCCCGATCGCGATGACCGGCACCGCCACGACGACCGCGAGGATCAGCAGCGGCGGGCAGGCCAGGAGCCCGAGCAGCCCCACCAGCCCGAGCTCGACGATGCGCAGGCCCCCGCCGGTGACGTCGACCAGCTCCTCGGTCACCTCGATGCCGCTGGTGTGGATCTCGTTGGTGCTCATGGCGACGAGGCTGCCGGAGCACGGCGCCGTTCTCGTCCGGGTCGGTCCCCAGTCCGATGCCCGGCCTCGGGACACTGGGCGGCCGGGATCGGCCTCGGGGATCAGGCGCAGTCGGCCAGCGCGTCGCCGAGCTCCCGGCGGGTGCTCACGTCGAGCTTGCGGAAGACCTTGCGCAGGTGGTACTCGACCGTGCGCGGGCTGATGAAGAGCTGGGCGCCGATCTCCGGGTTGGTGTGGCCGTCGCGGGCCAGGCGCGCCACCTGGCTCTCCTGAGGGGTCAGGGTCGCGCGCGCGTCGGCGGCGGCGCGCCGGACGGTCTCGCCCGTCGCCAGCAGCTCGCGCCGGGCGCGCTCGGCGAAGGCGTCGGCGCCGAAGCGGCTGAAGTCGGCGTGGGCGCGGCGGAGCTGCTCGCGCGCGTCGACGCGGCGGCTCTCGCGGCGCAGCCACTCGCCGTACAGCAGGCGGCTGCGCGCGAGCTCGACGGCCGCGCGGCTGCGACCGAGCCGGTCGATCGCCTCCACGTAGCCGGCCTCGTCGTCGGTGACCAGCGCGCGGCAGCGCGCCTCGATGCCGAGCGCCCACTCGGTGCCGGCCGCCCGCGTGCGCTCGCCGAGCCGCTCGAGCGCGGCGGCGGCCGCGTCGGGCTCGCCACCGCGGACGCCGGCCTCGACCAGCTCGGCCAGGGCCCACCCGTAGGCCATGACGTCCTCGTGCTCGCAGGTCCGTCGCGCGATCGTGAGCGCGTCGCCGTAGCGGCCGTGGCTGTTGTTCATCAGCGCGTCCAGCCACCCGTGCAGGCCGAGCGCCGAGCCCTCGCCGCGCTCCGTCGCGTTCTGCCACGCCCAGTCGAACAGCGGCTGCGCCCGCGCCTGGTCGCCGCGCGCCGCGGCCAGCATGCACGTCGCGTACTTGAGCGGCGGGAGCCCGGTCGCCTGCGTGATCGCGTCCACCTCGTCGTCCAGCGCCTGCGCCGTGGCGAACGCCCCGGAGTGGACGTTGAACGCGGCGAGGTAGTTGGCCATCGCCGGCAGCAGGTTGAGCGCGCCGGTGTCGCGCGCGACCCGCACGCCGCCCGCCGCGAGCGCGTGCCAGAGCTCGTCGTCCCAGAGGTCCTGCGCGACGCGGCACGCCAGCCACATCCAGCGCTCGTCCTCCTCCCCGCCGCCGAGCTCGGCGAACGCGCGCACCGCCGCCGACAGCGGCGCGACGGA
>DATDMD010000064.1:0-19714 GCA_036518975.1 Baekduia sp.
CGCTGTCCGCCGCCGATGAAGACGTCGTGGTGCTCGCCACGCAGCAGCGTCCGGCCGCAGACGTCACACGTGATGACAGCTGGATTTGTGGTGATCGACTTGCGGGTCAAACCGTTGCCGAGGGTAGCAACGTGACCGCCGGCGACGACTGACCGCAAGCGGCTATGCGCGCACCGCCTCCTCCGCTTGGGTGGCCGACGCGATGACCTTGGCCGCCAGGTGAGCGGGGACCTCCTCGTAGCGCGCGAACTCCATCGTGTAGTCGCCCTGGCCGCCGGTGAGCGACCGCAGGTCCGGCGCGTAGGTGAGCATCTCGGCCATCGGCACCTCGGCCTTGACCTCGGTCATGCCGACCGCGCTGGGCTCCATGCCCTGCGGACGGCCGCGCCGGGAGTTCAGGTCGCCGATCACGTCGCCGACGCTGTCCTCGGGCACGCTCAGCGTCACCAGCATGATGGGCTCCAGCAGGACCGCGCCCGCCTCCCCCATCGCCTGGCGCATCGCCTGCGACCCGGCCGTCCGGAACGCCTGCTCCGACGAGTCGACCGTGTGGTAGCTGCCGTCGACCAGCGTCACGCGGACGCCCTTGAGCGGGTAGCCGGCCACCGGGCCCGACCCCATCGCGTCGACCACGCCCTTCTGCACCGCCGGGATGAAGCCCTGCGGGATGACGCCGCCCTTGATCGCGTTGACGAACTCGAACGACTCGCCGTCGGGATGCGGCTCGATCGTGATGTGGCAGTCGCCGAACTGGCCGCGCCCGCCGGTCTGCTTCTTGTGGCGCCCGTGCGCCTTGGCCGGCCGGCGGATCGACTCCTGGTAGGGCACCCGCGGCGGCTTGAGCATCACGTCCACGCCAAAGCGCGACTTCAGCCGGTCCACGATCACCTCGACGTGCATCTGCGACAGCCCCGCGACGATCTCCTCACCGGTCTGGGGATCGCGGTGCAGGTCGATCGTCGGGTCCTCCTCCTGCAGGCGGCGCAGCGCGCTGAAGACCTTCTCCTCGTCGCCCTTGTTCTTGGGCTCGATCGCGAACGCCATCACCGGCGCCGGCAGCTTGATCGAGGGCATCGAGATCGACTCGTCGCGGTCGGCCAGCCAGTCGCCCGCGCGCGTCTCCTTCAGCTTCGCCACCGCGCCGATGTCGCCCGGGCCGAACTCCTCGACCTGCTCGGACTCCTTGCCGCTGAAGCGGATCAGCTGCCCGATGCGCTCCTTGCCATGCGCACGGGTGTTGAGCACGTGCGAGTCGTGCGCCATCACGCCCTGGTAGACCCGGAACAGGTTGATCCGGCCCGCGAACGTGTCGGCCCGCGTCTTGAAGACGTAGGCGAACAGCTCCTTGTCCTCGCTGGGCTCCAGCGCGACGTGCTCGCCGACGTCCATCTCGCCGTGCTTGACCGGCGACGGCAGGTCCTCGACGATCGCGTCCAGGAGCCGGTTGGTCCCGAGGTTGCGCGTCGCGACGCCGCACACGACCGGAAAGATCCCGCCGTGGTTGGTGCCCTCCTTCAGCGCGGCCACGATCTCCCCGTGGGAGATCTCGTCGCCCTCGAGGTAGCGCTCCATGAGCGTGTCGGAGACCTCGGCGACCTCGTCCATCAGCTTCTCGCGGTACTCCTCCGCGGTCGCCAGGACCTCGTCGGGGATCGGGATCTCGCGGCAGTTCTCGCGCGTGGCCTCGCCGTACTCGTAGGCCTTCATGTCGACCAGGTCGACGACGCCGCGCACCTCGTGCTCGGCGCCGATCGGGATCTCGACCGCCACGACGTGCGGCCCGAACGCGGTCTTCAGCCCTTCGAGCGACCGGTAGAAGTCGGCGCGCTCCCGGTCAAGCATGTTCACGTACAGCATGCGCGCGAGGTCCAGCTCGGTCGCGCGCTCCCACAGCCGGACGGTCGAGACCTCGACCCCCATGACCGCGTTGACGACGAACACGGCCGACTCGCAGACGCGCAGCGCCCCCAGCGCGTCGGCGACGAAGCTCGGCTCTCCCGGCGTGTCCAGGAGGTTGATGCGCCGGTCCTGCCATTCGAACGAGTTCAGCGCGGCGCCGATGGACATCCCGCGCGCCTGCTCGTCGGGCTCGGCGTCGCTCAGCGACGTGCCGTCCGCGACGCTCCCCAGCCGGTTCGTCGCGCCCGCCTGGTAGAGCAATGCCTCGAACAGCGAGGTCTTCCCACTGCCGCGGTGACCCACGAGGGCCACGTTGCGGATGCGGTCCGCAGCCTTGTGCATGCCCAGGCTCCTTTCCTCGGGACCGCATGGCCAGGCACGCGGCCTGATGTGTGGAATGACGGCGACCCTAGCGGCAATGCGCACAAGGCCGCAAGACCGAGGTCACTCTGTTTCGATCAGGCGCGACCGAAGGCGCAGCACGGCCTTCGTGTGCAGCTGCGAGATGCGCGACTCCGTGACCCCGAGGACCTCGCCGATCTCGCGCAGCGTCAGGTTCTCGTAGTAGTAGAGGGCCACGACGAGCTTCTCGCGCTCGGGCAGCCGCGCGATCGCGTCGGCGACGCGGTCCTTGAGGTCCGTCTGGTCCATGACCGCGGCCGGGTCCGGCGCGTTCTCGTCGGTCAAGGTGTCCAACAACGAGACGGCGTCGCCCGACGCGTCCCCCACGGTCCACAGCTCGTCCAGCGCGGCGACCGTCGAGTTGGAGATCTGCAGCAGCGACTCCTGGAACTCGTCGACGGTCACGCCGAGCTCGCGCGACATCTCCTCGTCGGAGGGCGCGCGCTGCAGCTGGTGCTCGAGCTTCGTGTTGGCCTTCTCGATCTCGCGGGCCTTGGCGCGGACGGAGCGCGGCACCCAGTCCAGGGAGCGCAGCTCGTCGATGATCGCGCCCTTGATGCGCGTGATCGCGTACGTCTCGAACTTGATCTCGCGTTCGAGGTCGAAGCGCTCGATCGCGCTGATCAGCCCGACCAGCCCGTAGGAGATGAGGTCGGCCTCTTCGACGTGCGCCGGAAGGCCCGAGGCCATGCGCCCGGCGACGTACTTGACCAGCGGCGAGTACGCGACGACGAGGCGCTCACGCGCATGCGTGTCACCGGTCGCCTTGTAGCGGCGCCAGAGGTCCCGAAGCTCGATCGCCTTGACGTTGGTCTCCATCCCTGTTCCCGTAGCTCACGCCCGCGGATGCGCGGCAGCGTATGCGGACTTGAGTCTGGCGGACTCTACCCGAGTGTAGATCTGGGTCGTGGAGATGCTGCTGTGGCCGAGCATCTCCTGGATCGCGCGCAGGTCCGCGCCGCCGTCCAGCAGGTGGGTGGCGAACGAGTGGCGCAGCGCGTGCGGGTGGGCGCCGCCCTGAAGCGCTGCGCGCCGGGACCAGACGCGCAGACGACGGCGGACGTCGCTGGTGGAGAGCCGCTTGCCGGACTTCGACAGGAACAGGGCGGCCTCGGCGTGGTCAGTCTCCAACGCGGGGCGCGCCCGTTCCACATAGCGTGTCAGCGCGCGGACGGCCGCCTCGCCGACCGGGACGATCCGGGTCTTGCCGCCCTTGCCCTCGACGCGGACCTCCTCCGCGTCGAAGTCCATGGAGTGGACATCGAGGTTCACCAGCTCCTCGGCGCGCAGACCGCACGCGTAGGCGATCTCGAACAGCGCGCGGTCGCGGACGTCCAGCGGCGTCGTCTGCGGGATGCGGTCCAGCAGCGCGGCGACCTCGTCGGCCTTCAGGACGCGCGGCAGCTTGGACGGCTTCTTGGGCGCCGGGACGAGGTCGGCCGGATTGGCCGGCATGTGGCCGTGCTCGCGCAGCGTCCGGTACAGCGCGCGCAGCGCGGCGAGCTTGCGGCCGACGGTGGCCGGGACGACGTCGCGCTCGCCCAGCGCGGCGGCGTAGCGGCGCAGGACGCGCGTCGTGACGTCGGTGGGCTCGTGGCCGGCCTGCGTGCACCACAGCGCGAACTGCGAGCAGTCGAAGCCGTAGGCGCGGCGGGTCCGGGCGGCGGCGCCGCGGCGGACGAGGTCGGCGTCGAACAGGCGCAGCGCCTCGGTCCACTCGGCGCTGAGCGGCGAACTATCCTCGGACATCGTGGGCCTCTTCTTCATCGACACCGAGAGCGGGCGGATCGCGACGCATCAGCAGCTGATGGACGCGGGGATCTCGTCGCGCGACGACCTGCCGCCGCGCCCCTGGCATCGGATGCGGAGCGACGGCGACGCGTCCACCATGTGGTACGCGGCGATGCGGAAGCAAACGCGCGGGATCTTCATCGGCACGTTGGTCTTTCGCCACTCCGACCACCATGCCTCCCTGCTCGCCGACGGGTGGGAAGAGGTGCCGGTCGAGGAGATCCGGACCGTGGATCTCCGGGCGGGCCAGCACTAGCGACGCCACGCGGGTCAAGCGATGAAGATCGGCGCGCCGACGGGGACCCGCGGGTAGAGGTCCTCGACGTCGGCGATGCGCATGCGCACGCAGCCGTGGGAGGCCGCGTGCCCGATCGTGCCGTACTCCGAGGGGTCGACGCCGTGGATGCCCGCGCCGTCGAAGATGCCCAGCCAGCGGGACTTCAGCGGGTTCTCCGGCGTGCCGCCCGGCACGACCTTCCCGCGGTCCGCCACCGGGACCCAGTCGGAGTCCGGCTCGGTCCAGGCGGGGTTCACCGCCTTGTTCTGGATGTGGTAGAGCCCGGCCGGCGTGTCGAGGCCGACCGCGCCGATCGCCACGCTGTAGGACTTCACGGGCTTCAGGTCCTTGTAGACCGTGAGCTTGAACGCCTCGCGGTTGACGACGAGCGATGTCGGGTTCTGCGCGATGAGCTTCTCCGTGGTCACCTGGGGCTCCACGTGCTCGGTGCGCGCGCTGAACCGGCGGCCGGCCGCCGGCGAGACCAGCGCGGCCTTGATCCGGTTGTGCAGCGCCGTCGCGTCGACCGCCAGCCCCGTGTGCGACGGCGTCGTCTTGGGGCCGCTGATCGTGTACTTGATCGTCGCGTTCGTCGACGGCCGGTTGACGGACTTGCGCACGCGGTCCAGCAGGCGGATGACGGCCGCGTCGGAGAACGTGACCTCGGGCTTGATGTCGACGTCGAGCCGCTTGCCGGTGACGCCGTCCCAGCTGCGCTGCAGGATGTTGCCCTCGCGGCTGCGCGCCATCGCGTCGTCGACCGTCGCGCTCAGGTTGGTCGCGACCTTCGCCTCGCGCGCGGTCAGGCGCCACTGCCGGCTGCCGTGGTCGACCGTGACCGTCTGGTTGAGCGGCTCGAGGATCCGCTGGCGCAGCTTGGCCTCGGCCTGGGCGCGGCTGAGGCCGCTGACGTCCACCCCACCGATCGTCACGCCCTTGCCGATCTCGTCCTTGCGCCCGTGGTCGTAGACCACGATCGCGGCCGCAGCGGCTACGAGGGCCGCCAGGACGGCGGTCACGGCGATGACGAGGCGTGCGGGCAACGGTGAGGAGAACAGAGGAACTGCGGAGGAGCGGTCAGGGTAGAGGGTCCGTCGGCGTCCCGAAACCCCTGCAACCGGCCCTGCTCCCGGTTCTTGGTCAGCGCGCGGACGTCGATGTGGCGCCCAGAAGCCGGTCGATCCCGTTGAGCACGGTCGCGCGCCGCGCGTTCGCCGCCTCGTGGTCGCGCAGCTTCGTCAGGTCCTCTGGCGTGAGCGAGGGCAGGACGGCCAGGATCTCGCGCGCGGGCAGCGACGCGTAGGGCGTCGCGGGCGGCGGGTCCTCCCCGGTCTGCTGCGCGGTCGCGAGCCTCGCCCGCGGCGCGCTGTTGGCCGGCGCCAGCGCGGGCCGGGCGTTGGCCTGGTGGACGCTGGGGCTGAAGCGCAGGAACTCCTCGACCGCGCGCTCGTAGCGGTAGGCGCTGCCGGTGACGCCGCGTAGGATCGGCTCCAGGCGCTGCTGCTGGCGGAGCTTGAGCACCGTCTCGCGCGTCGTGTGCTGGTAGACGAAGCCGCTGGCCTTGTAGCGCCGGTTGTCCAGGGCCCGGCCGAAGCGCAGCTGCGGCAGCATCTCGGCCTGGATCGGGACGCCGGCGCGGCGGGCGGCCGTCGTCGCGAGCCCCGTGCCCCACGGCGGCAGGATCGGCAGCATGGCCTTGCCGAGCAGGTCGACGACCTCGCTGAGGACCAGGACGCCGTCGGCCGCGCAGTTGAACGTGCCGTCGAGGTCGTACTTGACCGCGTGCTCGAGGCAGTTGGCCATGTCGTCCTCGTGGATGAACTGCACGCGCGGGTCGAAGCCGAGGATCGTCGGGATCGCGGGCAGGCCGAGGTACGTCTGCCACGACGTGCGCAGGTCCGGGCCCAGCGCGTTGGCGAAGCGCAGGAGCGTGACGGTCGTGTCCGGGTTCTTGTGGCGGAAGTCGCGGACGTTGGCCTCGGCCTCGTAGATGTCGCGCTCGATCGGCGTGCGCGGGGGGTGCGGGCGGCGCATGTCCTCGGTGAAGAACGCCGGGTCGTCCTGCTCGGCGCCGTAGTAACGGGCGCTCGACTTGAACACCAGCTTGCGCACCGGGCTGTCCGGCCCGCCGGCGGCGGCGAGGACGTTCATCGTCCCGATGACGTTGTTCTCGTGGGCGCGCGAGCGCGAGGTGACGATCGAGTCGACGACCAGGCGCGTGTCGACGACCGTGTCGATCTCCGCGGCGTCGACGATCCGCCGGATGAGGCTGTGGGCGTCGGAGACCTGGACGAACTCGGTGCGCTCCAGCGCCAGCTTCGGCGGCGTGCGGTCGATGCCGATGACGGTCTCGATCTCCGGGTCGCGCTCCAGGGCCTGCGCCAGCCGGCCGCCCCAGTAGGTCGACAGGCCCGTGATGAGGACGCGGCGCGACGCGGTCATCCGAACCACACCGACTTGCGCTGGCCGAGCATGTCGAGCAGCTCGTCCTGGATCGTCGCGCGGATGTCGTGCGCGATCGTCTGGACCAGCGCCTGGTCCTCCCACGGCTCGTCGCCGAGGTTGTCGGTCGCGACCGGCGGCAGGAAGCGGATCTTGAACTTCGCCGGGAGGTAGAGGAGGGTCGCGAGCAGGCCGAAGTGCGGGAACGTCGGCGTCACCGGGAAGTAGATGAGACCGGTGAGCTTCTGCAACGCGGGGATGTGGGCGAAGATCGGCTGCGACTCCTCGGCCCCCATCACCGCGATCGGGACGATCGGCGCGCGCGCCCGCATCGCGGCCTCGACGAACCCGCCGCGACCGAAGCGGCGCAGGCGGTAGCGGTCCTTGTAGAGCTTCTCGGTGCCCTTGCGGCCCTCGGGGAAGACGAGCACGAGCTGCTGCTCGTCGGCGAGCAGGCGGTGGACGTTGGCCGGGTGCGCCGTGACGCCGCCGATCTTGGGCAGCAGCATGCTCAGGCCGGGATAGCCCTTGAAGAAGTTCTCGACCGTGAGGTGCACCGGCCGCGGGTGCGGGTGCTCCTCCTTGATCGCCTTGGCGATCATCGGCGCGTCGGGCGGCAGCGCGCCGGAGTGGTTGGAGACCAGGAGCGCGCCGCCCTCGGCCGGGACGTGCTCGATGCCCTCGACCTCGCAGCGGAACCACAAGTTGTAGTAGAAGTCGTAGAGCGTCCGGTCGAAGAAGCCCTCGACGCGCTCGCTGCGACCCCAGTCGGTGACCTGGCGGTCGGCCTCGATCGGCGCCAGGTAGGGCCGGAGGTCGTCGTCCTGCGGGCGCGTGGCGACGTCGCCGCCGCGGTCGCTGCGCGGCGTGTCGTCGAGCAGCGCGAGGCGGTCGTCCTCGTCGACGTGCGGGGTCTCGCTCGTATCGCGCCGGAGCGTACTGCGGGTCGTGTCGGCCATCCCACCTGAGAGTGTCCCAGGCGGGCGCGGCCTAAGCGATGGCCAACTAGGCGAGTGTGCGGCGGGCGGACAGGACCGGCTGCAGCTTGAGCGCGAGCTCCGGCCAGTCGGCGGCGCAGACGACGTCCTCGGTCTCGCACACGTCCTGGTTCCAGGGGTGGCGGATCGTGGCGGCGCGGATGCCCGCGTCCAGCGCGCGCTGGAGGTTCGCGGGGCTGTCGTCGACCAGCAGCTCGATGCCGATGGCCTCGCACTTGGCGATCTTGTCGTAGGAGCAGTAGAGCTCGTCGTAGCGCAGGCCGATCGCGTCCAGCCAGCGCGCGGTCGCGTCGTGCGCGCCGGTCGCCCGGTGGCTCGTGACGTGGATGAAGTGGCCGTCGGCGGCCCACGCGTTGACGGCCTCGACGGCGCCCGGGTAGGGCCGGCCGGCGAGGATCGCGTGATCGCAGTGGGTCTCGTCGATGCAGCACTTGAGCTGCTCGGGCTTCAGCCGGGTGATCCCCCAGTCGAACTGCTCCTCGTAGGGCAGGTCGATGCCGAAGCGGCGCCGGGCGGCGTCCGAGAGGACGTCCCAGTAGTGGTGGAGCGTGGAGTCGATGTCGATGGCGATGCGCATGGGTGGTGGTCCGGGCGCGACCGCTCCTCCGTCCGGCCGACGGTTTCTTATCGTAGGGGCATGGCCAGCGTTTTGAGTGCCGACCGCCAGGTCGTGTCGATCGACCAGTACGGACCGGTGGGCCGGAGCGCCTGGGAGGACATCGACTGGCGCCAGCACCAGCGCTGGGTGACGGTCGGCGGGCGGCGGATGAACGTCATCGACATCGGCCCGGGACCTGATTCCGGACCGGCGCGCGGCACCATCGTCTGGATCCACGGGCTGAGCGGGTCGTGGCAGAACTGGCTGGAGAACCTGCCGGTCTTCGCCGCGGCCGGCTGGCGCTGCATCGCCATGGACCTGCCCGGCTTCGGGGCGTCCGAGATGCCCGCCGAGCGGATCACGATCGCGGGCTACGCGGCGGCGGTCGACGAGCTGCTGCGGCGGCTCGGGGTCACGCGCGCGGTCGTGGTCGGCAACTCGATGGGCGGGTTCATCGGGGCCGAGATCGCGATCACGTTCGGGACGTGGGTCGAGAAGCTCGTCCTGGTCAGCGCGGCGGGGCTGACGATCGCGTCGCAGCGCAGCCTGTTCTGGGCGGTCCGGCCGCTCGGACGCGCGCTGGCGATGGGCACCGGCTGGCTGGCGTCGAAGTCCGACGACCTGGCGCGGCGGCCGCGGACGCGCAAGGCCATCATGTCGATCGTCGCCGCCCATCCGGGACGGCTGCCCGCGGCGCTGGTCGCCGAGCAGCTGCGCGGGGCCGGCAAGCCGGGGTTCATCGGCGCCTTCGACGCGCTGACCAACTACCCGCTCCGCGACCGGCTGCCGTCGATCGCGGCGCCGACGCTCGTCGTCTGGGGCGAGAACGACCCGCTCGTGCCGGTGCGCGACGCGTGGACGTTCGGCGAGCTGATCCCGAACGCGCGGGTCGTGGTCTACGCGGACACGGGTCATGTCGCGATGCTGGAGCGCCCGGCGGCGTTCAACGCGCTGGTGGCGGAGTTCCTGGAGTCGGCGTCGGACTGACGCGGTCGGGTCGCCGATGAGGCGCGCGGGCCCGCGGCGTCTGAAGGACATGACCACTGCTGTCGGACGCATCCACCTGGTCACGGTCCCGACCACGGACCCGGACCGCTCGATCGCCTTCTACGAGGCGCTCGGGTTCGAGAAGCGCGCGGACTTCCCGTTCGGGGACGACGCACGCTGGGTCGAGCTGTTCCCACCCGACGGGATCTGCGGGATCGCGCTGTCGGGGACGGCGGCCGACGGCGCGGCGGGCGTCGACACGGGGCTGATCGTGACGGTGGACGACGTCGACGCCGCGCACGCCTCCTATCGCGGCGCCGGCTGGGACGTCGACGGCGCGGTGGCGCATCCGGGCAGCGACGTGACCGTGACGGTCGGCGCGGCGACCGTCACGGGGCCGACGCCGCCGATGTTCCGGCTGCGCGACCCGGACGGCAACGCGCTGCTGATCATCGGGGTGTGAGGGCGTCTCCTCAATGGTGGAACGACGCCCGCTGCTCGTCGGTGAGCGGCGCGTGGCCGGCGCGGACGTGCTCGGTCTTGTGCTTGAGGTCGGCGAGGAACAGGTCGGCGAGGTCGCGTGAGAAGCCGTTGCGCACGCAGACGCGTAGAACGGAGAGGTCGTCGATGTCCTTGGGCATCTTGTAGGCCGGGACGATCCAGCCGCGCGTGCGCAGCGCCTCGGAGACGTCGTAGACGCTGAACGTCGCGTCGGCGGCGTCCTCGTCAACGGCGAACGCGAAGACCGGCAGCTCGGAGCCGTCGCTGATCAGCCGGTAGGGGCCGAGGCGGCCGATCTCGTCGGCGAGCCAGACGGCGGTGTCGCGCGACTCCTGCTGCACGCGGGCGTAGCCGGACCGGCCGAGGCGGATCATGTTGTAGTACTGCGCCGCGACCGGCGCGCCGCCGCGCGAGAAGTTGAGGGCGAAGGTCGGCATCGACCCGCCGAGGTAGTCGACGTCGAACACCAGGTCCTCCGGCAGCGCCTCCTTGCTGCGCCAGACGACCCAGCCGACGCCCGGGTAGACGAGCCCGTACTTGTGGCCCGACGCGTTGATCGACTGCACGCGCGGGAGGCGGAAGTCCCAGACCAGCTCGGCGTCGAGGAAGGGCGCGACGAACCCGCCGCTGGCGGCGTCGACGTGCATCGGGACGTCCACGCCGGTCTCTCGCTGCAGGCGGTCGAGGGCCGCGGCGATCTCGGCCACCGGCTCGTAGCGGCCGTCGAACGTCGAGCCGAGGATCGCGACGACGCCGATCGTGTTCTCGTCGCAGTGCGCGGCGGCGCCCTCGGCCGTCAAGTGCGTGTGCTCGGCGGTGACCGGGACGAGGCGGGGCTCGACGTCCCAGTAGCGGCAGAACTTCTCCCAGCAGACCTGGACGTTGGCGCCCATGACCAGGTTGGGGCGGTCGGTCGGCAGGCCGGCCCGGCGGCGCCGCTCGCGCCAGCGCCACTTCAGCGCGAGGCCGCCGAGCATGCAGCCCTCCGACGAGCCGGTGGTCGAGCAGCCGGTCCCGCCGTCCTCCTCGTCGGCGTTCCAGAGGCCGGCGAGCATCGCCACGCAGCGCCGCTCGAGCTCCGCGGTCTGCGGGTACTCGTCCTTGTCGATCATGTTCTTGTTGAGGCACTCGTCGATCAGGACGCGCGCCTCGGGCTCCATCCACGTGGTGACGAACGTGGCCAGGTTCAGCCGCGCCCGGCCGTCGAGCAGCAGCTCGTCGTGGACGGCCTGGTAGGCGGTCCGCGCTTCGAGGCCCTCGTCGGCGAGCCGGAGCTTCGGGATGCTGGTCGGATCCCCGGGCCGGACGAGCTGGGGGCGGATCTGGAGGTCGGCCTCGCCGTCGAACGGGCGCTGCGAGGCGTGATGGAGCGGCATGGTGGCGAGTCTGCCACCCGCGCGGGACCGCGGCGCGGCTTACTGGGTCGTCGTGCGGTGCTCGCGCGCGAGGCGGCGCAGGCGGGACTGCTCCCACTGTGTCAGGCGCCACAGGTCGCGGCGGACCTGCTTGGGGTCGATCTGGCGGCCGGGCAGGTGCATGTTGGCCTGGTCGATCAGGTGGCGCTCGTCGCCGGTCAAGGCCATCCACTTGGCGAGCGTGTCGTCGGAGTCCGGCAGGCGCGCCGAGCCGTACGGGCGCGTCTCGTCCGGGAAGGCCACGCAGTACTCGGCGAGCAGCTCGCGGGTCTGCGGCAGGTAGGCGACGACCGGCTTGTGCGGGTAGATGATGTAGGCGTACGGCGCGCCGTCGCGCGTGGCCTGGGTGCCGCCCTGCTCGGGGCCGGACGCGAGCGCGCCCCACACGCGGATGAAGCCGAGCTCGCGGTACATGTCCCACTCCTCGTCGTTGACGCAGGAGCGCAGCAGCTGGCGCGCGCGCTGCTCGGCGCGGCGCTCGCGGCCGGGGTCGTAGACGTCGACGGGGACGCGGGCGCGGCGCGCCTTGTGGCGCTCGTAGAGCTCCTGGAGGCGGGGCGTGACGACCTCCCACAGCAGCGCGACGATGACGATGAGGGTGGCGCTGAGGGCGAGGACCATGGCGTTCGTGCTCCTCGAGGTGGTCAGCAGCCGCCCGCGGCGCGCGGGAAGAAGATCACGCGATCGGCGTCGCGCGGGACGTCCTCGAAGGCCTTGACCATCCGCGCCTCGCGGCGGCCGGCGCTCGAGGTGGTCGGCACGGCGGCCCACATGCCCTCGTCGAGCTGACGGCGGAACTCGTCCAGGAGCAGTTGCTCCTCGGCGGCGACCTCGACGTCACCTTCGGCCAGGAGGACCTCGCCATGACCGGGCTTCATGCGCAGGAACCTCACCGGCATGATTATGGCAAAGGCGCGGGCGTCGGATGCCGTGCTGAGCGATCTTGCACGGTCTTCGTGGCACGGTCTGGGCGCGCTGGCGCTCGCCTGGGTGTGCGTCAGGCCGGCGCGGGGGTGCCCAGGCGGCCTGTGTTCGGGACGGCGTGGACGTCGCCGTAGCCGACGCCGAGGACGTTGACGGGGCCGGCGCCGGCGCCGAGGTCGCGGAGGCCGTAGCGGACGGCGTCGGCCGCGATCGCGCGGGCCGCGCGGGCCGCGTCGAGGAGGCTGAAGCCGAGCGCGAGGTGCGCGGCGAGCGCCGAGGAGTGCGTGCAGCCGGAGCCGTGGGCGGCGCCGTCGGGGTGGCGCGCGCCCGGGATCTCGTGGACGGCGCCATCGGCGGTGAGCAGGATGTCGGTCGCCTGGGCGCGATGGCCGCCGGTGACGACGACGTTCCGGGCGCCGGCCGCGCGGACGGCGGCGGCGAGGGGGGCGCCGTCGAGGTCGGGGTCGCCTGTTGTGGCGAGGACGCGAGCCTCGGGGACGTTCGGCGTGACGACGGTGGCGCGCGGGAGGAGCTGGGCGATCAGCGCGCGCTCGGCGTCCTTGGGCAGGAGCCGGGCGCCGGACTCGGCGATCATCACGGGGTCGAGGACGACGGGCGTGTTGGGCGGGAGGAGCTCGTCGAGCGCCTGCGCGACCGCCTCGATGACGCGCGCTCCGCCGAGCATGCCGATCTTGACGGCGGCGATCGTGAAGTCGGAGGCGACCGCGTCGATCTGCGCGACGACCATGTCGGGGTCCGTTGGTGAGACGCGGGTGACCGCGACCGTGTTCTGGGCGGTCAGCGCCGTGATCGCCGTCGTCCCATGGACGCCACAGCGGGCGAACGCCTTCAGGTCAGCCTGGATCCCAGCGCCGCCGCCGGAGTCGGATCCGGCGATGGAGAGGCAGACGGGGACGTGCGGCGCTGAGGGCTGGCTCATCGGGGGCGATGCTAGCCAGCGGGATGGGGCGCGGGTCGTCGATGGAGGCCGCTGCGCGGTGCCGCCCGCCGTGCCGCCGCCCCGCGTCGCCCGCCCCGCCCCGCCGCTGCGGCCAGACGCTGCGGCTCGACGGCCGCGGTGCCGGTTGGTAGGTTCGGCGCGAGGCCTCTGACGACGACGCGTCCACAGACTGCCGCCGGCTCTTCGCGCTGAAGCGCTCGCCGCGGCTCCATCGTCCGCATCGCACCGAGGGCGCCCGCGTGGCGTCTCGGTCTTCGAGTTGTTCATCTTCGAGCCGAAAGGCCTCAACCAGTGGAGTCCTCCACCTCCTCCGGCGCGCTTGCGCTGGATCGGCAGCTTCAGCAGTACGTCCGCACGGTCGCGACGCGTGATCGGGATGTCGAGCACGTCGGGCCGTTCACCGCGACGTTCGATCCGCGGTCGACCAGCCCGTTCCTGAACTACGCGTTCCCCGCCGACGACGCGCGTCCGACGGCGGCCGACGTCGCCACCTTGATCGCCGCGTTCCGGCGGCGCGAGCGGCTCCCGCGCCTGGAGTTCCTGCCGGGCGTCGCGCCGGCGGTCGAGGCCGCGCTGCTCGCCGGCGGCTTCGTCCTCGAGGCGCGGCTGGCGGTGATGACGTGCGCGGCGGACACGTTCGTCGAGCTGGCGCCGCCCGCGGGGATCGACATCGAGACGCCGGTCTCCGACGACGACGTGCGCGGCATGCGGATGGCGCAGCACGGCGCGTTCGGTGTCGAGGAGCCCGAGGTCGACGACGAGGAGGTCGCCCGCCAGCGCGCGTCGATCGCCGCCGGCACCCTCGCGTTCCTCGCCCGCGATCAGGGCAGCGGCGCGATCGTCGGCGGCGGCGTGGCGACGGTCCCGGCCGAGGGCGTGACCGAGATCGCGGGGATCGGCGTCCTCGCGTCGCACCGCCGGCGCGGCATCGCCGGGGCCATCACCTCCGCCCTCTCGCGCGGCGCGATCGACGCCGGTCAGACGACGGTCTGGCTGACGCCCGGCAACGAGGGCGCCCACCGTGTCTACGCCCGGGCGGGCTTCCGCGACACCAGCGTCATGTTGCACATGTCGACCCGGGAGGACGAGCCGCCGCCGGCCGCCTGACACGCCGCCGCGCGCGCGGACTAGATTCCCTCCGTGGAGCTCCTGCCCCTTCCCGAGCATCCGGTCCTGCGGGCGGCGGCCGAGCAGCTGGAGGAGCGGCGGCAGATCGCCGAGATCTGGGACGCAAGGTGGCGGCTCGCGTACATGACGGGCGACTACCTGCTGTCGTCCGGGACGACGGCCGACGCGGCGCGACCCGGCCTCGGCATCGAGCTGCACGCGCCGGCGACCACTGCGCTGCGGACGCCCTGGCCCGGGTTCGCCACGACCGAGAGCTGGCTGGCGCTGTTGGCCCGGCTGCTGCCGGCCATCGCCTATGACCTGCCCGGAGGCGTGGCCGAGCTGCGCGACACGCTCGTCCCCGAGCTGGCCGACACGGTCGACGGGCTCGTCCCGCGCCGCGCCGCATCGCTCACGGTCGACGGCGGCGAGCTGAAGGTCGGACGCCGCACGGCCGCCTTCCAGACGCTGACGACCCGCGTCCTCGACGAGACCGGCGAACTGGCCGGGATGGTCAGCGTGATCACCCCGGCGCTCTCGGGCTCCGTCCTGTCGCTGCTGGGCACGAGCGATCACCGGTCGCTCGAGCGGCTCCTGGACATCTCGCAGCCCGCGCGCCGCCGCGGCGCCGTGCTGTTCGCCGACCTCGAAGGCTCGTCGGCCCTCGCGCGAAGGCTGCCGACCGCCGAGTACTTCCGGCTGATCCGGCGGCTCATGAGCCGGATGGACGCCGAGATCGTCGAGCGCGGCGGGCTCGTCGGCAAGCACGCCGGCGACGGGCTGTCGGCGCTCTTCCTCGCCGACCAGGTCGGGTCCGAGTCGGCGGCCGTCCGCGGGTGCGTCGAGACCGTCCGGGCGATCCGCGACCACACCGCCGACGTCGCGAGCCGCAGCGGGCTGGCCGCCGAGGACGTCGTCCTGCGGTTCGGGCTGCACTGGGGCGCGACGCTCTACGTCGGCAGCCTCCTCACCAGCGGCCGGACCGACGTCACGGCGCTCGGCGACGAGATGAACGAGGCGGCGCGCATCGAGGCGTCCGCGGCCGGCGGCCGGACGCTCGCCTCCAAGGCCCTGATCGAGCGGCTCGACGCCGACGACGCGGCCCGCCTCCACCTCGACGTCGCGGGCCTGCGGTTCACGCCGATCGCCGAGCTGACGACCGCGCCCGAGAAGGCCCAGCGCGACGCGTCGTGGATCGCGGTCTGCGAGCTGTAGGCGCGGGCCGGCGGCCGTTGTCACGGCCGCGCGTCGGGCGTACCGTGGCCCTACGCAACCGAAAGGTCGACCATGTTCAGCGGTATCGCAGAACGATGGCGAGCTTGGCGGGCGCCGGAGGCTCGCCGGGCGCGCAAGGTCCAACGGCGCCGGGAGTGGAACGCGGCCCAGAACGAAGCGGAGGCTCGCGCCGCGAGCCATGGTCCGACCCCGACACATGTCTACACACGAGGCGCCAAGGGGCCCAAGCCGTAGCACTAGGAGATCGCACGGTTGGTCCGGATGATGCGGCCGGCCGGCGCGCGGCGGATGAGGCCGAGGAGCTCGAGCTCCATGAGCTGGGCGCGGACGGCGGCGGCGCCGGCGGGGTCGGGCGCGAGGGTCGTGATCGTGTCGCGGCCGTCCTCGATGGCCGCGAGCAGCGCTTGGAGCTCGGGCGCGAGGTGCGCGGGTGGTGGGATGCGCTCCGAGGCGGCGCGGGCGCGGGCGGCGGTCGCGGCCTCGACGCCGAGCAGGAGGTCCAGCGCGTCGTGGGCGTGGCGGACGAGCACGGCGCCGTCGCGCAGGAGCGCGTTGGTCCCCTTGGAGCGCCAGCTGTTCACCGGGCCCGGCACCGCGGCGACGTCGCGGCCGAGGTCGAGCGCCAGATCGGCGGTGATCAGCGACCCTGAACGCTCGGCGGCCTCGACGACGATCGTCAGCGGCGCCAGCCCGGCGATGATCCGGTTGCGCGCCGGGAAGTTCCAGCGGAACGCCCGGAAGCCCGGCGGCATCTCGGACACGACCGCGCCGCCGCCGGCCAGGATCGACTCATACAACCTGCGCTTGCTCGCCGGATAGGGGACGTCCGCCCCGCCGGCCAGGACCGCGACGGTCGCTCCGCCGACGTCCAGCGCGCCGGCGTGCGCCGCGCTGTCGATCCCCAGCGCCATCCCGGACACGACGGTGATGCCTGCCGCCGCCAGCCCGCGGCCGAGGCCGCGCGCGATCTCCAGCCCCTCGGGCGACGCCTTGCGCGTCCCGACGATCGCGACCGCCGGCGGCTGCGGCGCGCCGCGCCCGTCGCCGACCAGCCGGGCGAGCCGCGCCCGGCCGCCCTCCTCGTCGCCGGCGCGGACGAACAGCGCGGCCGGCGCGGAGCGGTCGTCGGTCAGGCGCGCGGGGTAGTCGGCGGTGTGGCGGCAGACGACGTCGAGGTCGGCGTCCGCGGCGTCGGCCAGCAGCTGCAGCGGATCGCGGGCCGCGAGCCGCTCGCGCAGGCCGTCGGACTGGTCGCCGCCGACCGCATCGATCAGCTGGCCGTCGCTCAGCGCGAGGACGTCGCGGATCGGGCGGCGGCGGCTGTGGGCGATCTCCAGCCCGCCGGCCACGAGCGCCAGCAGGCGCGCGCGGCGCAGGCACGCGGCGCACGCCGTGGCGGACGGCTCGGTCCCAAGGCAGGCGGCCATGCTCATGCCGCCTCCTCGTCGGTGAAGTCCGACAGGTCCTGGCGCAGGCCCAAGGCCTCCAACAAGTGCTCGGCGCTGACCGTCGCCGCGGCGTCGAGGTCGGCGATCGTCCGGGCGACGCGCAGGACGCGGTCGTGGCCGCGCGGGCTCAGCGTGCCGCGGTCATACGCCCGGCGCAGGATCGCGCCGCCGTCCGGATCGAGTGCGACATGTCGGCGGACCAGCGCGGCGTCCAGCTGCGCGTTGCACGAGGCGCCCGTGCCGGCCAGCCGCGCGCCCTGGCGCTCGCGCGCCGCGACGACCCGCTCGCGCTCGGTCGCCGAGTCGCACTGCGGGCCGGCGGCGAAGTCGGCCGGCGTCGGGCGCTGGACGTCGACGAGCAGGTCCATCCGGTCCAGCAGCGGGCCGCTCAGCCGGCGCCGGTACCGGGCGACGTCGGCTTCGCCGCACCGGCACCGCGGCGTCCCGGCGTGTCCGCACGGGCATGGGTTGGTCGAGGCCACCAACATGAACCGGGCCGGGAACACCGCCCGGCGCTGGCCGCGGACGATCGCGACGCGCCCGTCCTCGAGCGGCTGGCGCATCGCCTCGAGCGTCGAGCGCCGGAATTCGGCCAGCTCGTCCAAAAATAGGACGCCCTGATGAGCGAGCGTCGCTTCGCCCGGCGTCGGGACCCCGCCACCGCCGACGAGGCCCGACGCCGAGATCGTGTGGTGCGGCGCGCGGAACGGCCGCTCGCCGACCAGGCCGGCGCCGGGGCGCAGCCCGGCGATGCCGGCGATCCGCGTCACCTCGATCGCCTCGGCGCGCGTGAGCGGCGGCAGGATCGACGGCAGCCGCTGGGCGAGCATCGTCTTGCCCGTGCCGGGCGGCCCGGCGAGCAGCAGGTTGTGGCCGCCCGCCGCCGCGATCGACAGCGCGCGCAGGGGCGCGCTGTGGCCGCGGACGTCGGCGAGGTCGAGCGTCGCCGGCGCGGCCGGGCGCTCCGGCGGCTCCTCGGGCGGCGGCGCGGTGCCGTCGCTCTCGCCGCGGAGGATCTCGACGACCTCGGTCAGCGACGTCGCGCCCGAGACGCCCAGGTCGCCGACGAGCGCCGCCTCGCGCGCGTTGTGCGCCGGGAGCACGAGCCCGCTGAAGCCCGCGGCCACCGCGCCCTCGGCCACCGCGAGCACGCCGCGACACGGTCGCAGCTCGCCGCCCAGCGCCAGCTCGCCGAACACCGCGGCGCGCTCCAGCTCCTGGATCGGGATCTGCGCGCCCGCCGCCAGGACGCCGCAGGCGATCGCCAGGTCGAAGCCCGGCCCCTCCTTGCGCAGCGACGCCGGCGCGAGGTTGACGGTGATCCGCTTGGCCGGGAACTCGAAGCCCGAGTTGAGGATCGCGGCCCGGACGCGCTCGCGGGCCTCGCGCACCGCGCGGTCGCCGAGCCCGACGATCAGGAAGTTCGGGAGGCCGGGACGGACGTCGACCTCGACGGTGACGCGGCGGCTCTCGACGCCGTTGAGCGCGAAGGTGGTGACGTGGGCCAACATGCCCGGCGACGCTACGGGCGCAGGTGCGGAACGGGGCGCGTCGTTTGCGACGATTCCGCGCAGGAACCACGGCGGAACCGCGCAGCGTCAGCGGCGCTTCTTGCGCACGACGACCACGCTGACCCGCTGGCCCTTGGGGACCGCGAGCCGCAACGTGGACTGGCGGGTCAACCACACCGCCTTGGTGCACGGCGTCTTGGCCGCGGTCGCCGGCTTGGCGACGCACGCCCAGGCCCGCAGCCGCGAGCCGCGCGGCGCGTGCGCGGACCGCCGCAGGGTGACGCTCACCGAGCGCGAAGCCGACGCCCGCGACGCCACCGCCCCCCGCGTCCCCACCGTCGCCCGCGCGAGCACCACGCCCGTCGACGTCGTCAACGACCGCGTCACCCCGCCCACCGCGAACGAGTACGTCGCCATCGCCGGCGAGTGCACCGGCCCCAGCCACGCAGCCGCCCACGACACCGTCGTCCCGCCGGGCCCCACCGCGGTCTCCGACCCGCGGATCAGCGCGCCCGCGTCGGCGTCGATCAGCACGTAGGACCCGGCGCCGTTCGTCGGCAGCGACACGCACCGCGGCGAGCAGCGCCAGAGCTCGAGCGTCTTGGTCGTGATCTCGGTCGCCGGGTTCCACCGGGCGGGCGTCAGCGTCACGGTCTTGCCGACGTCGGCGCGGCCCACGCTCGCCAGGCGCGGCGTGACCATCACGCCCGGCGCCGCCGGCAGGATCGCACCCGTCACCGGTGTCGCGACCGTCGTCGACCCGTCCGGGTTGGTCGCCGTGTGGATCACCCGCAGCCGCGAGCGCGCGTCGGCCGTCTGCAGCCGGTAGGACTGGTTGCGCGCGCCGGTGATGTCCACGCAGTTGCTGCCCGCCAGGTCGCAGCGCTGCCACTGGTAGGTGACGCGCGTGTCCGGCGTCGTCAGCCAGTCGGAGCGGTAGGCCTGCAGCATCTGCGGGACCTGCAGGGTCCCGACGATCGGCCCGATCGAGCGCAGCTGCGGCAGGAACGCGGCGATCACGGCGGTCGGCGCGGAGACGGCCGCGACCGACCCCTCCGTGTTGGTCGCCGTCACGGCCCCGCGGAGCGTGTAGCCGACGTCGGCGACGGTCAGGACGTGGTTGGCCCGCGTCTCCCCCGCGATCGCCGAGCACCCCGTCCCGTCGGCCGCGCAGCGCTGCCACGCGTAGGTGTAGCTCTTGGGGTCGTTCGTCCATG
>DATDMD010000065.1:0-51601 GCA_036518975.1 Baekduia sp.
CGGACGCACGCGCTCGACGTCGGTCCGGAGCAGCCGGTACGTCATGGCGAGGGCGGCGAACCCGACGAGAACGACGAGCGCGCGCGCCGGCTGCGTCGCCTCGGGCGCCACCTTGGGCACGCCGAGGGTGATCGCGGCGGCGAGGGCCCCGGCGAAGGCCGTGAGGGCAAGGGTCCGGAGCTGTCGTCCGTCCGAGACGCGCTGAGCGGCCATGGCGAACGCGGTGACAGTGGCGAACTCCGTCACCAGCGTCGCCACGGCCGCGCCCATGGCGCCATACCTGGGGATCAGGGCCAGGTTGACACCGACATTGACGATGAGCCCGACCACGGCGATCGCGATGTAGCGCCGTTCCTGGCGCGAGTGGATCGTCTTCGACGTCGAGAACACCGCCAGCACCGACCATGCGCGATATACGGCGAGCACGGCGCAGATGTCGCCGGTCTCCGAGAATTGCGGTCCGAGCAACAGCACCGCGAGCCAGTGAGCACTCCCGATCGTCAACCACGACACCGCGATGCCGCCGACAAGGGCAACTTTGAGCAGAACGTCGTCGACGACCCGTGACACTCGCGCGTGGTCGCGGAGTTGCGCGACGATCATCGGGGTGACCGGGACGATCGCGGCCGCGGGTATGAGCGCGGACTGGTCGAGGAACCGGTACGCGGCCTGATAGATGCCGGCGTCATGCGCCCCGCCGAGGTTGAGGAGGAGGACGCCGTCGACCCGCGCGTAGGCCGCAGAGATCACTGCGCCGAAGCCCAGCAGCGTGATCGCGCTCAACATCTTGCGCACCGCTGTCCAGTCGGCGTCCGCGAGTTGGGAGCCGGTCCAGTGTCGAGCAGCCACGACCGCGTAGAGGCTTCCGACGAGCGCCCCGGCGACGTTCGCCAGCACCAGCGCGAGCGGCGTGGGTTCGTCCCACAGCACGACCACGGCGATCGTCGCAAGCATCGTCGCGACGCCCTGGATCGTCGCGCCTCGCCGGAACGTCCGCATCGATCCGTGGAGTTGCCCAAGCGGACCGATGATGGTCGCGCCGGAGAACACCAGGAGTCCGAGCGCGGCAAACGCCGCGCCCCACGCCTCGGCGGGGAAGGCGACGGGCACGATGGCGGCTCCCAACGCGACGGTGCCCAGGATCAGAAGGGCCCGGACCTGCAGATACGTGCGGCTCGACTTGGCCTTGTCCCCGCTCAGGATCCCTTCGCGAACCACAACGGAGGCGCTGCCGAGGTCCGTGAGCGTCCCCAGCAGCATGGCGTAGGCGGTCGCCGACGCGTAGATGCCGTAGACGCTCGGGCCGACGACCCGCGTCACGAGCACGATGTTGACCATGCTGAAGACGGCCAACAGCAGCCGCGCGCCGATCGTGTCGGACAGCAGCTTGAGGGCGGAGTCGCGAGGCTTGGCAGCCAGCTCCGGGGACGCAGTGGCGACGTCCGTCATAAGGAAGGCATCCGTCCCTGGATGGCACGAGGATATCGATCGGCGTGCCCTCGCTTCCTTCGACTCTCGTTCGTGTTCGACCGGCCGTGATGACCAATCGAGTGGATTGACCGACGGTCACGGGCTACCGTGCGGGGCATGGCGCCCGAAGCTTTGAAGCGCGCGCGGTCGCGGTGGCACGCGCTGCAGGCGGAGATCGAGGACACGAGGGCGCTCCAGGCGCTCGCGCCTTTGTCGACAGCGTTCTTGCCGTGGACGACGTTCAGCATGCGACCGGCCGCCATCCTGGCGATCATGACGGACCTCACGTTCCGGTCATCGGCGACGATCGTCGAATGTGGGAGCGGCAACTCAACGGTGTTCGCCGCGAGACTCCTGAAGGCCTATGGGATCCCAGGTCACGTCCACAGCCTCGACCACGATGAGCACTGGGCGAACCTCACGCGGCGAGCGTTGGGGCGCGAGCAACTCGAGGATGTCGCGACCGTCATCCACGCGCCGCTCGCTGATGGGTGGTACGACCAGGCGATGCTGCCCGCGGTCGCTGGAATCGACGTCCTCGTCGTCGACGGTCCGCCTGCGCACGATCGAGCGCGGGCACGATCCCGAGAGCCCGCGCTCGACCGGTTCCGCGACCAATTGGCTGCTGGAGCCAGCATCTTCCTCGACGACAGCCATCGTTCCGGCGAGCAGCAGGTCGTAGCGTCCTGGGCGCGGCGGCATGGCATCCGGCTCGAGCAGCGCTCCGGCGGCTTTGCCACCGCCCGGCTCGCCTGAGCCTTGCTGGTGACTCGACTCCTGCGCATCCTCATCGCGGCGCCACTGTTGCCGGTGCTGGCGTGTGCCGACGGGCAACTCCTCGGTGCGGATGCCGCGCGGTGGATCCGCATCCGCTCGGGTCGATCCGGCAACTGGGACGTGCCGCCGACGGGCGTGGCGGATGTCTTGGCGCTCGCGGCGGTATCCGCAGAGTTCCGATCAGTTCTGTACTACCGAGCGCGCCGATCACCGCTCGGCAAGGCATTGGCAAGCGTCTACGGTCTCGTGTACCGCGGGGCGCCGGGCTTGCTCATCGGCGCGGAGTCGATCGGGCCGGGTCTCTATATCGAGCATGGCTTCGGCACCATCGTCGCCAACGCACGCATCGGTCGAGACTTCTGGATCAATCAGGGCGCGACCATCGCCTTCGGGACGACGGCCCCGACCGTGATCGGTGATCGCGTCTCGGTGAAGGCGAATGCCACCGTGGCCGCCGGCGTCACGCTAGGCGACGAGTCCGTCGTCGGCGCCAACAGCTTCGTCCGCAAGGATGTGCCGCCGCGCACGATCGCCAGTGGCGTCCCGGCCGAGATCGTAGGGCCCCACCGTCGATTCGCGGATCCTGACTCCGGCGGGAACCGGACGGCCGTAGACGCCGGGTAGGCTACGGGGCATGGCACAGCGCATCTCGATCGGCTTCCAGGCCAGCCCGCCCCTGGCGACCCGCGTCAGCGACGACGAGCTCGCGAAGCTACGAGACGCTCTTGGCGGGGAAGGCTGGCATGACGTCGAGGCCGAGGACGGCTCGATCCGGCTGAACCTTGAACACGTGCTGTGGCTGCGCGTCGAGAGGGACGAGCAGCGCGTGGGCTTCGGCATCGGCAGTTGACAGTCCCTGTCGCCGGTCGGGACGGCATGAGGATCCTCGTCCTCACCAACCTCCTGCCGCCGGTGTCCGAGGGCGGCTACGAGAAGCGCTGCGGGCGTGTGGTCCGCCATCTCCGTTCGCGCCACGACGTGAGGGTGCTCACGACCGATCGCCATGCGGAGCGACACGCGGGTGACGCGGCGGTGGTCCCGGTGCTCCCGTGGATGACCCCCACCAGGGCCGATGCGTGGCGCACGCCCGGCCAGAGCCACCAGGCGGCGAAGGCGACGCGCCGCGTGCTTACGGCGTTTCGTCCCGAGCTGGTCTACATCTGGAACATCACCAACGTTCCGCAGTCCGCGCTCGCGGTGATCCTTCAAAGCCGGGTTCCGGTGGCGCTCAACATAGGTGAGTACTGGCTTGAACGGCTTTATGGGGACGGTGAGCCCTTCATGCGCCGCCTGCTCGAGCCGACGCACGGTGTCCGCAAGGTCGCAAAGGCCGCGCTAAAGGCCTACAACTCGGTCGATCCAGCTCTGCGCCTCAGGCCCGAGGAGGGCCGGCCGGTGGGGATCAGCTGGATCACCGAGCACCTGCGCCGCGCCACGACCGTCCCAACGTACGTGGCGCCGCTGGTCGAAGAGGTGACGCTGCCCTTCAGCCCGCACGCCGACGCGTTCGCTGGGATCGAACGTCGAACAGCGGAGCCGCCGACCTTCCTCTTCGCGGGACGCGTCACTGAGGACAAGGGCGTCGACGTCGCGATCCGGGCGTTGGCGAAGCTCGTCGAGGAGCGTCCGGCGGCGCGCCTCCTCGTGGCAGGCACCGCCACTGACGAGATGCGCTCGTCATTGACAGCACTTGCTGGGTCGCTTGGGCTGGAGCCCCAGGCTGTGACCTTCCTCGGCAATCTCGAGGCTCATGACCTGCGGGAGCGGATCGCGACGTGTCGCGCCATGCTGGTTCCGTCTGTCTGGGACGAGCCGGGTGGGCTCGTCTGCCTGGACTCCGCCGTGGCGGGCATCCCGCTCGTCGCCGCTGCCGTGGGCGGGATCCCGGAGCTCGTCCGCGACGAGGAGCATGCGCTGCTCTTCCCGCGCTCGGACGCTGCGCGATGCGCCCAGCTCATGCTTCGAGTGTTGGATGAGCCGGACGCGACGGCCGCCATGGTCGAGCGGGCGCGGAGACGGGCGGCCGAGCTCTCAGAAGATCGCTACCTGGCCGCCGACGACGACTTCCGCGAACGCGTCGTTGCCGCTTACGCGGAGGCCGTCGGACGCTAGTGGAGCGCGGCGGCGACGGCGACCTCGGCCAGCCGATCCCAGCTGAGCTCGTCGAGGACCCATCGTCGGAGTTCGCGCCGCGCCTCGGCGGAGGCGGCGGCCCCTTCCAGCGCACGTGCGAGCAACTTCGCAGGGTCATCGACGGGTGGCATGAGCTCGTGGAACCCTTCTGGCAGACCCGACAGCGCCTCAGAGGTCGGGATGGTGGGCGCGCCCATCGCAGCGAGCTGGACTGCGCGCAGCTTCGTTCCGGCGCCCGACCAGACGGGGATGACTCCGGTTGCCCCGCTGCCCGCGAGGGCGTGCCAGTCCTTCTCAAAGCCGCGGAACGTCCACCGCAGGTTCGCGTGCGCGGTCTGCGCTGACTTCGTCAGGGTGCGCGACTGCGCTTCCCCGATCGTGCCAAAGACGCGCATCTCGCCCGAGCCACCGAAAGACGTGGCAGCGAGCCGTGCGAGGCCGTCGGCGTTGGGCCGATAGCTCCACGTGCCGTAGGTGAAGGCCGCGCCCGGCACGGGGGCTACGTCCGTCAGATCGGGAAGATCCCGGTCGACGCCGTTCGGGATGTTCGCCAACGACGCCTTCGGATAGCGCCGGCCCAGTTCTTCGGCGTCGCGCTCGCCTGCGACCCAGACCGTGTCGGCCGTTGCGAACACGACGTCCTCCATCTGCCCGACCCGCCGCCCGGAGGCGGCGCGCATCGTCTGCGCGGCCAACCGTGCCTCGTCGTTGTGGGCGTCGTAGACGAAAGGCGCGCTGACCCGCCGCTCGACGAGTGCGCGCGCCACCGCCGTGGCGCCAGGAAGGAGGCTGGCCACCACCAGGTCGCTGGCGTCGGCGAGGGTCGCCGTCTCCGAGAGCCACCGAGCGTCAGGCTCGACGTACCACCACGGCCGCCAGCGCCGCGCGTGAATCGGCTTCCGGATCGGCAGCCGACGCAGTTCGACGACGTGGCCCCCGGCGCGCAGGCCGGCCATCAGCCCGTTGACACGGTCGGCGTCGCCTCCGCGGCTGCCCGCCGGCAGATGAGTGACGAAGAGGATGTTCACGTGCGTCCGGCGCCAGCGCTGGTCATACTCGGGCGTGTTGACGACGGCGCGGCCCACCAAGGCATTGCCATCAGTAAAGCGGACATCCGTCCGGCGCCGAGTCCCTATCGCATGACCACCAACAACGAGGGCGTCATCATCGCGGTGGTGACGCGGCAGCGTCCTTTGGAGCTTCGGCGGCTCCTGGTGGCGCTCGAAGAGCTCTACGGAAGTCGAGAAGACGTGCGGCTGCTGGTCGTCGAGAACGAGGCGCAGACGTCTGTGACGGGCATCATCGCCGAGGCGGCGCCGACGTTGTCCCGTCGCACGACCCACGCGCTGGAGGCGACGCCGGGGTACTCAGCGGTGCGCAACGCGGCGTTGCGCCGCATGGGCGACGCTGATGCTCTCGTCTTCATCGACGACGACGAAGTGCCCGAGCCCGGTTGGCTCGATGCTCTGGTCGAGGCCCAGCGCCAGTTGGGTGCAGACGTCGTCGCCGGTCCGGTCGTCCCGGTGCTGCCCGAAGACGCCGGCGCCGACGTCGTTGCCAGTGGTGTGTTCGCGGCGGACCAGCCAGACCTTGCCGAGGGCGTCGAGATGCGTTGGTGTGCGAGCAACAACACATTGGTGACCGCTCGGGCTGTGCGCTTGGTCCCGGAGGGGTTCGACCCGCGCTTCAATCGCTCGGGCGGAGAGGACTCGCACTTCTTCTCGCTCGTGACGGTTCGCGGCGGCACCATCCGTTGGACTCGCGCCGCGACCGTCCGCGAGTTCATCACTAGCGACCGGCTTTCTGCCCGATGGGTGTGGCGCCGAGCTTGGCGCTCGGGCCGGACACGAGCCGAAGTAGAGCTCACGCACTTCCCTTCGGCGATGAGTGTTGCCACCCGAGCCGCGAAGGCGAGCGGTCAGGTCGTGATCGGCAGCGTGCGCTTCGCGGTAGGCAAGGTCATCCGCGAGCGGGGGCAGGCTCTGCGAGGCGTACAACTCGCCGCGACGGGCCTGGGGTCGTGGCGGGGGTTGTTCTTCGCGGCAGCGACGACATGGCGGCCACGATCCCAATCACAACGCCAGCGATCGGACTGAGCCGCACGTCGATTCCTGTGAAGGACGCGGTGGCGTCGGCGAAGAGGAGCGTCACGAATGCCGCCCCGCAAGTCAGCGCGATCACGGCAAGGCCGGGATCTGTCCGGAAGCGCGCGCGGTACTCGACGAGGCTCAGCGCGATGGTGGAGAGCATGAGCGCGGCGTAGGTCAGCAACCCGAGGACGCCGAACTTCATCCAGTACCAGAGCACGGTCACGTGCGTGTAGGAGCGAATGCTCGGAAGGTACGCATCGAGGAAGCTCGTCTGAGACCAGTGGACACCCAGGCCCAGTCCTGTAACCGGGTGCTCCTCGATCGCGTGGATCACGTTCTTGCGCTCGTGAACGCGATACGCATCGCCCGTCTCGCGATCTGATGCGCCGAAGTCCGACAGGGTCAGGCGGTCCTGCAGCGAAGGCGAGCCCGACACCTGTTCCGACTGCGTCTGGCCAACCGCCAGGATCGCGATCACGGCGATGGCCAGCAAGAACCCCGCACGCAGCCGCGGGCGGGCCGCGCCACTCAGCAGTACTACAACTACAGCTCCGAGCGCGATGCCCAATACGAAGCTTCGGCGGTAGGACAGGTACAGCGCAAGTCCCGGTAGGGCGATCAGCGCGGCCGTGGCGAAGACGGACAGACGGTGATGGAGGCGTAACGCCAGCGCGCCGAGGATCACCACGCAATAAGGCCAGTTGGTGCCAGGCTGCAGCGACGTCGCGAGCGTGGTCGTGACGCCGCGCAGTGGAGTCCCCTTGTGCGCTGCGTAGGCGATCAGGGCGATCGCCGACTTCGCGACCACGAGGGCGGCCAAGAAGGCGGTGAGCTGCATGATCCGTTCACGGGTACGCGCCCAGTTCGTGACGATGAGCGCGGCCAGCAGGAGGTCGACGATCCCCCAGATCTGGCCGACGGCTTCGCGGCTGGCAGCATGTGCCGAGAGTCCCGTGCACAGGCCGAAGGCGAGGCAGCCGATCAGCAGAATCGCCACCAGGTTGAGTGGACCTAGGCCGCGAACGCGGTGCTCGCGGGCGGAAGACTCGGCCACAGCTGCCCACCAGCCCAGGATGAGCATGGCGGTGACCGGCGTGATGCTGAATGGGCCGCGCGGGACGTAGAGCTGGCTCGCCTCTCCGAACAGCTGACTGGTCGCGTCGGACTCCGCCCAGAACAGCACCAACGCGGTCACCGCGAGGTAGGCGCGCGGATTCGTCACGGCGAGCCCTAGGCCGACGGCGCCGATGACGAGCGTCAGATGGTCGGCACCCTTGCGCGCGAAGACGGCCGCGATCGCGAGCGCTATCCCGGCGAGAACGGCGGCCTTGGCGGCCTGTGCCACCCTCAGCCTGAAATCAGGCGGTACGAGCGAGGTCCGGCGCGCGAGCGGTGTCAACGTTGCGGTCCTTGCGGACGGAGCCCTGGGCGTAGACGAAGCCGACGACATGGGCACCCGACTGGCGCAGCGAGTCGAGCGCCCGGCGCGCGTCCCGTCGCGATGTCGAGGCGTCTACGACGACCACGACGCTGTCGACGGTCGTCGCCACGACGATCGACTCGGCCGCGGCGAGGACGGGCGGCGCCGTCACGACGATCGCGCTGTAGCCCGGTCGCAGTTGGTCGAGGACAGCCGCCAGCCGGGCGCGCGTGAGCAGTTCGGTCGCGCCCTCGACCAGGCGACCGGCCGCGAGGGTCATGACCGCGCTGTTCGCCGCCGGCTGGAGCTCCAGCGGCGTGCCTTCCAAGAGCGTGTCGACCAGGCCCGGCTCCAGCGACACTCCGAGCTCCCGATTGAGTCTGGGCGAGCGGAGGTTCGCATCCACGGCTGCCGCGCGGATCCCGGAGGCGGCAAAGGCCCGAGCCAAGCGCGCTGCGATCGGCGCCGCGGGGGCGCGGGAGCTCAGCGACGCGACGAGGACGGTTCGGCTGCCGCCTCCACCCCCACCGTTCTCTCCGGGCCCTCCCCGCCAGCTGTTGGCCACGTTGACCCGCAGCACGCGGACGGCGTCGGTCGTCGCGGTGGTGTGCCGGCGTCCGCTCGGGATGTCCGCGAGCAGCGGGAGCTCGAGATCCTGCGCGACCTCTTCGGCGGTCGCGAACCGGTTGCTCAACGCTGCCCGGAAATACGCCACGGCGCAGCCGGCGATGAGCGCCGCGATCAAAGCGAGGATCGCGTCGCGCTTGGGGCGCGGGGAGATCGGGCTGCCGGGAACGGTGGCCGGAGAGATCGTCTCCGCCTCGTCGCTCTGCTGTGTCTGAGCGTTGGCGGCGGCGCTCTGCAGCGAGGCCAGCGCACTGGTCAGGGCCTGGGACTCAGGGCTGCCGTCCGAGTGGTCGCCCAGTTCGCGCCGCGCGGCTGCCGCCTGCGTCTCGATGCGCTTGACGACAGCGGCTCGTCGCGCGTCTGCGTCGCTCTCGAGCTTCCGCGAGAAGACGGTGGCGTACCGCCGGGATGCCCGTGCCACGGTCTTCGGGTCGGGACCCGTGGCGCTCATGTTGAGGATGCCGCTGTCGTCGCTGGAGACGGACAGCGAGGCGTTGGGCACGTTCACCGCGCCAGTGACCTCGCTCGACCGTGCGAGCGACGCGTACGAGCTTGCGAGGCTCTGCAGAGCCGTGGCGTCCAGCGCGTTGGCGGACGCGCCCGGCACGATGCGGACGACCGTCGTGGCCTCGTAGGTATCGCCCTTCCGGGAACTGAGCGAGTAAGCGCCAGCTGCCACGATGATGGCGAACACCAAGATGTACCACTTGGCGGCCCAAAAGGCCCGAAGCTGTGCGTTCTCGGTCAGCGCTGCCTTCGCAGAAGGAGGTCGGCGCCAGCTGCGAAGCCAGGCCGCGTCCGATCAGGCTAGCGAATGGCCTTTCGCGGTCCGTCAGTTGGTGGCCGCATGTGTCCCGTTCGCAAGACCTTCGAGCAACCGTGTGTATTGCGAGCACACCCCGGCCCATGTGTATCGGTCGGCAACGATGGCCTTGCCATGGTCCACCATGCGGCGACTGCGATCCGTCGACGCCAGCACCGCCGTGACGGCCGCGGCGAGCGCGTGAGGGTCGAGATCGAAGAGCTGCTCCTCGTTTCCCAGGACCTCGCGGTTGAAGACGGTGTCGAGGGCCAGCGTGGGCGCGCCAGCGCCGAGCGCCTGGAGCAGAGCCGGGTTGGTGCCTCCCACCGAGTGGCCGTGGACGTAGACGCCGGCGTTGGCCCAGAGCTGGAGCAGAAGCTCTTGGTCGGCGACGTGGCCGAGCCATTTCACCCGCCCGGCTTCTTCGAGCGCCCGGAGGCGTGCCTCCGTTGGCGACTCGAAGTTCGCCGTCCCGACGATCACGGCGGGAGGAGCGGACGGTCCCAGCGCGTCGAGCGCGTCGAGGGTCAGGTCAACGTGGTTCTCGGGCGCGAGCCGGGCCACGGAGAGCAGGTACGAGCCGGGTTCGATGCCGAGCGCCGCGACCCGCTCGGACCCAAGCGCACTCTCGGTGTCGCCGCCGTAGGGGATGAACGTCGACGCGCGACCGAATTTGTCCTGCCACAAACGGCCCAACGCCTGCGAATCGCATACGAGTGCGTTGGCGACGCGCGCCGTCATGCGTGCTCCGCCCAGGAACGTCGCTCGCCCCAGCCGGTTCCACTTGCCGCGTTCCCATTCGACGCCGTCCGTGTTGACGGCGATCGGTGTCCCTGCAGCGCGCAGCGCCGGAAGCCAGAAGCCATTGGCGATGTTCAGAACCAGCGCCGCATCGAAACGACGGAACGACGCATCGATGAGCGACGTCGCGCCGAACGTCAGTGTCGACAACGACTTCGAGTCCACACCGCGCGTGGCGATGCACCGCACGTCCTCGACGACCCAGCTCGACCGGCCCTCGTCGCGGGTGCGGCAGTAGACGGTGACGTCGTGTCCCTCAGCCACGAGGTATCGCGCGAGGTAGCGGACAAGCGTCTCGTAGCCCCCGTAGGTGCTCGGGAACCCGCGGCTGCCGAGGATGGCGAACTTCATTTGGCGCGGAGGTCGGAGAAGAGCAGAGAGCGCGAGGGCATACGGTGACCGGCTCACCGGCTCACGGCAATCTAGCGGGGCCGTCAACGCAGACGCGCGCGCTAGGGTCGACGCTCGTTCGGCGTTCCCACCAGGAAGGATCCCGTGAAGGTCGAGATCGTCTGCAGCAGTCGCGAGCTGTTCGGTGCCGATCGCTGCGCTTTGCGCTTGGCCGAGGTCCTGGGAGGGCTCGGCGCAGACGTCACTCTCGTCCTTCCGCAGCAGCGCCCCGAGGCCGGCCTCTCCGACGAGGCTCGCGCCCGCGGCATCGCCACAGACATACGGCCGGTGGCGATCGCGAGCAGTCGCGGGGTCGAGGAGCCGGCGGCCGTCCTCCGTCCCCGCCGCGAACGGTCGCAGCCCGACCTGGCCGTCCTGAACTCCACGGCAGTGCTCGGCACTGCTGGGGCACCGCGGAAGCGGGTCCTCATGGTGCGGGAGTGGCTCGAACCGTCGTCGCCGAAGCACCGCTCACTGGCGCTCTGGCACCGCCGGAACGTGAATGCGGTCGTGGGCATCTCGACCGGGGTCTTGGGCCAGTGGCGCGCTTGCATGCGAGGGCCGAGTCGCCAGGCCCTGATCCCAGACTGGCTCGACGACGACGCCATCCCGGCCGAGCCGGTCCCCGCGGTGGAACGCTCAGGGGTCGTGTGCTTGGGTCGCTTCAACCAGTGGAAGGGGCAGGGCCTGTTGGCCGATGCCTTCGTCGAGGCGTTCGGCGACACGCCGGAGGACCGTCCGCGGATGACGTTCGTGGGCGCCCAGCCGGGAACCCCGTTTGCAGGCGAAGCGGATCGGATCGCGGCGCAGGGGGCGGAGGGGGGCTGGGAGGTGGTCCCGTTCGAGTCCGATCCCTCTCCGCATCTCAAGCGAGCCGCGCTGCTGGTGCTGCCATCGCTGCACCCGGAGCCGTTCGGGATGGTGGTGATCGAGGCCCTAGCGCTCGGCTGCCGCGTCATCGCCTTTCCAGGCGGGGGTCCGAGCGACTTGGTGGGCTCGATGGGACACGCGCTCGAGGTCGTCAGCCGCGACCAAGGGACGTTGGCGGCCGCTCTGCGCGGTTGGTGGGACGCTGGCGGCACCGCGCAATCGCCGGACGAGTGGGCGCGGACCCTGGCGGCGCTTCGGAGCGGCTGGTCGTCAGCCGCGGCATCGGAGCACTGGAGACCGCTCTTGCGTAGCGTGGTGCCGGCCGCATGAGTCCACATGGTTCGGAGCCATGCCAGGTTTCAGAGTCGAGCGGCTCTGGCCGACAAATGGCATAGCTGCTCGTGTCGGCAACTTCGCCCGTATTCTGGTTCGCAACCGAGGCGGCTTGCGGGCAACCTCAGGTAAATCATGACCTCGCTTCTCGTCGCCGCTGCTGGTGGACACCTGGCACAGCTTCACCGGCTGGCGCCGCGGCTCGACGCGGTCGGGGACGATCCGGTCTGGGTCACGTTCGATGGTCCGCAAAGTCGATCATTGTTGAAGGATGAGCAGGTCGTCTATGTGCCGTACGTCGGTCCGCGGCATCTCGGGATGGCGCTGCGCAACGTCACGCTCGCGCGGCAGATCCTGAAGCGGTACAAGCCGTCGGCGGTCGTCAGCACGGGCTCGGCGATCGCGATGTCGTTCCTGCCGCTCGCGCGCCTCTACGGCATGCCGGCGATCTACGTCGAGAGCGCGGCGCGGGCGGACGGGCCGTCGCTCACGGGGCGCCTCCTGGCACGCACCCCCGGCGTCCAGCGGTTCTCGCAGTACCGCATGTGGGCCGACGACACCTGGCGCTACGTCGGCTCGGTCTTCGACGGCTTCGCCCCGACCTCGGTCCTCCCGCCGGCGCCGGGCAAGCGCCTGAGGATCGTCGTCACGTTCGGCCTGATCGAGGACTACGGCTTCCGGCGCCTCGTCGAGCGCCTGCTCACGATCCTGCCCTCGGACGCCGAGGTGCTGTGGCAGGTGGGCGACACGGACGTGTCGGGCCTGCCGATCCGGTCGTGCCGCGCGCTGCCGTGGAGCGACCTGACGATCGCGATGCGCGAGGCGGACGTGGTGATCGCCCACACCGGCATCGGCTCGGCGATCGACGCGATGGAGGCCGGCAAGTGCCCGGTCCTGGTCCCGCGCGAGGCCCGCCACAACGAGCACGTCGACGACCACCAGCGCCAGATCGCCGCCGAGCTGGCCGCGCGCGGCCTCGCGATCTACCGATCGGTCGAAGAGCTGACGCTCGCCGACATCCGCGCCGCGATGGAGACGCGGGTCGAGGAGATCCCCGACCCGCCGATCATCCACACGCTCACGGCGCACCAGCACGCCGCGTGACGGTCGCCGCGCCGCAGCGAGACCAGGACCTCCTCCTCCGGTGGGCCCGCGTCGCGACGCTGGTGCTCGTCGCGACCACGCCGATCCTCTCCGGCGTCAAGCGCGGCCTGCCCGTCCCGGGGTTCCGGATCAGCGAGCTGCTGACCGTCCTGCTCGGCGGGTTCGTCCTGATCGCCGCCGGCCGCCGGCGCTCGCTCGCCCGCCCGCGGCCGTTGGACTGGCTGGCGCTGGCCTACGCGGTTGCCACGCTGGCGCTCGGGTCGATCGACCTGTTGCGCCGCGACGCGCCGTTCGACTCGGACAACTTGAGCGGCCTCCTCGGGCCGTTCCAGTTCCTGGTGCTCTACCGCGCGGTCGAGGTGACCGCCACCACCGAGACGCTGCGGCGCGACGTGTTGCGCGCCCTCCTGCTCGCGAGCGTCCCCGTCGCGCTGCTCGCGATCCTCCAGAGCCTGCAGATCGACGCCTTCGTCAACCTCGGCGTGCACCTGACCGGCTCGGACTACCGCGGCGTGTTCGCCGACCAGGGCTTCGTCCGCGCGACCGGGACGTTCCCGCACTGGCAGGTCGCCGCCGGCTACTTCCTCGTGATCGGCATCCTCGGCTTCGCCGCGCTGATGCGCCCGGACCACGGGATCCTCGGCCAGCGCGTCCTGATGGCGGTCGTCGCGATCGACGCGATCGCGCTGCTGCGGACCGTGACGACCGGGGCGAGCACCGCGCTGGCGGTGACGTGCGTCCTGCTGGCGCTGTTCTCGGGGCGGCTGCGCAACCCGCTGATCGCGGTGCCCACCATCCTGCTCGTCGGGCTCGTCATCGCCGGCTCGGTCTTCGCGCCGCGCTACCGCGAGCAGTACCACGCGACGACGGCGGGGCCGCAGGCCAGCGGCATCGTCCCCCGGACGATCGTCTACCGCTACGACATCTGGAACGATCAGTACCTCCCGGTGCTCGAGGACCGGTGGCTGGCCGGCTTCGGCCCGGACATCCCGCCCGACGCGAAGTGGAAGTACACCGAGTCGGTGTACGTGACGATGCTGCTGCGCGGCGGCGTGATCCTGCTCGCGATCTACCTGGCGTTCATGGCGCGGCTGGCGGTCGAGGGCCGGCGGCTGGCGCGCGCCGGGCCGCCGCTGGAGGCCGTGATCGGCTCGGCGACCGTCGCCATCGTCATCGTGCTGGCCGTGACGCAGGTCATCGCCACGTACTTCACGACGAGCGGGACGCCGCAGGTGGTCTGGACGCTGGCCGCGCTGGTGGCCGCGGCGGGAGCGCGCCGGGCATGAGGCGGCTCCCACTGGCCGTGATCGCCTGGACGCCGAGCGCGCGGCCGCACGAGCTCGCCGCCGCGCTGGGCGGCGCCGCCCACACCGTCTACTTCCCGCGCCTGACGCACCGCGCGGTCGTCCCGCTGCGCTACGCCGTCAGCGCGGTCCTGACCGCCGGCTTCCTGGCGCGCCGCCGGCCGCGCGCGGTCCTCGTCCAGAACCCGCCGATCGTGCCGGCGGCCATCGCCTACATCTACTCGCGGCTGACCGGCGCGCGCCTGGTGCTGGACAGCCACCCGCGCGGCTTCGGCCTCAAGGGCAGCCGCGCCGGCCGGCTGTTCCGCCCGCTGCACGGCGTCTTCATGCGCCACGCCGCGGCGACGATGGTCGCGTCCGAGCCGCTGGCCGACGAGGTCCGCCGCGCCGGCGGGCGCCCGCTGGTGGTCCACGAACCGCCGCCGCTGTGGCGGATCGACGCGCCGCCATCGGAAGACGCTGCCGCGCCCGTCGTCCTCTGGGTCGGCGTCTTCGCCACCGACGAGCCGATCGCCGAGGTCGTCGAGGCCGCCCGCCAGCTTCCCGACGTGCGCTTCGTCCTGACCGGCGAGCCCGACCGCTGCCCGGACGCCGTCCGCGCCGGGGCGCCGGCCAACGTCACGTTCTCCGGCTACCGCCGCGGCGACGACTACCGCGCGCTGGTCGCCGACGCGACCATCATGATGGTGTTGACGACGGCGCCGACCTCGGTCCCGCGCGGCGCGTTCGAGGCCGTCGCCGCGCTGCGGCCGCTCGTCCTCTCCGACCAGCCGCTGCTGCGCGAGCAGTTCCCGGAGGCCGTCTTCGCCGCCAACGCGGCGGGCCCGTTGGCGGACGCCGTTCAGGACGCGCTGGCCCGCCGTCCCGAGCTGGCGCGGACCGCCCTCGCCGCCCGCGAGCGCGACGGCCACCGCTGGGCGCGGCAGCGGGACGCCGTCCTCGCCGCGCTCGGGGTCCCCGCGTGACGCCGCCGCGCCGCGCGCTGACGATGGGCACCGGCGTCGTCGATGCCAGTGCCCCGCCCGCGCCCTTCGACTTCACCGCGCACCCGCGCTGGAGCGTCCTCGTCCTGTCCGACGGGACGCCGGCCGCGCGCGTCGAGCTGCCGTCCCCGCGAGGCGGCGGCCCGCGCTTCGTCGCCGCCGCCCTCGGCCGCCAGGGTGACCAGGTCGCCTTCCGCCGCCGGCTGCGCGACACGCTGCGCACGCGCCTCGGCGCGCCGCTGACCGATGAGCCCGAGCACCCGCTGCGCCTCTCGGTGATCCTCTGCACGCACCGCCGGCCGCAGTACATCCGCGACGTGCTCGGCGGGCTGGCGCAGCTCGACCCCGCGCCGGACGAGGTCGTCGTGGTGGACAACGACCCGGGCGACCAGGACTGCCGCGCGATCGTCGCCGCGGCCGGCTTCCGCTACGTCCGCGAGGACCGGCGCGGCCTGGACAACGCGCGCAACACGGGCGTCCGCCACGCGACCGGCGACGTCGTGATCTTCACCGATGACGACTGCGTCCCATGGCCGGCGTGGCTGCGCAGCGTGCCGGCGACGTTCGCGGACCCGCTCGTCGGCGCCGCGTCAGGGCCGGCGTTCCCCTACAAATTGGACACGCCGTCGCGCGTGCGGATGGAGCGCCAGGCGCCGCTGAGCCGCGGGCTGAACCGCCTGACCTACACGTGGCAGACGATCTCGATCAACCATGCGGGCGGCGTGGGCTTCGGCGCGAACATGGCGTTCCGTCGCTCAGTGCTCGCGGAGTTGGGGCCGGAGCCGTTCCCGCCGGAGCTCGACGCCGGGACGCCGACCGAGTCCGGCGGCGACTACTACGTCTTCGCCCGCACGATCGCCAACGGGCACCGGGTCGTCTACGACCCCGACATGTTCACCTTCCACCAGCACCGCCCGGACCCGCGCGCGCTGCACCGCGCGGTGCGGGGGTACGGCACCGGCTGCTCGGCGGCCATCGCCAAGATGCTGGTGGAGGACCGGGAGCTGGAGACGTGGCGCGCGTCGTGGTGGCTGATCGCGCAGTACCTGCGGACGCAGCGCCGGCGGGTGGTGGGGCGGGCGGACACGGTGGAGACGCGGCTGTCGTGCGAGTTCATCATGGGGTGGTGCCTCGGCGTGGGGCGCTGGCGCCGGTCGCTGGCGCAGCAGCGGGCGATCGCGGCGCCGATGGAGAACCCTGTGCCCGACCCGGAGCCGACGCCGCCTCGCGCCACCCCGAACGGCGCCGCGCCCGCCATCTCCATCGTCATCCCCACGCACCGGCGCCCCGACGCCATCGGCCGCTGCCTGGATCACCTCGCCCGCCAGGCCGCCGACCCCGGCGCCTTCGAGGTCCTCGTCATCGACGACGCCGCGCCCCCGGTCCTGACGCTCGCGCAGGTCCAGCGGCCCGGCCTGCGCGTCCGGCTCGTCGCGACCGGCGGCCGCGGCGCATCGGAGGCCCGCAACCTCGGGGCGCGGGAGGCCGCCGCGCCGCTCGTCCTCTTCGTCGACGACGACATGGTGGCCTCGCCCCAGCTCGTCGAGTGCCACCTCGCGCGCCACGCCGACGCGGCCACGCCGACCGCCGTGATCGGCGCCTACCCGCCGGCGCCGCCGAACCCGTCGCTCGCCGCGCGCTCGACCGCGATCTGGTGGAGCGACACCTTCGAGCTGCTGCGCCGTTCCAACACCTACACCTTCATGGCGCTGCTGAGCGGCAACCTGTCCGTGCCGCGCGACGCGTTCCTGGCGGTCGGCGGCTTCTCCGACGTGATCCCGTACCGGCGTGAGGACTGGGAGCTCGGCGTCCGCTGGATGGCCGCCGGCCACGCGATCGCCTACGCGCCGGACGCGACCGCCGCCCACGAGTACGCGCTGACGACCGACGCCCGCCTGCGTGGCGCCGAGCTGGAGGGCTTCGGCGACGCGACGCTCGCCCGCCTGTACCCCGAGACCGTCGGCACGCTGCCCGTCATCGACCACACGCCGCCGTCCGAGGGCGGCCGCCTTCGCGCCGCGGCGTTCGCGGCGTGGCGGCTGAAGGCCGTCCGCACGGCCGTGGGAGCAGCGCTCGACGCCCTGGAGCGCGGGAAGCTGCGCGAGTCCTGGGTCCGACTGATGAAGCTCGCTCAGCGTGCCGCGTACCACGACGGCCTGCAGCGCGCACGCTGGACCGGCCCACCGGCGCCGGAGCTGTCGCTCGACGTCGACCTCCTCGACGACACACCCCTCGTCCCCGCCGGCGCAGTCGCACCGACCCTGCGGCTGACCCTCGGCGGCGAGGAGATCGGCTGGTGCCGGCCCGCCGAAGGATTGTGGGGCCCGCACATCGCCGACCAGGTCCTCGAAGCCCTCGATCCCGAGGACATCGGACGCCTCGCCGCAGCCCGCGGCTGGTCGCCCGGCCCCGCCGACCCCTCACCGCTCCGCGACCAAGTCACCGTCCTTCTCTCCGCCGCCTGGGCCGACCTCGCCGCGCAGGCGGCGGCCGCAGAGACACCGCTGATCGCCTTCGCCCTGGCACCCGCCGTGGAAGAGGACAGCGCTCGCCGGCCCGCAGCCGCGATCGCCGCGGAGGCCAGCGGCGCTCGCCGGCACGCAGCCGCGGGCGCCGGCGCGCCCAACCGCTGGCTCGACGAGGCCCTCGACGCGTTCGACGGCGCCGCCGTCGACCTCGCCTTCGGCGGCGGCCTGCCGGACACGCGACCCTCGCGGCCGCTCCACCTCCACGACGCCGCCGCGCCGCCCACCTTCGCCGTCGGCGACGCGCCCGCCTACCTCATCATCCGCGCCGACCGGCTCCGCGCCCTCGGCGGCGTGCCGGCCGGCCTGGCGACCCACGGCGCCTCCGCTCCCGCCCTCGCGCTCGTCGAGGCCACGCTCCGCGCCGGCGGTCTCGTCGCGCGGCGGGATGTCCATGGCCTCGGCGACCCCGGCGTCGCGCCGGTCGACCAGGGCGCGTCGTGGGCCGCGGCCGGCCTCGCTCACGCGCCCTCTCGCCGCAGCGCGCTGGCTCGCGGCGCGGTTGGCGTCGGCGTCACGCTGCTGTGGCGCACCTACAAGGCCCGCGGCCGCCCCGACCCCGCCCTCGTCGCCGCCGCTCGCGGCGCCGCGCGCGCCGCGCGCCGCACACGCGACACGCCCTGATCAGGCCGCCTCGCCCACCGTCCAGCGCCGCAGCCGCGGCCGGTACACGAACTCCGTGTACCGATTCCCCCGCACCCGCAGCCGGTGCGCGCGCCAGTGGTAGTCATAGGAGAACGCCCAGTCCATCGGGAACACCCCGACGTCGACGAAGTACGTCCCCGGCGCCAGCTCCAGGTCGTCGATCGCCAGCGCGACGCGCTGCGTGCCGCCGGCGACCACCGGTCCCACCCGCACGCCGTCGGCCTGCGTGTTCACGTCGAGGCACACGATCTCGCCCTCCGGCCGCTGGATCGCCAGCGACACCGCGAGCTCCTCGTGGGCCCGGTCGGCGCGGATCGTGAACGCGACCTCCAGCGTCTCGCCGGGCTCGGCCTCGCCGTCGCCGTCGGCGCCGATCTGGACGTCCTCGATCCGGACCTCCTGCGAGCCGAAGCGCGTCTCCTGCAAGACCAGGCTGCCCTCCGACGCCTCGCCGTCCGGCACCTCCTCCGGCGCCGGCGTGACCATCAGCGTCGCCTCCTGCGTCGCGCCGCGGTAGCGGTCGACGATCTCCTCCGCGTCGCCGAACCCCAGGACGCGGCCGTGCTGGAGCCACACGGCCTGGTCGCACTCCTCCACGACCTGGTCGAGGTTGTGGGAGGCGAACAGCAGGCTCGTCCCGTCGTCGCGCAGCGCCCGGATCCAGGCCATGCACTTCTCCTGGAAGCTCAGGTCGCCGACCGCCAGCACCTCGTCGAGGATCAGCAGCCGCGGCTGCAGCTGCGCCACGACGCCGAACGCCAGCCGCAGCTTCATGCCGTCGCTGTAGGAGCGGACGGGCGCGTCGGAGAAGTCCTCCAACTCGGCGAACTCCATGATCGCCGGCATCGCGCGCTTGGCGTCCCGGACCCGCATGCCGGCCACCAGCGCGGCGGTCATCGCGTTCTCGCGACCGGTCAACTCCAAGTTGAAGGTGTCGCCCAGCGACAGGACCGACGCGGCGTCGGTGGCGACGCGGATCGCCCCGCGCGTCGGCTCGGTGATCCCAGACGCTAGGCGTAGCAGCGTCGACTTGCCCGCGCCGTTGTGGCCCACGATCCCGAGCGCGCGACCGTTCTCGAGCGTGAAGCTGATGTCGCGCAGCGCCCAGCGCACCTCGGTCGAGCGCCGCTGCGCGCGCAGGTCCGGATCCAACATGGAGCGGATGCTCCGCGTGCCGGCGTGCCAGCGCGGGAACGACTTCCAGACGCCGTCGAACTCGAGCTGCGTGCTCACAGGCTGTCGGCGAAGTTGCGGGACAGGCGCTGGAACACCGTGAAGCCGATGGCGCACAGCGCGAGCGAGAGCGCGATCAGGTAGGCGAACTGCCCGACGCTCGGCCACGGCTCGCCGAGCAGCGCCGCGCGGTAGGCCCCGACGAGGATCGTCATCGGGTTGGCCTCGAGGATCGTGTGGTACTCCGACGGCACGGTGCGCAGCCCGTAGAACACGGGCGTCATGTAGAACAGGATCTGCAGCGCGACCGCGGTCAGGTTGGGCACGTCGCGGAAGAAGACGCTGATCGATGAGACCAGCCACGCGATGCCGGCCATCAACACCAACTGCACGATCACGAGCAGCGGCGTGACGACGATCGTCCACTCCAGGCCGCGCTCCAGGACCGCGAGCAGCAGCAGCACCGGCAGCGCGAGGACGACGTCGACCAGCGGCACGACGATCGCGACGATCGGCAGCACCGCGCGCGGCAGGCGCGGCTGGAAGACGAGGTGGCGGTCGTCGAGCAGGACGGTCGCCGCGGTCCCGACGCCGGTCGCGAACCAGGTCCACGCGATCAGGCCGGAGAAGACGAAGACCGGGAAGTGCGGGATCCCGAGGTCCAGGACCGACCCGAAGATGAACACCAGCGCGGCGAGCTGCGCGAGCTGGCGCGCCACCGGCCAGGCCCACCCGAGCACGGTCATGCGGTGGGTCGCGTCGATCTCCCGGCGCACCAGGTGGAGGACGACCTCCTGGAACACGCCAGGGGTCAGGCGGCGCGCGCTGGGGGCGGTCAACCCCGCCGCGGGCACCGGCGGCGGGTCGGCTGTCCGTGCTGCCATCGCACTCATTGTCACACGCCGGGACGCGTCCACCCGCCGATCTGCTCGGCGCGCCGCCGCAACTGGGCCAGGCGCAGCGCCGCGGCGTCGGCCCGGAGGACGCCCGCGGCGGCCAGCAGCCCGCGCAGCACGCCCCGCAGGACGGCCGCGCCGCGCGGACCCCGCGCGGCGATCCTCAGGACGGGCCGGAGCGCGCCCGGGACGCCGTCGAGCAGGTCCTCGGGCCGCCGGACGACCGCGGCCTCGGGGTGCAGGCGGGCCAGCTGCGCCTGCTCGGCGCCCTGGGCGCGCGCGTCGGCGAAGAACCTCTCGGCCGGCCGCTCGTACTGGTGGACCGCGCGCAGCTCGGGCGCGTAGACGCCGCGCAGGCCGGCCGCGCGGCAGCGCAGGCCGAAGTCGCGGTCCTCGTGGCGGTAGCCGCGGTAGTCGGCCGACGCCAGGCCCACGTGCAGCGCGTCGGCGCGGCGCAGGGACACATTGCCGGTCCACAGGTGCTCGAGGACGTCGTCGGGATCGGCGCTCCAGCGCGCGGCGCGGCGCGCGTAGTCGGCGGCGTAGAGCGCTCGCGGGTAGCGCGGGCGCGGCTCGCCGGGCCGCACCACGACGGGCATCGCGCCGACGACGACGAGGGCGCTGGCCGCGGCGTGCCGTGCCCCATGGCCGCGCACGAGCCCCGGCTCGGGCACGACGTCGTGGTCGAGCAGGAGGACGACGTCCCCGCGCGCCGCCTCCACGCCCGCCTGCCGCGCCGGACCCGGACCGGCCCGTGGACCGCTCAGCACGCGCACGCGTCCATCATCCGGAAGCCGGAGCGCGGGCCGCGCGGCGTCGGCGCGGTCGTCCACGACCACCACCTCGAGCGCGCCGTCGGCCAGCGCCGCCGCGACGATCGGCGCGAGCCAGGGCGCGTCGCCCGTGGTCGGCACGACGACGGAGACGGTCGAGGCAGGCGTCTCCGAGGTCATGTGCAAGTAGTATCGCGCGACGGATGGCAGCGATCTCGGTCGTCATACCGGCCTACAACCGGGAGGCGACGCTGGGCGTGTCGCTCGACTCGCTCATCGCCCAGACCCACCCGGACTGGGAGGCCATCGTCGTCGACGACGGCTCCAAGGACGGCACGGCCGCGGTCGCCGACGAGTACGCGGCCCGCGACCCGCGCATCCGCGTCCACCGCCAGCCCAACGGCGGCGTGTCGGCCGCGCGCAACACGGCGATCGACCTGGCGCGCCACCCGTTCCTGTTCTTCCTGGACGCCGACGACTGGGTCACGCCCGAGGCCTTCGCCCAGCTGACCGCGGCGCTGGACCGCCACCCCGACGCGCAGCTGATCAATGGGGGCTGCACGCGCATCCTGGCCGACGGCACCGAGCTGCCGGAGGAGCGCGTCGCCCACGACGACGACCTGTTCGCCAAGTTCGCGCGCACCTGCGCGTTCTCGATCCACACGTCCTTGGTCGACACCGAGCTGGTGCGCCGTCTCGGCGGCTTCGACACCTCATTGATCACGTGTGAGGACTGGGACCTCTGGCAGCGGATCGTCCGGACCCACGCGCGCTTCGCGTCGATCCCCGAGAACATCGCCTACTACCGCGTGCGCGGCGGCTCGGCGTCGGCCGACGGCGTGCGGATGCTCACCGACGGGCTGCTCGTCATCGCCCGCGGCCATGGCGAGGACCCGCGGCTGGCCGGCTGGCCCGGCGCGCGGCAGCTCGGCGAGCCCGCCACGTCGGCGCCCACCGCGCGCATGTACCTCGCGGCCTACGCGGCCGGGCTGGAGGTCGCCAAGGGCGTGGACGCCGGCCACCTCTTCGACCTGATCGAGGACCGCCACGCGGGCGACGCCGAGGGCGTCGGCATGGCCCACACGATCTTCAACGCGGTGTCGGTCGCGCGCGGGACGTCGGTGCGCCGCTGGCCCGACTACCCGCCCGAGGTCCACCAGCACCTGCACGCGTTCGTGGACGCGGTCGGGCGCTTCTCGCGCGACCACTGGCTGGCGCTGACCATGAGCCAGACGCTGGAGGAGCTGATCCTCCAGAACGGTGTCGACCACGAGGACCTGCAGGTCGGCCGCACGAGGGTCACGCGGCCGCCGCTGTGCGGGCCGATCGCCGACGTGCGGCTCGACGGTGCGGAGCGCCTGATGGTCGTGCCGCGGGGGCTGGACGCGCAGGGCCCGCCGCTCGTCCTGCCCGCGGCCGGTCCCGTCGCGCCGGCGGCGGTCGTCGCCGACGCGCTGGCCGCGGCCGAGGCGTGGGAGATCCTGCGCCGCCACCTCGCGGCGACCGTCTACCCGGAGCTGAGCGTGGAGCGCGACGCGCGGATCCGCGTGCGCCGCGGCCGCGTGGAGCTCGCCGACGTCCCCGCCGCGCCCGAGGTCGACACGCCGCACGCGCTGCACGCGGCGGTCGGGTGGAGCGTCCTGCTGCAGGAGGTCTGGGGCCGGCCGGAGTGGTCGCACGACCAGTTCTACGACCTCGGCGACAAGCCGGCGCGCGACGACCGCGAGGGGCCCGTCGTGGCGCGCGCGGACCTCGGCGTCGTGGAGATCGCCGAGCCGCTGCCGGCGGTCACCGGCGTCGACGGGCCGCTCGACGTCGATGTCGCGCTGGCCGGCATCCCGCTGTTGCGCGTGCGCGTGCGCGTCGCGCCGGCGCGCGACGGCCAGGTCTCGGCCCAGGCGCTGCGCGGCGCGATCAGCTACGCGGCCGGCTTCGAGCTCTGCCACGTCGTGGTCCGCGAGGCGCTGCTGCTCTACGCGGGCGCGCCGGGCGCGTCGCTGCGGGAGCGGCTGGCGGCGATCGCGCAGCGCCGCACGGCCGCGCCCGCGGCCTCCGACGGCCGCCTCGTCCCCGGCTGGGCGCCCGTCGCGCGCGAGGTCGCCGGCGCCGCCACGCTCCTGGGCCGTTACCGCTACGGGTCCCTTAGCGGTGCGGCCGGCCGCCTCACGCTCATCCCCGGCGCGGCGCGCGAGCACGTCCGGGCGCTGGCCCGCCACACCGGCCAGCCGCTGATCGAGCACGACGGCGCCGGCGCCGACACCCCGATCCTCCACGCCCCCTTCGTCATCGACCGCGACCGCGAGGCCGTCGAGCTCGGCCTGCGCTCCGACGGCCGCGCGCGCTGGTTCGAGCGCCGCCACGTCACCGGCGCGCGTCGCCCGCCGACCGTCGCCGCCGTGCGCCGCGAGCACGTCCTCGACCTCGTCCCCGAGCACGCCGGCCAGGTGCTCGAGGTCGGCTCCTCGGACCCGTGGCTGACCGCGCAGCTGGGCCGGCGCGCCGACCGGCTCGTCGTCGCCGACATCTCCTGGCTCGCGCTGCAGGAGGCGGCGGCGCGGTGCGCGGACGCGGCCAACGTCTCCTTCCAGCGCACCGACGTCTTCGAGGAGCCGCTCCCCGCCGGCAACGACCTGGTCGTCTGCGGCGACGTCCTGCGCTGGGCCGAGGGCGAGCGGCAGCTGCGCGCCGGCGCCCGGCGCCTGATCGAGGCGCTCGCGCCGGGCGGCACGCTCGTCATCACCAGCAGCATGGCGCGCGCCGGCGGGGTGTGGAGGGCGCTGCACGTCGGCCGCCACGTCGAGCTCGTCGCCGAGTCCCGCGCGCCCACGTTCGTCGTCCAGCGTTACGCCCGCCGCGCGTCGCGCCTCCCGCGCGCCCCCTGGCGGAGCGGGCCCGCCGTGCGCCAGCGCGCGATCGACCTCGCCGACGACGACGGCGCCGCGACCGCCGCCGACACGCCGCCGCTCGACGCCACGCCCCACGAGGCCGTCCCTGTGCTCATGTACCACCGGATCGCGACAGACGGCGCGCCCGAGGCCGCGCGCTGGCGGACCGATCCCGCCGCGTTCGAGGAGCAACTCGCGTACCTGAAGGAGAACGGCTACCGCTCGATCGACATCGACGAGTGGGCCGGCGCGGTCGCCCTGGACCGGCCGCTGCCCGGCCGCGGCGTGATCCTCACCTTCGACGACGGCTTCGCCGACTTCGGCGAGGAGGCCGTGCCGCTCCTGGAGCGCTACGGCTTCCGCGCGGAGCTGTTCGTCGTCACCGGCCACGTCGGCGGCACCGACGCGTGGGACACGACCTGGGAGCGCCGCGAGCCGCTGATGGACTGGCAGGCGCTGTCCGATCTCCCGGCCGACCGCGTCCGGATCGGCTCGCACACCGTCGGCCACGCCGCGCTCACCGCTGTGACGCCCGCCGACGCGGTGCGTGAGCTCGTCGAGAGCCGGATCACGCTGGAGGACCGGCTCGGCCGGCGCGTCAGCACGATCGCCTACCCGTTCGGCCTCAACGACGGCGCGATCCAGCGGCTCGCGGGCGCCGTCGGCTACGAGGTCGGCTACACCACGATGCCGTGGTGGGCGTTCCCGACGCGCAACCTGCTGGACCTGCCACGGCTCGAAGTTCGGGGCGGCGACCCGCTCGAGACGTTCGCACGCCTGGTCGATCGTCCAGCCGCTTGAGCGCCGGCGCGCCAAACTGGACCGATGGTCGACCGCTTTTCGCCGAAACACGCCTAGGCAGGGCCCGCAGGGCGCGTTAGGTTCTCCGACCAGAAACAACGGCGTCTTCCATGGCTGGGAGGATCGCCGCCCCGCACGGCGGAGCACATCACGGCAGGCAGCTCCGACGGGCGGGCTGGAAGGGCAACTCCTAGAACAAGGATCGACGTCTCTCTTGCGAGCCCCGCTTCGCGTGCCCGATGGGGGTCGCGGCACCACAACGCTCCTGCGCTTCACCGGGCTGCGTCCGTTCTGGCCGCTCATCGAGGAGGCCAAGCCCAACGCCGCGGTGCTGAAGCGCGACCGGCGCTACCGCCGCAGCCTCGCGGTGGCCGACGCGCTGTCGGCGCTCGTCGCGCTGGTCGTCGCCACCAACCTGCTCGGCACGAACCAGCTGAGCGCCCGCGTCCTGCTCGGGCTGCCGCTCGTCACGCTGGCCTGCAAGCTCAGCGGGCTGTACGACCGCGACGAGCTGATCATCCGCAAGTCGACGCTGGACGAGGCGCCCGCGTTCCTCGAGCTGGCCACGCTCTACACGCTGGCCGTGTGGATGCTGGACGGCATCGTGCTCGACGGGCCGCTGGACAAGGCCGCCGCCGTCGTCCTGTGGATCTCGCTGCTCACCCTCGGCCTGCTGTTCCGGCGCGTCGCGCGCGTCGTCGCCGGCCGCGCGGTGACGCAGGAGCGCCTGCTGCTGATCGGCGACGCCGCGACCTACGCGCGCCTCCAGCACAAGCTGGAGACCGCGGACGTCAACGCGCGCCTGGTCGGCCGCCTGTCGTTGCAGCGCGTGTCGGACTTCAGCGCCGAGGAGCGCCCGGTCGACGAGGCGACGCTCGACCAGCTCGTGCGCGACCTCGACGCGCACCGCGTGCTCGTCGTGCCGAGCCAGACCAACCCGCAGGTGACGCTCGACCTCATCCGCGCGACGAAGGCGCTCGGCGTCCGGGCCAGCATCGTGCCGCACGTCTTCGACGTCGTCGGCCAGTCGGTGGTCTTCGACGACCTCGGCGGGATGACGCTGCTGGGCGTGCGCGAGTTCGCGCTCGGCCGCTCCTCGCAGATCGTCAAGCGCGCGTTCGACCTGGCGGGCGCGCTCGGGGGCCTGATCCTGGCCGCGCCGTTCCTCGCGCTGATCGCGGTGGCGATCAAGCTCGACACGTGCGGGCCGGTCTTCTTCCGCCAGGAGCGCGTCGGCCGCGACGGCGAGCCGTTCCGGATCTTCAAGTTCCGGACGATGGTCGCCGACGCCGAGCAGCGCAAGGCCGAGTTGATGGTGATGAACGAGGCCAGCGGCCTGTTCAAGATCGCCGACGACCCCCGGATCACGCGGGTGGGCCGGCTCCTGCGCAAGACGTCGCTGGACGAGCTGCCGCAGCTGTTCAACGTGGTGATGGGCGAGATGTCCCTGGTGGGCCCGCGGCCGCTGATCAGGTCCGAGGACAAGACGATCACCGGCTACGACCGGCGGCGCCTGCACCTCACGCCGGGGATGACCGGCCACTGGCAGATCATGGGCTCCGCGCGCGTGCCGATGCACGAGATGGTCAAGATCGACTACCTCTACGTCACGACGTGGTCGCTGTTCGAGGACATCAAGATCCTCGCGCGGACCTTCCCCTACATGTTGGCCCGCCGGGGCATGTAGCCGACGTCCAAGACGCGCGACGCTCTACCGTTGCGCGTCGAATGCTCGCCGTCCTGACCCGCGCCGACACCGCGTTGGCCGTCGCCGTCCGCACCCGCGGGCACAACCCGACCACCGAACGCGCCGCCCGCGCGTTCTCCAAGACCGGCGAGCACGCGCTGCTGTGGCTGGCGCTCGGCGCGACCGGCGCGCTGGTCGACCGCCCCCGGCGCGCGGCCTGGACGCAGGCGACCGCGCGCGTCGCCCTCGCCTTCGCCGCGAACTCGGCGATCAAGCTCACCGTGCGGCGGCGCCGTCCGGAGCTCGACGGACTGCCCGCCCTGATCTCGACGCCCACGCAGCTGAGCTTCCCCAGCGCGCACGCGTCGTCGTCGTTCGCGGCGGCGCGCGGCTTCGCCCCGCTGCTCGGCGGCAAGCGCTACATCTACCCGGTGGCCACCGCGATGGCCGCCACGCGCGTCTACCTCGGCGTGCACTACCCCTCGGACATCGTCGCCGGCGCGCTGCTCGGCACCCTCATCGCAGGAGCGACCACTTCATGAAGGTCGGCATCGTCGGCATGCCCAACGCCGGCAAGTCATCGCTGTTCAACGCGCTCACCAAGGCGGGCGCGGAGGCCGCGAACTACCCGTTCACCACGATCGAGCCGAACGTCGCCATCGTGCCCGTGCACGACGAGCGCATGGTCAAGGTCTCGCAACTGCTCCACAGCTCCGAGGTGGTCTGGGACACGATCGCCTTCCACGACATCGCGGGTCTCGTGAGGGGCGCGTCCGAGGGCGAGGGCCTGGGCAACAAGTTCCTGGCCAACATCCGCGAGACCGACGCGATCATCCACGTCGTCCGCGCCCACCACGACGCCGGCATCCTGCACTCGGAGGGCACGGTCGACCCGATGCGCGACATCGAGACGATCGACACCGAGCTGATCTACGCCGACCTCGAGCAGGCCGAGCGGCGCGTGGACCGCGTCGCCAAGCAGGCCAAGTCCGGCGACAAGGAGGCGCAGGCCGAGGAGGCGTGGCTGCGCGACGTGGTCGCCGCGCTGCAGGCCGGCCGGGCCGTCCGGACCGTGCCGGTGCCCGCCGCGGCGCCCGACGCGCTGCGCAACCTCGCGCCGCTGACGTCCAAGCCGGTGCTGTACGTCGCCAACGTCGACGAGGGCAGCGACGAGGTCCCGCCGGAGATCCAGGCCCACGCCGACGCGCTCGGCTTCAAGGCGGTCGCGATCTCCTCGCGTCTGGAGGCCGAGCTGTCCGAGATGGACGACGCGGACGCCGCCGAGATGCGCGCGGACCTGGGCGTCAGCGAGTCCGGCCTGGACCGCGTGTCGCAGGGCGCGTTCGCGCTGTTGGACCTCAACTCGTTCTTCACGGCGGGCGAGGGGACGATCGCGCAGACGTGGCACCTCGAGGACGGCCTCACCGCCTGGCACGCCGCGGGCGCGATCCACACCGACATCCAGAAGGGCTTCGTCCGCGCCGAGGTCATCGGGTGGGACGCGCTCCTGGACGCCGGCGGGTTCGCCGGGGCGCGCGAGCGCGGGACGCTGCGCCTGGAAGGCCGCGACTACGTCATGCGCGACGGCGACGTCATCAACGTGAAGTTCACGCCGTAGCTTGACCGTCGTCCGCGCGCGCCGCATCGCCACCGCGATCCTCGCGGTGATCGTCCTGGTCGCGGGCGTGGCGGCGATCGTGTTCTCGCGCGGGACGTTCCAGACCTACCCGCGGACGCTGCTGCTGCGGGCCGACCAGCAGCGCCGCGCGCCGGCGTGGACGCGGCCGTGCTGGAGCAGCGCCAAGTACATCGACAAGATCGTGTGCGAGCGCGTGACCGGACGCGTCGTCTGGATCCAGAAGCACGACCCGGACGGCGACGGCGACCGCCACCTCATCGTGATCGCGCGGCTGCATCCCCGGATCGTCAAGCTGTCCATCCAGCTGCCGGTCAAGACGCTTCCGCGCATCGGGTCGTGGATCGACGCGACCGGCTGGATGATGCGCGGCGGCACCGGCCACATGGAGCTCGACACGGTGCGCCTCACCTGGTCGGGCAGGCTTGCCACCACCAATCTGGGGCATTGAAATCCCTCATCAGCGGTTGCTGATCCGGCTAGGCTTCCGCCGGACCGGAGATCGGTGCGGCGATCTCCACGGACACGTGAAAGGGCCGGGATGGCCGAGACCCACTGGGTCTACCTGGAGCGACACGGAGGCCGTGTCGGGCGGGTGACCCTCTTGGATGACGAGTTCCGGGTGATCGCGACGCACGTGCGCGGCTCCGCGTCCGACTTCGAGCCCGACGACTGCCAGCTGCTCCAGGCGGTCGAGTTCGGACGGCGCGCGGCGCTCGAGGCCGCGAGCTGACATCCCCCTCGGGTACAACAGGGGGCAGTGAACCTCCCGCGCCGTGTCGAAAAGCCCTGGGGCTACGAGCTCTGGTACGCCGTCACCGACCGCTACGCCGGCAAGATCCTCCACGTGGACGCCGGCCATCGCCTGTCGCTGCAGTACCACCAGCACAAGGACGAGAGCAGCTACCTGCTCTCGGGCCGGCTGAAGCTCGTCAAGGGCACCAGCGCGGACGACCTGACCGAGGTTGAGATCGGCCCCGGTTACGTCTGGCGCAACCTGCCGGGCGAGATCCACACGATCGAGGCGATCGAGGACGCCGACGTGCTCGAGGTCTCGACGCCGGAGCTCGACGACGTCGTCCGGCTGTCGGACAGCTACGGGCGCGAGGGCACGACGGCGCACTGACGCGCGAATCCTGGTCGAAGGTGAGTGCGGCTGCGCCATAGGGTCCCGCCGATGCTCGCGCCAGCGACCGCGCCCCCTCGTCGCCTCCGGCTGCTGGTGTTCAAGCTCCTGGCCCTCGCGGTGGCGCTGAGCGCCGTGCTGGCGGTGGCGTTCGTGGTGCTCTTCCGCGGCGGCGTCTCCGAGTCCTACAACCTGCCCGGGCCGCTGCCGCTCGCGTATGCGCTGCGCGCGGACGCGCCGAAGTGGACCCGTCCCTGCTGGGACACGCCGCGCCTGACCGCCGAGGACACGTGCGCGCACGTCTCAGGCCGCGTCGTCTGGGTCCAGGGCCACGACCCGGACAACGACGGCGACCGCCACCTCGTGATCATCGACCAGCTGCGGCCGCGGATCGTCAAGCTGCCGCCGGGGCTGTACGTCCCGCGGCTGCCGCGCATCGGCGCGCGGGTCGAGGTGATCGGGTGGCAGACGCAGGGCGGGAGCGGCAATGCGGAGGTCGACACGCAGCGGCTGCTGTGGGGCGGGCATGTGTGGCTGACGGTCCACACACGCGCCGAGCCCGGCGGTTGAGGCGAGTACCGTCTGTCACATGAGCCTGCTGCTGTACATCATCCTGCTGTTCTTCTCTGGACTGATCGTCGGCGGGCTCGCCCGCCTGGCGCTGCCGGGGCCAGACCCGATGAGCATCTGGGCGACGGTGGGGATCGGCCTGGTGGGCTCGTTCGTGGGCGGCCTGATCATGTACGCGATCACGGGTGGGCGGAACGGCGGCGGGTTCGTCGTCAGCGTGCTGGTGGCGACGGGGATCGTGTACCTGGTGCGCCGGTCGCGGGGGCAGACGCTGTGGTCGACGCGGCGGGATCCGCGGGAGACGCGGTTCTAGGAGGCTTTTCGCCGGCGCTTGTTGGCGAGCAGCGCGGGCGCTGGCGGTGTTTTGGGGCGGGGTCTGCTTCGCATCTAGGGCGAGGCAGTCTGCGTGGTGCTCCGCGCTGTCGGTGTGGCTCGTCCGGGCTGGTGCTTCCGGGCGAGTTCGGGGCCGAATCGCCAGGACGCCGAGGTCCGGGTCACTTTCGGCTCCATATACGAGCCCAAGGTGACCCCGACCTCGGCGCGCCGGCGATCCGTGTCGTTTCGTGGTGAATAGTCCACCACGAGACGACACAGACCTCGGCGCGGCGATCCGTGTCGTTTCGAACGTCCATATGACGTCCAAACCGACACGGACCGCCGGCGAGGCGAGGATTCGGCTGCGAACGACGGTCCATGTCGTCGCGTGTCCCTATGTGGGACACCAGACGACACGGACGTCGGCGAGGCGAGGATTCGCCTGCGAACGCAGTCCAAGTCGTCTCACCCCCGAGATGGGAGGGTCAGACGACTTGGACCTCGGCGTCCCGCGATGCGAGTCCGAAATGCCCGCCCCAACCCGGCCGAGGCACGCCGACAGCGCGGAGCAGCACCGAAACTGCCTCGCCCTAGATGCCAAGCAGACCCCGCCCCGCAGCACCAGCCCACGCCTGAACTGCTCGCCAACCGACGCCGGCGCGCCTAAGCCGCGATCTCGCCCACCTCGGCGACATCCGCCTCGGAGGCCACGGGAAGAACCAGCGAGCGCCGCGCCCGCGCCCGCGCCGCCCGCCGCGCCTCCAGCGCCTCCGCCAGCACCGCCCGCCGCCACCCCGCGAACGCCCACAGGTCCACCACCAACATCACACCGACCGCCAGCAGCACCAGCAACGCCACGGTCAAGCCCACGCGCCCCCGATCCCCCACCGGCACCCGCGTCCCCAGCGCCAGCGCCACATCGGCCTCCGGCCGATCCAGCGGCGTGGCCCGAATATCAGACTTCAACACGTCGTACGCCGGCTTCGGCCGCCCGTCGTACGTCACGAGCCCCTTGTGGTGGATCGGCGTCCGGTCGGCTCCCGGCAGGTCGGCGCCGCCGTCCCACGCCGGCTTGACCGCGAACTCGCGCAGCGTCCAGTAGATCGCGCCGCTGAGCGTCGGCGCCGCCTTCACGGCGGCGAGCACCTGGCGGGTGTAGACCTGCTGGAAGGCGTAGGTCTGCTTCTCGGTCGCGGGGCCGGTCATCGTCGCCTCGGCGCCGAACTCCGTTAGCACTAGACCCGAGTTGGGGTACATGGCTCGCATCCCGCTCAAGTACGGCCCCAGCGACTTGATGTCGGCCGTCGAGTGGCCCGGCTTGCCGGGGTACCAGCCGAAGTAGGAGTTGATCCCCAACAACTGGAACGCCGCGTAGGCGTTCTGCCGCGGGTAGCCGGGATACGAGAGCGTGTCGACGGCCGTCGGCAGCGTCGGGTCCAGGTCGACCGTCAGCGCGCGGGCGTCGTGCAGGAACGCGGCGGTCCCGGGGACCTTGTCCGGGATCACCGACAGCTCGTTGGCGACCGAGTGCGTGATCGTCGACGGGTGGTTGCGCGTCTGGAGCACCGCCGCGCGCACCGTCGACAGCGCGGTCGCGCGCTGCGCGGACGTCCGCAGCAGCCGGTCGCGGTGGTAGATCGGCGCCTGCGTCCAGACCATGATCCCGGCCTCGTCGAGCTTGGCCTGCAGGCGCTGGTCCAGCGCGTAGTGGGCGCGCGTGACGTTCGCCCCGACCGCCTTGAGCTGCGCCACGATCGAGTCGACGTCGGCGTCGGTGAGCGCCGGGCCGTGGCCGTCGACGTCCTCCTGGATCGACGCGCCACGCAGCTCGACGGCCTTGCCGTTGAGCATCAACAACCCGTTGCGGACCGTCACGGTCCGCAGGCCGATCCGGGCGCCGTCGTGCTGCTCGACCGCACCTCCGGCGCCGATCGTGTCCAGCGCCACGCCGTACAGCGCCGGATGCCCCGGGCCCCACAGCTCGACGTCAGAACCCGTCACCGGCACCGAGAACCGGACGCGCGCGGTCTCGCCGGGCGCCAGCGGCCGCCCCGCGGCGCTCCCGCTGCCGGCCGGCCGGCCATCCGGGGCGGTGATCCGCGCGGCGAGCCGCGGCGCGACCGTCGTGGCCCCGCGGTTCTGGACCGTCGCGTCGACCAGCACGCTCCAGGTGCAAGACCCACCGTCGCACGTCCGCCGCGGCAGGAACCCCGGGTCGTGCGTCGCCAACAAGCCGAGCGGGACGAGCTGCGCCTCGCGCGTCATCCCGCCCCAGTTCCACCAGCCCTCGCGCGGCTCCTTGGCCTTGTGGCTGTCGGCCCGGACGACGACCTCGTGGCGGCGCCCGTCGCGCAGCTGCGGCAGCGCGATCGTGAACGGCGCGTACGGATCCTGATGCACCGCGACCCGCCGGCCGTCCACCCACACCTCGGCGACGCGCCGGACCTGCTCGAAGTGGATGCCCCAGTCGAACCCCGCCGGCGTGCCGCTCGGACGCTGCAGCGAAACCCGGTACCAGCCGGTCTGCCCGTGGAACGTGTCGTCGTCCGGCTTGGGGTCGAAGACGTGCGGGAGGTCGATCGCCGACCAGGTCAAGCTGCCGGGGCCGCGGGGGTGGGCGGGTCCGATTCCGCCGAGGCCGACGTTCCCCGGGTCCGGCGCGTACTCCCAGCCGGCCGCGTCGAGGTCGACCGCGCGCGGCGGCGCCGCAGCAGCCTGCCCACTGGCCGCGAGCGCGCCGCAGACCAGCGCCGCGACGCACCAGCACGCGGCGACACGTCGCAACACGCGGAGGATCATCGCTGAAGCATCGGCAGGCGGTGCATCGCTCAACAGCGCGACGTTCGCGCGCGCACCGCCTACTCCTGCTTCGCCAGACCCGCCAAACGCTCCGAGAGTCTCATCATCCCACGCGCCGCCGCGGCCTCGGCGGCCTGGGCGTACGTGGTCGGAGCGTCCTCCGGACATGCCACTGAGATCGGCTGCAACGTCGCGATCTTGCGGAACTCGCGCAGCTCGTCGGCCTGATTCCGGAGCGCTGCGGCGACCCTTGGACGCTCCTGACCCGCCTGCGCGATGGCCGTCTCCAGGTCCCCGTGCACCCGCAGGATCTCGCCCGCCGTCTTCTCGCCGATCCCCTTGGCGCCCGGGATCCCGTCCGACGGATCGCCGCGCAGCGCGATGAAGTCCGGGACCTGATCCGGCCGGATCCCGTACTTGACCTTGACGCCCTTCACGTCGACCAGCTCCGGCCCGTCCTTGCCCCCGCGCGGGAACAGCACCGCCACCGACTCGCCGACGCACTGGAACATGTCGCGGTCGCCGCTGAAGATCAGGCACGTCCCGCCCGCAGCGACCTCGCAGCGCGCGTACGCGCCAAGCAGGTCGTCGGCCTCCAGGTCGCCCGCGTCCTCCCACGCCCAGCCGAACGCCCCGAAGAACGCCGGCGCGTCGGCCCACTGCGGCGCCAGCTCGTCCGGGACCGGCGGGCGATCGGCGTGGTAGGAGGCCAGCGCCTCGGCGCGATAGACCGCCGCCTCGGCGCCGCTGCAGAGCACGACCGCGCGCGGCGCGTGCCGCTCCACGGCCCACAGGACCTGGTTGGCGAACCCGAGCAGCGCGTTGACCGGCCGGCCGTCGGTGCCCGTGATGGACCTCGGCAGGCCATAGAACGCGCGATACAGGAGCGACGGGGCGTCGACGACGAGCAACGGTGCGGCCATGGTCAAGCGCCTACTCTGACACCTGCCCCCGATGCCCAAGATCCCCACCAGCCGCCTCGCCCGCACCGCGAAGTTCGGCGGCCTCGTCGCCGGGCAGTCCGCCCGCTGGGCCGGCACCCAGCTCGCCAACCGCGCCCGGACGCCCGAGGACGCCGAGGCGGCCGACGCCAAGCGCGCCCTCGCGCTGGCCGACGAGCTCGTCACGCAGCTCGGCCAGATGAAGGGCGCGGCCATGAAGCTCGGCCAGGTCCTGTCGACCGTCGACTTCGAGATGGTCCCCGAGGGCGAGCGCGAGGAGTTCAAGGCCAAGCTCGCCGCGCTGCGCGACGACGCGCCGCAGGTGCCGTTCGCCAAGATGCGCGACGTCCTGATCGACGACCTCGGCGGCTCGCTGGACGAGCACTTCCGCGAGTTCGACCGCACGCCGGTCGCCGCCGCGTCGATCGGCCAGGTCTACCGCGCGATGCTCCACGACGGCCGCGACGTCGCGGTCAAGGTCCAGTACCCGGGCGTCGCCGAGGCGGTCGAGACCGACCTGCGCAACGCCGCGATCCTGCTGCCGCTCGTCAAGCGCCTCGCGCCCGGCCTCGACGCCAAGGCGATCCTCGCGGAGCTGCGCGAGCGCATCGGCGAGGAGCTCGACTACGAGCTCGAGGCCCAGCACCACCGCCGCGTGTGGCGCGCGTTCCGGGGCCACCCGTTCATCCTGGTCCCGGCGGTCGTCACGTCGATGTCGACGCGCCGCGTGCTGATCACGGAGTTCGTCGAGGGCCGCGGCTTCGCGGAGGTCCAGAAGCTCGACGAGGCCCAGCGCGACCGCTTCGCCGAGATCTGCTTCCGGTTCTTCTACGGGTTGCTCCGCCGCGAGCGCACCGCCGCCGGCGACCCGCATCCCGGCAACTACCTGCTCGCCCAGGACGGGCGCGTCTGCTTCCTGGACTTCGGCTTCGTCCGCCGGATGGACGCCGACTACCTCGACGAGGAGCGCGCGCTCGCCCAGGCCGTGATCGCGCAGGACGCCCAGGCCGTGCACGACCACATGGCCTCGCTCGGCTACCTGCCCGACCCGGACGCGTTCGAGCCCGAGCGCATCCTGGGCCAGCTGTCGCTCGCCGGCGAGTGGTACTTCACCACCGGCTTCCGCCGCCTGAGCCCGCAGTACGTGCGCGAGTCGATGGAGCTGTCGGGCTCGCCCGCGTCGCCGTACTTCGAGGACATGCGCCGCCAGACGATCCCGCCGCAGGCGCTGCTGCTGCGGCGCATGGAGGGCCTGCTGTTCAGCGTCCTGGGAGAGCTGCGGGCCGGCGCGGACTGGGGCACGCTCGCCCTGGAGTACATCGCCGACCAGGGCCCGTCGACGGAGCTCGGCCGGGCCGAGGCCGCGTGGGTCGCGGCCAGCCCGCACGCATAGACTCCCGCCCATGGCAGCCACGGTCATCAACGGGCTCGACGAGCTCAAGGGCAAGGTCGGCGAGGAGCTCGGCGTCAGCGACTGGATCGACGTCACGCAGGAGGCCATCGACGCCTTCGCGGACGCGACCGGCGACCACCAGTGGATCCACGTCGATCCCGAGCGCGCGAAGGAGACGCCGTTCGGCGGGACCATCGCGCACGGGTTGTACACGTTGTCGCTCGGCCCGCAGTTGTCCTACAGCCTGTTCGAGGTCCAGGGCGTCGCCTTCGGCCTGAACTACGGCTACAACAAGGTCCGCTACCCGGCGCCGCTGCCCGTCGGCTCGAAGGTCCGGATGCGCGCCGCGCTCACCGCGGCCGACGACATCCCCGGCGGCCTGCAGATCACCGTCACCCAGACGTTCGAGCGCGAGGGCGGCGACAAGCCGGTCTGCGTCGCCGAGTCGGTCTCCCGGATCTACGGCGGTTGAGCGAGCTCACCTCACCGTTCCAGGCGCCCGACGCGCCGGTCGTCCTGCCGCGCGGGCCCCACGGGCTCGCGCGCGACGTCGTCCTGGCCTCGCAGCGCGGCCGGCTGCTGTCGGCGTTCGTGACGCTCGCCGCCGAGCGCGGCGTGGCGGCCGTCACGATCAGCGACATCGTGCGCGCGGCCGGGACCGCCAAGCGCACGTTCTACGAGCACTTCCGCGACAAGGACGACTGCTTCCTGCAGGCGTTCGAGGTCGCGTCCGAGCTGATGGTCGGCACCGTGGTCGACACGGTCGCGGCCGAGCCGGACCCGGTCCGCCGGATCGACGCCGGCGCGCGCGCCTACCTCGACGCGCTCGTCGCCCACCCGGAGTTCGCGCGGCTGTTCCTCACGCACATGCGCGCGGGCGGCCCGCAGCTGGCGCAGCGCTGGACCGCGTGGGTCGACGCGCTCGCCGGCGTCCTCGTCCAGTGGCGCGTCGAGTCGCGCGCCGTGCATCCGGAGCTGCACGAGCTGACGCCGCTGCAGGCGACGGCCGCGATCGCCGCGGTCAACGAGATCGTCTCGATCACGCTGCTGCGCGAGGGGATCGACGGGATCGCGGGCGTGACCGACGAGCTGGTCGCGGTCGCGATCGCCTTCCTGACGGCCGACCCGCGCGCGAGCGCGCCGGCCGCCCCGCCCGCGTCTTAGGCCCGCGCCAGCGCGAGCGTCGGCGTGCCGCGGTCGCGCGTGTGGTCGAGCTCGAAGTAGGGCCGGTCGTCGAATTCGCCGAGGCGCTTGAGCAGCGAGCCCGGCAGGTGCGAGCGGCGGCTGCGGTAGAGGCGGACGTCGGCGTTGTAGATGCGGCGCGCGGCGTGGATGGCGTCCTCGATGTCGCCGAAGCGCGCCTGGAGGTCCACGAACGCGGCGGCCGCGCCGAGGCCGGGATGGCGCTCGGCCAGCATGGCGACGGACGTGATCCCGGCGACGAGGCGCCGCTCGGCGTCCGCGCGCTCCCACGGCGTGGTCGCGGCGATCGCCTGCTCCCGCGCGGCGGCGAGGCGGTCGAGCGTCTGCGCCTCGGCGGCGGTCTCGGCCTGCACGGCGGCGACCAGCGCCGGCACGAGCGACTGGCGCTCCCGCAGGTGCACGTCGATCGCGTGCCAGGTCGCGTCGGCCGCGTTGCGCGCGGCGACCAGGCCGCGCCAGGCCGACAGCAGCCACAGCGCGACGAGCGCGAGCGCGATGAGCCCCACGGACAAGCCGGTCATACGCAGGCGATCGGCCGTCCGCGCGCCAGCATGAGGCCGGCACGCCCTGGCTCAGCGGATGTTCAACGACGGCCCGGTCACGACGCCGAGCGCGACGCGGTACTCGCCGGGGCCCGGGACGGCCGCGTCGTAGCGCCCGCCGGCGCGCACGCGCGTGGTCTCGACCGTGCGCCAGGCGCCGTCGTCGCGGCGCTGGACGCGCAGCTTCGCGCCGGAGCGCGCGGGCCGGATCGTTCCGGTGACGTGCGTGGCCGGCGCGCGCGCGACCATCGCGGCCTGCCCGCCGCTGGTGTCGACGGGCGCCGGCGTCGTCGCGCCGCCGGAGGTGTTCGTGGCCGGCGCGGGGTCGGCGGTGGGCGTCTGCGTCGGCGCGGGCGTCGTCGTCGACGGCGGCGTCGTGTCGTCCGCCGGCTTCTTCTTCTTGGCGTTGCTCGAGATGTACGTGAACGACGCCCACGTGTCGAACAGGCCGAAGCGCTGTCGCAGCTGCGGGCCGGTGACCTGCGTGACGCCGGCGGTGCCGTCGACCTCGGCGCGCACGATCCGCGGCGACACGCCGCGCTGCAGGACCGTGATCCCCCGGAACGAGCCGCGGACCAAGCCCTTCAACTTGGCCTGCGCCGAGGCCTGCGTGTACGTGAACGGCCCCCAGCTGTGCCGCGGCGAGACCGTGTCGTACGGGTCGTCGACGCCCCTCAGCCACGCGCGCGGCAGCGCGCCGAGGAACGAGTTCTCGACGTCCTCGGTGTGGCCGCCGGAGGTCGAGAAGAAGTAGGTGACGACCGGCGTCCCGTTCTGCGCGACGACCTGGCCGGCGGTAGCGCTGACGGCCGCGTCGGTCGTGGGCAGCTCGGCGGCGACGCCCTTGTACATCTGCGAGCGCGTGTCGGCGTACTGCGTGAAGCCGTCGGTCGCGGTGCCGGCGTCGGTCGTCACCGCGTAGGTGCGCGCCGCGACCGCCTGCGCCTTGAGCGCCTCGATCGGCCATGACGACGGCGACTCGGCCGACACGACGCCGCGGACGTAGTCCTCCAGGTCGACCGCGTCGATCGCCTGGACGCCTGATCCGGACGCCCGGACCTCCAGCGCGCCGCGGTAGCGGCCGTTCGCCAGCCCGTTCGCCGCGCCGCCGCGCAGCGTGAACGCCCCGCCCGAGGGCGGCGCCAGGCGCAGCGGCGACGTCGCGCTCAGCATCCGCCGGCCGGTCGGGCTGTAGAGCGCCACGCGCCCGCCGCCGGCCGCGCGCACCGAGTACGTCGAGGCGGCGTTGAGCTTCTTCTGCCCGGCGGCGACGACGCCGGTGACGACCGCGCGCTTGCCGCTCTGCAGCAGCACGCGCACGTCGGGCGCGCTGCCCAGCGGCGTCACCGCCGTGTCCTCGTAGTAGTGGTCGAGGATCGTCTTGTAGTCGGCGCCGTGCTCGGCGTAGCCCATCGCGCCGTACTGGCTCATGCCGATGCCGTGGCCGAAGCCGTGGCCCGTGACGACCAGGCGCGCGGCGGCGTGGGCGGACGGCGCGGCGGCGAACAGGGCCGGCACGGAGGCGAGCGCTGCGGCGATGGCGGCGATCCGGCGCATGCGTTGCAGGGAACGCGGGCAGGCCGGGGGAGTTGCGGTGCGAGGAACGGTCAGCATCAGTACGGATTCCAGCGAGTCAGGGTAGGGAACACACGTGGCCAAGCGGCGAGCCTCCGACCTCTTCGTCGAATGCCTCGAGGCGGAGGGGGTCAAGTACGTATTCGGCATCCCGGGCGAGGAGACGCTGGACCTGAACCAGTCCTTGGCGAGCTCCTCGGTCTCGTTCATCCCCGTTCGACACGAGCAGGGCGGGGCCTACATGGCGGACATGTACGGCCGCCTCACCGGGCGCGCGGGCGTCTGCCTGGGGACGCTCGGCCCGGGCGCGATGAACCTCGTCACCGCGATCGGCGACGCGTTCCTGGATCGCGCGCCGCTCGTCGCGCTCACCGGCCAGGCCGACCTCGAGCGCATGCACAAGGAGTCGCACCAGTTCATCGACCTGGTCGAGCTCTTCCGGCCCATCACCAAGTGGAACGCGCGCGTCGCGAGCCCGGAGATCGTCCCCGAGGTCGTCCGTAAGGCCTTCAAGGTGGCCGAGTCCGAGAAGCCCGGCTCCACGCATCTCGAGCTGCCCGAGGACGTGATGGCCGCCGAGGTCGACGCGCAGCCGCTGCCGCGCCGCCGGCCCGTCATGCCGGAGCCGGGCGCCCGCGAGCTGCTCAAGGCCGCCGACCTGATCCGCGGCGCGATCAACCCGGTGGCCTTGGCCGGCAACGGCGTGGTCCGCGCCGGCGCGGCGCCCGCGCTGCGCGAGTTCTGCCGCGCGACCGGGATCGCGGTCGCCGAGACGTTCATGGGCAAGGGCCTGCTCGACTTCGAGGACCCCAAGGCGCTGGGGACCGTCGGGCTGCAGGCGCGCGACTACGCGCTGGCCGGCTTCGAGGACGCCGACGTCGTCATCGCGATCGGCTACGACCTGGTCGAGCACTCGCCCAAGCACTGGAACCCGAAGCGCGACAAGAAGATCGTGGTGGTCGACTCCCAGCCGGCGGAGATCGACGAGTTCTTCACGCCCGAGGTCGAGCTCGTCGGCGACGTCTACCACGTGCTCACGCGGCTGGCCGAGGAGTGCCGCGACGTCCCGCACTCCGGCGGCTCCCCGCGCCTGCGCGGGCTCGTCGAGGGACGGCTGCGCGACGCCGCGACCGACGACCACTTCCCGATGCAGCCGCCGCGCGTGCTCTACGAGATCCGCAGCGCGCTGGGGCGCGACGACATCCTGATCTCGGACGTGGGGCTCCACAAGCTGTGGATCGGCCGCATGTTCCCGGCCCATGAGCCCAACACGGTGATGATCGCAAACGGCCTTGCAGGGATGGGCTTCGCCGTGCCGTGCGCGGTCGCCGCCAAGCTCGTGCACCCGGGCAAGCGCGTCGTGACCGTCAACGGCGACGGGGGCATCCTGATGAACTTCCAGGAGCTCGAGACCGCGACGCGGCTGAAGACGCCGTTCGTCAACGTCGTCTGGGAGAACCGGCAGTTCGGGTCGATCGTCTGGAAGCAGGACAAGAAGTTCGGCGAGCACTTCGGCGTCGACTTCACCAACCCGGACTTCGTCAAGCTCGCCGAGGCGTTCGGCATGCCGGCGTGGCGCTGCGCGGCGCCGGACGACTTCGGCCGCCACCTCCGGCACGCGCTCGGGCTCGACGTGCCGTCGCTGATCGTGGTGCCGATCGACTACTCGGCCGACGTCGCGTTCGCGCAGGCCCTCGGGGACGAGACGGTCACGAACACGTAGTCTCGGTCGGCGTGGGTCGCTATGGCGGATCGACGCTCGAGGACCGGGTCGCGGCGCGGCGCGCCGCGCTGATCGACGCCGGGGTCGAGCTGCTCGGGACCGAGGGCGCCGCCGGCGTGACGGTCCGCGCCGCGTGCCGGGCGGCGGGGCTGACCGAGCGCTACTTCTACGAGTCGTTCCCGGACGGGCGCGACGCGCTGCTGCGCGCGGTCCACGAGCACGTCGCGGCGCAGGCGCGAGCGGCCATCGCCGCGGCGGTGCAGGCCCACGCGGCGGCGGGCCGGGCGCCCGGCGACGAGGCGCTGGCGCACTCCGCGGTCGCGGCCTTCACGGCGTTCCTGGAAGAGGATCCGCGCCGCGGCCGCGTCCTGCTGAGCGAGTCGTTCTCCGACACCGTGCTGGCGCGGAACGACATCGAGCTCGTCCCGGCCTTCGCGGCGCTGCTGGTCGCGCGGATCACCGCGCTGCCCGACGCGCCGGACGCGACCGACGCGGAGCTGACCGCGGTCGCGCTGATCGGCGCGCTGCGCAACCTGTACCTCGTCTGGCTGGCCGGCGACCGCGGGATCTCCACCGCGCGCCTCAACGCGCACGCGGCGCGGCTGATCATCGCCGCGGCCCGCGTCTCGTCGCACGACGTACACGATTGACAACGGACGTTGTCAGATGACATGGTGCGGCGCGTGCCCGCTGCCCCGCTCGGCCCCGACTCCCTGACCTGGCGCCACTTCGGCGACGTCCGCGGCCTGCTGTTCGTGGTCCGCGCCGGCGTCCTGCAGGCGATGCATCCCGCGATCGACGCGGCGCTGCGCCAGCACTCGGACTTCTTCGAGAACCCGTGGAACCGCCTGCTGCGCAGCGCGCCGCCGATCCTCGGCGTGATCTACGACGAGGACCGCGAGGACGAGACCGGGACGTGGGTGCGCGGCCAGCACACGTCGATCAAGGGCGTCGACGCCAACGGCGAGCGCTACCACGCGCTCAGCCCGGACGCCTTCTACTGGGCGCACGCGACGTTCTTCGAGTCCATCATCTCGGTCCAGGCGTGCCTGGGGAACGTCCTGTCGCGCGCCGACCGCGAGCGCCTCTACGACGAGTCGATCACCTGGTACGCGCGCTACGGGCTGACGATGCGCCCGGTGCCGGAGGACTACGCGGCGTTCGAGGAGTACTGGCAGCACATGCTCGACGACGTGCTCGAGCCGACGGAGGTGGCGGTCAGCTCGTTCGACGGCAGATCTCGCACCTGCCGGCGCCGTTCCCGTGGCTGCAGGGTCCGGCGTGGTGGGTGCTGAAGCCGCTGGTCGCGCGCGGGCCGACGTGGATCGCGCGCGGCACGCTGCCGGCGCAGGCCCGCGAGCGGCTGGGGCTGTCGTGGTCGGCGGCCGAGGACGTCGCGCTCAAGTCGATGCTCGCGAGCCTGCGGCTGTCCTGGCCGCTGGTCCCCGAGCCGCTGCGCTGGCACCCGCGCGCGTGGCAGGCCGTCAGGAGAACGACATCCCCAGAACTGACGAAGGCTTCATAAAGCCTGTCTCAAACCTCACCACGCTTGAGCGTTGACGCGCCGAGTGGACGGTAATACGGCTGACAACTACCGGGAAGTGGGGATGGGTCCGGTCGCAGACATGGCCGATGGGCGAGGACATGTCCCCGGTGCTCCTCTCCCTCCTCGTCCTGGCCCTCGCGATCCCGATGTCGGCGGCGGTCATCGCCGCCGCCGGCCCGCCGCTGGACGCCCACTCCGTCGCGCTGGAGGCCAAGTACGTCGTCGCCCGCTGCCTCGCGCTGGTGGCGCTGATCGCGCTCGCCCCGCTGCTGCTCGGCCTCGCGGCCGCCGTGGTGTGCTCCTCGCGCGGCCCGGTCCTGTTCCGCCAGCGCCGGGTCGGCCAGGGCGGCGAGGTCTTCGAGATGTTGAAGTTCCGGTCGATGCGCGTGAGCGAGGCGTCGGGCTCCGCGTTCGTGTCGGCCCCGGGTGCGGCGCCGGGTGGGGTCGAGGGCGACGACCGCCGCACGCCGGTCGGGCGCTTCCTGCGGAGGACGTCGCTGGACGAGCTGCCGCAGCTGTGGAACGTCGTGCGCGGCGACATGTGCCTCGTCGGCCCGCGGCCCGAGCGGCCCGAGCACGTCGCGCGGTTCAGCGCCGACGTCGCCGGCTACGCGGCGCGCCACCGCGTGCGCGTCGGGCTCACCGGGCTCGCCCAGGTCCAGGGGTCGCGCGGCGCCACGTGCATCGCGACGCGCGCCGCGATGGACAACGCCTACATCGACGGCTGGTCGCTCGGGCTGGACGTCAGGATCCTCGCCCGCACGGTCGGCGCGGTCGTGCGCGGAGCGGAGTAACGGACCCGTCGCGTCGCGCCGCTGCGGCGCGGCGAGCAGTCGTATCCTCGGGCGCGAAGGCGTTTTTCTTCGACACGACGCAGGAGGACCGACACCATGGCAGCGACGGCCGACGAGACCCGCGTGGTCGAAGGGGTCAAGACCCAGCTCTTCATCGGCGGGGAGTGGCGCGACGCGACGGGCGGCGCGACCCTCGACGTCGAGGACCCGTCGACGGGCGAGACGATCGCGTCGGTGGCCGACGCGACCAACGCGGACGCCGACGCGGCGCTGGAGGCGGCCAGCGAGGCGTTCAAGACGTGGCGCAACGTGGCGCCGCGCGAGCGGGCGGACATCCTGCGCCGGGCCTATGACCTGATCAACGAGCGCACCGACGAGCTGGCGTTGTTGATGACGTTGGAGATGGGCAAGCCGGTCTCCGAGTCCAAGGCCGAGATCGCGTACGCCAACAACTTCTTCCGCTGGTACTCGGAGGAGGCCGTCCGGATCAACGGGCGCTTCACGATCAACGAGACCGGCAAGGGCCGTGTCCTGACGATGAAGCAGCCGATCGGGCCGTGCGTGTTCATCACGCCGTGGAACTTCCCGCTGGCGATGGGCACGCGGAAGATCGGGCCGGCGCTGGCGGCGGGCTGCACGTGCGTCGTCAAGCCGGCCAAGCAGACGCCGCTGTCGATGCTCGCGCTGGCGCAGATCCTCGAGGAGGCCGGGCTGCCGGGCGGCGTGGTCAACGTCATCACCGCCTCGAAGTCCGGCGCGATCATGCAGCCGCTGATCGAGGACGCGCGGACGCGGAAGATGTCGTTCACCGGGTCGACGCCGGTGGGCAAGACGCTCATCAAGCAGTCGGCCGAGCAGGTGTTGAAGGTCTCGATGGAGCTCGGCGGCAACGCGCCGTTCCTGGTCTTCGAGGACGCCGACCTGGACGCCGCGGTCGAGGGCGCGCTCCTGGCCAAGATGCGCAACGGCGGCGAGGCGTGCACGAGCGCCAACCGCTTCCTCGTCCACGAGTCGGTGGCGGAGGCGTTCGCCGACCGGCTCGCCGCGAGGATCGGGTCGCTGAAGGTCGGGCGCGGCGCCGAGGACGGCGTGCAGGTCGGGCCGCTGATCGACGAGGCGCAGCGGTCGAAGGTCGCCGAGCTGGTCGAGGACGCGGTCGGCAAGGGTGCGAAGGTCCTGTGCGGCGGGTCGCGGATCGACGGCGCGGGCTACTTCTACGAGCCGACCGTGCTGGCCGGCGTGCCCGACGACGCCGAGCTGCTGCGCGAGGAGATCTTCGGGCCGGTCGCGCCGATCACGACGTTCGCGACCGACGAGGAGGCCGTCGCGCGGGCCAACGACACCGAGTACGGGCTGGTGTCCTACCTCTACGTGCGCGACGCCGACCGCGCGTTCCGGATCATCGAGGCGCTGGAGACCGGGATGATCGGCTTCAACCAGGGCATGGTCTCCAACGCGGGCGCGCCGTTCGGCGGCGTCAAGCAGTCCGGGTTCGGCCGCGAGGGCGGGCCCGAGGGCATGGACGAGTACCTGGAGACCAAGTACGTGGCGATGAACGTCGGCACGCCGCCGACCGAGTTGTAGGCGTCCGACGCAGGACACGGGGCGTCGGCGTCGAAGGGCGCTGCGCCGATGCCCCGTCCCGTGGACCCGCGCGCGCCCCTGAAGCCGGAGCCGCCGTGGGGCGGCATCATGCGGGATTGACTCTGGATGCGCCGCACGGGCCTGCAGCTGGCGGTGGCCGCCACGTTGATCGTGGCGATGCTGGTTGGCGGCACGGCGGTGGTGCTCGGCGCGGGCGCGTCGGGGCCGGCCGGGGTCGCTTTGGTGACGCCGATGGCGTCCGGCGGGCCGGTCGGGCGGCTGGCGCTGGGCGGGCCGTGGGTCGAGGCCGCCGACCCGGACGACGCGGGCGTCGCGCGGGGCTGGCCGGCGGGGAAGTTCACGGGGTCGCTGGTGTCGGTCCCGCATGTCGCGAACGCGGCGAAGGTCACGGGCGCGGCGGGCGTGGCCGCGTGGCGCGGCGGGATCGCGTGGTACCGGACGACGCTGACCGCGCCGCGGACCGGGTCGTACGTCCTGCGCTTCGAGTCGGTCCACCACGTCGCGACGGTCTGGCTCGACGGGCGCGAGATCGGGACGCACACCGGCGCGTACCTGCCGTTCGAGTTCCGGCTGCGGCTGCGCGAGGGCGTGCCGCACACGCTGGTGGTGCGGGCGGACTTCCGGTTCCCGACGCGGCAGAAGCGCGAGGGCTGGCATCGCACGTGGTTCAACTACGGCGGGATCAACCGCGAGGTGACGCTGCGGCCGCTGGGGCAGAGCGAGCTGGAGGCGCCGTCGGTGCGGACGCGGGTGTACCGGGGCGCGGCGGTGGTGGATGTGGGCGTGGCGGTGCAGAACCGCTTCGGGGCGGCGCGCGAGCTGCAGGTCCGCGGCAGCCTCAGGCGCTCCGGCCGCGTCATCCCCGTTCGCTTTCCGCCCGTCCACCTCGGACCGGGGGAGACGCGGCGGGTCTCGACGCGCGTGGTCGTGAGCTCGCCCGCGCTGTGGGCGCCCGGCTCCCCATCGCTCTACACGCTGCGCCTGGCCGCGCCGGGCGGCGGCGGGTGGCGCGAGGACGTCGGCCTGCGCGAGGTCTCGCGGCGCGGGGGCGAGTTGTTGTTGAACGGCCAGCGGCTGCGGCTGCACGGGGCGTCGATCAACGAGGACGCCGACGGCGACGGCGATGGGCTCACCGGCGCCGACATGGACAGGATCGTCAGCGAGCTGCGGGCGGTCGGCGCGAACGCGACGCGGGCGCAGCACGCGCTGTCGCCGCCGCTGCTGGAGCGGTTGGACCGCGCCGGGATCATGGTGTGGCAGGGCGTCGGGCCGGTCGACGCGCCGGGCGCCTGGACGTCGCACACGCCGGCGCTGGCGCACGCGGCGCGCGAGCGCGTCCGGATCAGCGTCCGCCAGGAGCAGCTGCACCCGTCCGTCATCGCCTGGAACCTGGCCAACGAGATCGCCGGCAACGGCCACGACCCGTCGCAGGTCGCCTACATCAGCGACATGGCGCGCGAGCTGCACCGCGAGGATCCCGGCCGGATCATCGCCGTCGACCTCTGGGGCACGCACATGCCCTCGACGCCCGGGCCGATCTACCGCAACGTCGACGCGGTCGCGTTGACCAACTACATCGGCTGGTACGAGGGCGCCGATGAGACCCACTCAGCGATCGCCTCCCGCCTCCACGACACGACGCTCGGCTTCGCCCGGACGTTCAAGGGCAAGATCCTGCTGGTCAGCGAGTTCGGCGCCGAGGCCAACGCGGCGAACGCTTCGGATGCACCCGGCGGCTACGCCTACCAATCCTGGCTGCTGCGCCGCCACATCGCGACCTACCGCGCCCTCCCCCAACTCTCCGGGATGTTGGTGTGGAACCTCCGCGACTTCGGCGTGGCACCCACCTTCGCCGGCGGCTCGATCAAGTCAGTGGTGCCGAACATCGTGGTCGAACGCGGGCTGAACACGAAGGGCCTGTTCGACTACGCGGGCCGGCCGAAGCCGGCGGCGGCGGCCGTCCGCCGAGCCTTCGCCCGCCTGGGCACAGGCCTCGGGTAGGGCCGCGGCGGGGGGCGAGTTTCAGGTCCGTGTCGCCTACGACGTCATATGGACGTCGAAAACGACATGGACCGGCGGCTCGCCGACCGCGCCGACCGCCAATGGGGCATCGTTCGCCGCTCCGACCTGATCGACGTCGGGCTGTCACGCACGGCGATCGTCGATCGCGTCGCGAAGCACCGCCTCCGCGTCCTCTACCGAGGCGGCTACGCCGTCGGCCATCGCGCGCTGCGGCGCGAAGGCGAGTGGCTCGCGGCGGCCTGGGCGAGCGGGCCGCGTGCTGTCCTCAGCCACTGGGATGCGGCGGCCCTCTGGGATCTCCTTCCTCCGCGTGGCCGCCTGATCCACGTGACGCGGCCGTCGACGTCCGGGCGCGACCCTGACCCGGCGCGGATCCGGCTCCACCGCGTCGGGACCTTCCGCGCTTGGGAGGGCACGCTCATTGACGGCATACCGACCACAACGGCGGGGCGGACGCTGCTGGATCTCTCGCCGCATCTGCGACCTCGGGCACTCGAGGACGTCATCGCACGCGCGGATCGCCTCGAGCTCTTCGACCTCCTAGCCGTCCGTCGGTGCCTCGCTGAGCATCCGCGACAACATGGTGCGCCGAAGCTCCGGCGCCTCCTCGATGAGCTGGCCGGCACCGGCGTCGCGGATCTGCGAAGCCCGTTGGAAGTGCGAATGCTCCAACTCTGCGACGACCACGATCTTCCGCGGCCCGTCACGAACGTCACGCTCGCCGGAATCCTCGTCGACTTCCACTGGCCGGGGACGACCCTCGTCGTCGAGACCGACGGCTACGCCTACCACTCGACGCCTACGTCCTTCGAGCGCGATCGAGACCGAGACCAGCGCTTGACCGTCGCGGGCTACACCGTCGTCCGGTTCACCTACAAGCAGGTCACGAAGACGCCGAACGCGGTCGCGCACCGCATCCGGCGCCTCCTCACCTGATGCGTGTCGTTTCCGACGTCATATAGACGTCGAAAACGACACGGATGCCCCGAGGGGCGCCGCTCAGGCCGCGTTCCCTGCCGCGATGCGGCGGAGGTTGATCGTCTCGTCGTACAGCTTCGCGTCCACCCCGGCCTCCAGCGCCACGTCGCGCAGCGGGCGTCCCGAGGACGACGCAGCCTTGACGATCTCGGCCGCCTTGTCGTAGCCGATCGCCCCGTTCAAAGCCGTCGCGGCGGCGAGGGTCGCCTCGGCGGAGGCCTTGGTCCCGGCCTTGTTGACCTCGATCCCGTCGACGCACTTCTCGGCGAAGGCGACCGACGTCGTCGACAGCAGGTGGATCGACTGCAGCAGGTTGCGGGCGATCAGCGGGATGCGCACGTTGAGCTCGAACTGGCCCTGCATGCCGCCGATCGTGATCGCGGTGTCGTTGCCGATCACCTGCGCGGAGACCTGCAGGACGACCTCGGGCAGGACCGGGTTGACCTTGCCCGGCATGATCGAGGAGCCCTTCTGGAGCTCGGGCAGGAGGATCTCGCCGATGCCCGCGCGCGGGCCGGAGCCCATCAGCGCGATGTCCTGCGCGATCTTCGTCAGCGACACGGCGACGACCTTCAGCGCGCCGGACAGCTCGACCAAGGCGTCGCGGTTGGCCTGCGCCTCGAACGGATCGGCCGGCGGGGCGATGAGCTTCAACTTGCTGTCGCGCGCCAGGCGCTTGCGCACCTCGGCGGCGAACTTCGGGTGCGTGTTCAGCCCCGTGCCGGTCGCGGTGCCGCCGAGCGGGATCTGGCCGACGTGCACCAGCGCGCTCTGGATGCGCTCCTGGCCCAGGCGGATCTGCGCCGCGTAGCCGGCGAACTCCGCGCCGAGCGTGACCGGCACCGCGTCCATCAGGTGCGTGCGGCCGGACTTCACCACGTCCTTGAACCTGCGCGCCTTGCGCTCCAGCGACCGCTCGAGCTGCTTGAGGGCCGGGAGCAGCGAGTTGGTGGCCTCGTCCAGCGCGGCGAGGTGGACCGCGCTCGGGAACACGTCGTTGGACGACTGCCCGAAGTTCACATGGTCATTGGGATGCGCCTTGCCGTCGGTCAGGGCGCTGATGACCTCGTTGGTGTTCATGTTGGTCGAGGTCCCGGAGCCCGTCTGGAAGACGTCGATCGGGAACTGGCTGTCGTGCTCGCCGGCGGCGATCGCCGCGCCGGCGGCCGCGATCTCCTTGGCCAGGTCCTTGTCGAGGTTCCCGAGCTCCGCGTTCACGAGGGCCGCGGTGCCCTTGATCCGGCCGAGCCAGTGGATGACCGACAGCGGGACGGTCTCACCCGAGATCGGGAAGTTGTCCACGGCCTTCTGGGTCTCGCCGCCGTACAGCGTCTTCTTCTTCACAGGGGGCATGGCCTTGCAGCCTACGACCCCAGACGCCGCAAGGCTTTGCGGCCCCTCAGCCGCAGAACGCGATGAGCTCGCGCGCCACGCCGACGGGGTCGTCGTAGGCGATCAGGTAGCCCGTCCCCGGCAGCACGCGCAGGATCGCGTCGGGCAGGAGGTCGAGCGCCTCCTCGGCGCCACGCAACGGATGATGATGGTCTTCGTCGGCCCACAGCAGGAGCACCGGGAAGTCCAGCTGCGGCAGGAGGTCGAGCACCTCGCGGCGCGCCGTCCGCGGCAGCGCGCGCGCCAGCCGCGCCCAGGAGCGCGCGAGGTTCGCGTTGCCGCCGACGTCGGCCATCGCGTGGCGGATGAGGTCCGCCGCCTCCGGGACGCCGCGCGCGGTGAGCGCCGTTCCGCGTTCGGGCCGGAACGCGAGGCGCACCGCGTGACCGGCGACGCGGTCGACCCCCGGCATCCCCGCCGCGCGCGCCGCGCCCAGCCACGCGCCGTGCATCTTCGCCCGCTCGGGCGGACGGTGCAGGCGGCAGGGCAGGAGCGCCAGCGCTCCCGGCGTCAAGGACCCCAACTCGATCGCCCGGACGAGGAGGTCGCCGCCCAGCCCGTGGCCGCCGACCAGCGGCCGCCGGCCGCCGACGTCCGCGCAGAACGCCGCCAGGACGCTCGCCAGCCAGTCGAAGGTGTAGGGGTGGCGCGGCCGGTCCTCGGAGTCGCCGTGCGCCGGCAGGTCGGGAAGCACCAGCCGGAACCGGTGCGCGAGGTCCTCGACCGCCGGCTCGAACTCGCGATGGCTGAGCCCGACCGAGTGCACCAGGATGAGCGCCGGGCCCGTCCCGACCTCGCGGTAGGCGATGCGCGCGCCGTCGTCGGCGTGCCAGAGCCGCAGTCTCACCCGCGCGCCGCCCCCGCGTCCGCGCCGTGGCGCAGATCGCGCAGCCAGCGCGTGTCGTCCGAGAGGGCGACGGTCGCCGTCTCGACGCGCCGCGCCAGCTCGGCCGAGATCCCGTCCGACCGGGCCGCGCCGCGGGAGACCGCGCCGCTCAGGTAGCCGAGGCGCGCCGCGGCGTGGTCGTCGCCCTGCCTCGCCCGCTGCACCAGGTCCTCCGCCACCCCGTGCACGACCGACCCCAGGGTCTGCAGGTCGGCGTCGGTGCGCACCTTGCGCAGGCAGTCCGAGATCGCGACGCCGCCCGGCAGCCGGACCGAGCCCGGCGCGCGGGTCAGCGCCCGCTCGTAGCCGGCGACGTCGGTGTCGGTGCAGGTGCTGGGCATCGGGGGCGACTGCTGGGCGCACGCCGCCACCGACACCATGGACAACCCGAGCGCGAGGGCGACGCGGCACCGCATCGCGTCCATCGTAGAGTCCAACCGGTGACGCGCCGCCGCGAGTACGACCGCGAGATCCTCCGGCTCGCGATCCCCGCCCTCGGCGCGCTGGCCGCCGAGCCCCTCTACCTCCTGGCCGACACCGCGATCGTCGGGCACATCGGGACCCAGCAGCTCGCCGCGCTCGCGCTGGCCGGCAGCGTCCTCAGCGCGATCGTCACGCTCTGCAACTTCCTGACCTACGGCACGACCGCGCAGGTCGCACGCCTGCACGGCGCCGGCGAGGACGCGCGCGCCGGCGAGATCGCCGCGCAGTCGCTGTGGCTCGCGCTGCTGATCGGGACGGCGATGCTCGCGGTCGCCACCGCGCTCGCCACGCCGCTGATGACGCTGGTCGGCGGCCACGGCCACGTCGCCGACCTCGCCGCGCGCTACCTGCGCATCTCCGCGCTCGGCCTCCCGTGCGCGCTCATCGCGCTCGCGGCCCAGGGCTACCTGCGCGGGGTCGGCGACCTGAGGTCCCCGCTGATCGTGGTCGTGGCGGCCAACGCCTTCAACATCGTCCTCGAGCTGCTGTTCGTGTACGGCTTCGGCTGGGGCCTGGACGGCAGCGCGGCCGGGACCGTCGTCGCCCAGGCGGCGATGGGCGCGGCGTTCGCGATCCTGTTGCTGCGCGCGCCCGCGACGAGCCGCCGGCCGCATGCCGACCAGCTGCGCAGCCTCGCGCGCATGGGCGGCCACATCGTGGTCCGGACCGGCTCGCTCCTGCTCGCGTTCGTCATCGCCGGCGCGGTCCTGGCGCGCGAGAGCGCCGCGAGCCTCGGCGCGCACCAGATCGCGTTCCAGGTCTTCATCTTCCTGGCCCTGGTGCTGGACGCGATCGCGATCGCGGGGCAGGTGATCGTCGGCGGCCGGCTGGGCGCGGGCGACGCGGACGGCGCGCTGGAGGCGGCGAAGCGGATGTGCGTGTGGTCGGTGGTGGGCGGCGTCGTGATGGCGCTGGGGCTGCTCGCGACGATCGACGACCTGCCGCGGGTGTTCTCGAGCGATCCTGCCGTGCTGGGGAAGGCGCATGAGCTCTGGCCGCTGTTCGCGCTGCTGCAGGTTCCGGGCGCGCTGGTGTTCGCGCTGGACGGTGTTTTGTTGGGCGCGGGCGACACGCGGTACCTCGCGTACGCGATGGCCTTCTCGGCGTTCGGGGTGTTCGTGCCGATCGCGCTGCTGAGCCTGCACTACGACTGGGGCGTCGTGGGCGTGTGGTGGGGGCTCAATGCGCTGATGGTGGCGCGGTTGGTGACGATCGGGGTGCGGTTCTTGGGGCGGCGGTGGCTGGTGACGGGGGCGACGGCGGTGGCGGCTTGAGGCTCGAGGCTTGGCGGCGCTGGCGTTGTTGGTGAGCAGCGCAGGCGTTGGTCGTGCTGCGTGGCGTGGTCTGCTTGGCATCTAGGGCGAGGCAGTTAGCGGTGGCGCTCGGCGCTGTCGGTGTGCCTCGGCCGCCCTGGGGCAGGGGTTTTGGGAGGAGATCGCGGCACGGCGCGAGGTCGTTCGTATCCCGTAGCCCTATATGGGCCACCGCATACGAACGACCCGCCCGTAGGGAGGTCAGTTTCAGATTGGTGCTCTATGCGAGCACCAATGTGTAAATGACCCGGCCCGGCGGAGGTCAACGGT
>DATDMD010000066.1:0-4107 GCA_036518975.1 Baekduia sp.
TGCCGCCACGGAGAGGTGTCTGATGGCCCGCAAGGTGATTCCGGCGGCCATCGAGGTTCGCCGCGCCGAGAGGCGCGATGGCTCGGTTCGCGAGACCTACGGTGTGCGGATCTCGTAGGACGCCACGACGCCGTGGCGGACGAACGGGTCGCCGGCGACGAACGCCTCGGCCGCCGCACGCGTCGTCAAGATCGCCATGGAGCCACTGCGTCTGCGGGTCGCCGAAGGTTCCGATGCCCAGCAACTCGCCGCGCTGGGCGAAGCCGCCGTACCACTGCGCGTTCCTGAGGGCGTCGGTCCAGCGCCTGGCGTTCTGGCGGCGTTGGGGGCTCACATCACCACGAGCTTCAGCGCGACGACGAGCGCCACGAGCGCGACCACGCCGACCGCGAGCCGCAGGTCGCGTCGCCGGCGCGCCTGGGCGAGCGCCCGCGCCAGCAGTCGAGCGGCGGGCGTCGCGGGCATCCGTGCCTACAACCCCGGCGGGAAGGGCGTGCGGTCCGTCGTGGGCGTAGAGCCCGGCAACCCGAAGCTCACGACGACGTGGTCGTGCGCGCGCAGGACGTAGCGCGCCGGATCGGCCACGCGCCGGCCCTCGACGTGCACGCGCAGCCGGCGCCGGCCGCGATCGGCGTAGCCGCCGAGCCGGCCGGCGCCGAACCGCACGCCCCACACGGTGAAGACCTGCCCAAGGGTGAATGGGTACGGGCGATCAGCCTCGAGGTGGATGATGCCGGTGGCGTCGTGCGTGTGCAGCGGCGCGATGAAGCCCGTGAGCGGATCGATGCCGATGCCCGCCGGGACCGGCACCGGCCGCCCGTCGACGTAGATGCGCAGCAGCGCGTGGATGTGGAAGATCGTGTCGCTCTGGCCGGGCAGGCCCAGCGCCGCCACGCGGGACGGCAAAAACCGCAGCTCCGGCCGCCACGGCGCCGGGCCGCCCTGCAGGCCGGCGGTCGCGCGCGGCGGCGCGCTACCCGACGCGCCGTGGCCGAGCAGCGCCCCGGCCGCCACGCCGGCGAGCGCCAGGGTGGCGATGAGCAGCGCGACGAGCCGCGCGCGGGAACGCTGAGCGGCGCTCACTGCGTTTTCCCAGCGCGCGCCCCGCAGGCCATGAGCGTCACGCCGGCGGCCAGGCCGGCCAGCGGCGCGGCCGCGCCGGGTGTCGCGTAGCCGACGACCCACGGGCTCACGACGAGCCAGGCGCCGGCGGCGATCGTCGCGGGCGCCGCCGCCGGCAACGCCCCGAGCAGCAGGGCGATCGGCGTCACGGCCATGGCGAAGGCGATGTGGTCGGCGATCGCCGCATGGCGGTCGCCGAAGCCCAGCAACCACGGCGCCGCGACGGTCAGCACGATCGCCGCCACGGCCACCGCCGGGACGGCGACGGGCACCGCGCGCCGCGCGTGCGGGACGTTCATGCGTGCACCTCCGGCGGTTCGCGGCGCCAGGCGCCGTAGAGCAGGGCCAGCGCCGGGACGAGCAGGGCGGCGCCCGCGGCCAGCGCGATGGCGATGGCGTGCAGCTCGGCCGGCGCTGCGGCCGCGTCGTCGACCGTGAGCGACGGGCCGACGATGCGGGGGAACTGCGCCACGCCCCAGCCCCAGACCAGCGCGACGACGAACAGCGCGACGGCGGCTCGTGCGAGGCGGTCGCGCCCCGCGCGCAACGCGACGAGCGCCGCGAGGGCCACGACCGGCCCGCCGAGCACGATGGGTGCCGCCCGGCCGACCAGGCCGGCGTGCAGCGCGGGCGCCTCGTCCGCCGAGAGCAGCAGTGCGGCAACGGCCAGGAGCGCGGAGGCGAGCAGCGCCCACGTCGCCTGCCGGCGAAAGCGCGCGGCCAGGCGCATCTCGCCGGCCCGCGCCATCTCGACGACCAGGAAGCTGGCGGCCGTCGCGGCGCAGGTCGCCACGGCCAGCACGGCGATCAGGGCCTGGAAGGGGCCGACCCACAGCCCGGCACCGCCGCCCGCCCGCACCGTGCCGTCGACGACGACCAGGCGCTGACGGGCCAGGCCGCCGGCGACGGCGCCAAGCATCGCCGGCGTCAAGACGCTGGCCAGGCCGAACAGCCGCTGCAACGGCCGGCGCACGCCGTCGGCCGCCGTCAGCTGGCCGGCGAACGCGAACGCCGCGCCCCGGACGACGAGGCCGAGCAGCGCGATCGTCGCCGGCGCGAAGAGCGCCGAGCCCAGGGCGGCCAGCGCGACGGGGAAGATCGTCAGCAACCCGGTGATGAACAGGATCAACCACACGTGGTTGGCCTCCCACACCGGCCCGATCACGCCGCCGATCGCGCCCCGCACGTGACGTCCGCGCGCACCGGTCGGCGTGAGCAGGTGCAGGATGCCCGCGCCGAAGTCCGCGCCGCCCAGGAGCGCGTAGCCGGTGACCGTCACCCACAGCACGGCCATCAGCGCACCCGCGGCGCTCATGCCGCCACCGCCATCCGCCGCTCGGCGACGAGCTCGGCGGGCGAGCCGGTGGCCATGCGCCGCAGCAGCCAGACGGTGGCGACCGACAGCCCCACGTACAGCAGGCCGAACGCCGTGAACGTCAGGCCGAGCCCCGGTGCGGCGGTCACCGCGTCCTGGGTGCGCAGCACGCCGTAGATCGTCCAAGGCTGGCGCCCGAGCTCGGTGACCATCCACCCGAGCTCGTTGGCGGCGAAGGCCAGCGGCCCGGCGGCGACCACCGCCAGCAGCGTCAGGCGGTCCTCGGGCCGCGGCCGTCCGCGGCGGCGCGCCCAGTACCACACCGACAACGCGATGAGGAAGGTGCCGATGCCGACCATGCCCATGAACGACAGGCGCACGGGCAGCGTCAGCGGCGTGCGGTCGTCCTTGGCAAACGAGGCGAGGCCGCGCACGGTCGCGTGCGGGTCGTCGTAGGCCAGGACGCTCAGGGCCTTCGGGATGCGCAGGTTGAGCACCGTGTGGTCGTGGCCCGGCAGCGGCAGGCCGCCGACGTTGAGCCCCGCGCCCCCGCGCTCCGTGTCGAACTGGCCCTCGAACGCGGCGAGCTTGGCGGGCTGGTTCTGGGCGACGGTGCGTCCGAGCAGGTCGCCGACGCCGAGCTGCACGGGCGCCAGGAGCGCGGCGACGCTCAGTCCGAGCGCGAGCCCGCGGCGGTGGTAGCCGTCGCGGCGGCCGCGCAGGAGGCCCATCGCGTAGACCGAGGCGACGCCGAAGGCGGTGGCCAGCAGCGCGCCGACGACCATGTGCGCGGTCTCGGTCGGCCACGCCGGGTTGAACAAGGCCTTGACCGGGTCGATGTGCGTGATCCGGCCGTGCTCGAGGCGGAAGCCGCGCGGCACGTTCATCCAGGCGTTGGCCGTCACGATGAAGAACGCCGAGCCGATGCCCGACAGCGCGATCGGCACGCCCGTCAGCCAGTGGGCGCGCGGCGAGAGCCGGTCCCATCCGTAGAGGTAGGCGCTGAGGAAGATCGCCTCGAGGAAGAACGCGAAGCCCTCGAGCGAGAACGGCAGGCCGATGATGCCGCCCGCGACCTTCGTGAAGCCGGGCCACAGCAGGCCGAGCTCGAAGGAGATGATGGTGCCCGAGACGGCGCCGACGGCGAAGAGCACGGCGAACGCGCGCGACCAGCGCCGGGCCAGGGCCAGCCAGTGGCGGTCGCCCGTGCGCAGGTGGAGGCCCTCGGCGATCAACATCATCACGGGCAGGCCGACGCCGAGGATGGCGAAGGTGAGGTGGAAGGCCAGCGACGTGCCCATCTGGGCGCGGCCGGCAGTGAGGTGGCTCATGGGGAGGGGAGAGGTGGGGGTGCAGGGGCGCGGAGGCGACGCGACGGCTGGGAGGCCTCGCCGCGCCGCGCTCGCGCTCCTCACGGCTCAGCGCGAGGTGGCGCCCCGCGGAAGGTGGTCGAAGACCTGCCGGGCCACCGATCGGCCGAGGCGATCGCCGGCGGCTTCGTCGATCCGGGTGTGGTTGCCGTTGAAGATCCGGCTGATCGACGCCTCTGCGGCGGCCTGCCCGAACGTCGGGAACGACCGCGTCACGCCGGGCGTCGTCGGCGACGTCACCTGCAGGCGCGTGCGGTTGCCGTACGTGTCGGCAAGGATCGTGGCGGCGGCGGAGCTGAT
>DATDMD010000067.1:0-49349 GCA_036518975.1 Baekduia sp.
GTGGGGGCGGGCGCGGCGGCGGGCGGGGCGGGGCGGTTGTTCGGCGGCACGCCGGCGGCGCGCGCGGCGGCGGCGCCCGCGGCGGGCGGCACGAGCGGCGCGTCGCCCCCGGCGGTCGACGTCGTGGTCGTCGGCGCCGGCCTCGCCGGCCTGACCACGGCGCGCGACCTCGTCCGGGCGGGGACCTCGGTCGCCGTCCTGGAGGCGCGCGACCGCGTCGGCGGCCGGACGCTCAACCACGACCTCGGCGGCGGCGACGTCACCGAGGCCGGCGGCCAGTACGTCGGCCCCACGCAGAACCGCGTCCTGGCGCTGTGCCGGGAGCTGGGCGTCGCCACTTACCCCGGCTACCAGCCCGGCGACAGCGTCTACGTCGCCGACGGCCGGCGGCAGACCTACACCGGCGACATCCCGCCCGACCTGCTCGCCCTGCCCGACCTCGCGCAGCTGATCCTGCGGCTGGACCACATGGCGACGAAGGTCCCGGTCGACGCGCCGTGGACGGCGCCCGACGCCGAGAAGCTCGACGGCCAGACCGTCGAGACCTGGGTCAAGGCCAACACCATCAACAGCGCGCGCGTCCTGCAGCTCGTCGAGCTGTTCCTCTCGCCGGCGCTGGGCTCGCGCCCGGCCGACGTGTCGATGCTGTTCCTGCTGGCGACGATCGCCGGCTACGGCGACGCGGACACGCCCGGGACGCTGGAGCGCGGCATCGGCTCCAAGGACAGCGCGCAGGACAGCCGATTGATGGGCGGAACACAGCGCCTCTCGCTCCTAATGGCCGCCGACCTCGGCGACCGCGTGACGCTGAGCGCGCCGGTCACCGCGATCGCGCAGGACCCGGCCGCCGGCGTCACGGTCACCGTGGCCGACGGGCGCGCCTGGCGGGCGCGGCGGGTCGTCGTCGCGATCCCGCCGCCGCTGGCCGTGGAGATCGACTGGGACCCGCTGCTCCCCGCCGAGCACGACGCGCTGCGCCGCCGCATGGTCCTCGGCACGCTCGCCAAGTGCGAGGCCATCTACAGCGAGCCGTTCTGGCGCGCGGACGGGCTCAGCGGTCAGGCCCTCAAGCTCGGCGACGCCGCGGTCCCGGCGATGTTCGACAACACGCCGCCGGACGGCGCACCCGGCGTGTTGATGGGGTTCATGGGCGGCCGGTCGTGGCGGCGGTGGCAGACCGCGAGCGCCGCCGACCGGCGCGCCGCGGTGCTGGCCGACTTCGCCGCCGCGTTCGGCCCCAAAGCGTTGCAGCCCGTCGACTACTTCGAGCAGGACTGGGTCGAGGAGCGCTGGACGCGCGGCGCGCCGACGTCGGTCCTCGGGCCGGGCACGCTGGTCGACTTCGGGCCGAAGCTGATCGAGCCGGTCGGCGCCGTGCACTGGGCGGGGACCGAGACCGCCGGCTACTGGAACGGCTACATGGACGGCGCGATCAGCTCGGGCGAGCGCGCCGCGCGGGAGGTCGCCGCCGCGCTCTAGAGGAGCGCGCAGATGCGCTCGGCGCAGAGCTCGCCCTTCGGGACGAAGCCGCGTGCGCCGCTGCGCCCGACGAGCGGGCCGAACTCGCGCGGGTCGCGCGAGGAGGTCAGGACGACCTTGGGCGCCTCGTCCTCGTGCGTGATGCGCGAGGCGACGTCGAAGCCGTCGAGGTCCGGCAGGTTGATGTCCAGCAGGACGACGTCCGGCGCCAGCGCCGTGGTGGCCGCGAGGCCGCTGGCGCCGTCCTCCGCCTCGCCGATCACCTCGAACCCCTCGTGCTCGAGGAGCAGGCGCGCGGCCGAGCGGAAGCTCGGGTGATCGTCGACGATGAGGACCTTCATGGGCACAGTTCAAGCGTGCCCACCTCCAGGGGTTTCCAACGTGCGGGTAACCCCCTATTGCGCCCGAGGGTGTCTGGAAAGCGACGCGGGAGCTACCGCGTCAGAAGGAGGACGGCCAGGCTCCTACAGAAGCCCTTCTCACAGCAGGCCGCGGTCGTGGGCGCGGGCGACGGCCTCCTCGCGCGACTGGGCGTGGAGCTTGGCGTAGATGTTGCGGCAGTGCGTCTTGACGGTGTTGACGCTCAGGAACAGGCGGGCGCCGATCTCGCGCTGCGACAGGCCGGAGGGCAGCAGGCGCAGGACGGCGAGCTCGGACGGGGTGAGCGCGGCCGCGACGGTCTGGTGGGCGGTGGGGCCGCCGGGCGACGCGATCGCGGCCGCGGGGCCGGCGAGGCGCCCGCCGGGCTCCGGGCAGCCGGACAGGATCTGTACCGCGTCGGCCTCCAGGACCTCGGCGAGCTCCGCGCGCTGGCAGGCGCGGTGGACGGCGGCGAGGCGCAGGCGGGGTTCGACGCGCTCGAAGCGCGAGCCGCCACGCTGCGCCAACGCGATGGCGCGATGCAGCGGCGCGACGGACGACTCCAGCGCGCCCGCGAGCTCCAGCATCCGGGCCTCGGCCAGCGCGCCCGCGAACGCGACGGCGTGCTCGGCGACGGCCGGGTCGGCGTCGGTGACGTCCGCGACGCGGCCCAGCCTCCGGCGCGCCGCGTCGTCGTCGCCGCCCTCGGTGGCCAGCCGCGCGAGGTGGCCGAGCGCGGCGGTGAGCGCGTACCGGTCGCCGTGGAGGTGGGCGAGGCCGGCCGCGCGGGCGAAGTGGCGGTGCGCGATGCGCGGATGGCCGCGCCAGAACGCCTCCTGCCCGCGCAGCAGCGCCTCGAACGTGTGCCAGTAGCCGTCCGCGTCGGCGGCGGCGTCGTGCCGGGACGCGGCGTCGAGGCGCTCCGTGAGCCGCGGCAGGTCGCCGCGCCGCAGCGCGTCGTGGGCGTGCAGGAGGTGGCCGCTGGCGCGCAGCGCCGGCGCGACGTCGGCCTCGGCGAGCTGGCGCTCGGCGTCCTGGAGCGCACCGCGTTCGAGTGACGCCCAGAGGCGGACGAGGTACAGGTCGTCCTCGGCGCCGGCGACCTCCGGCGGCAGTGCCCGCAGCCACGCCAGGACCGTGGCCTGCTCGCCGCGGGCGAGCGTCGCGGGCCAGACGGCGGCGACGATGGCGGCGGCCGTGGCAGGCTCCCCGGCGGCCAGCGCGGCGTCGAAGCGGGCGGACGGCGTGCCGGGCGTGCGGGGGGTCGCCGGGGTGGGTGGAGCGGCGGGCGTGCGGAGCGAGATCTGCGCGTCGCCCACCGCCGCGCCGGCCGGCGCGGCGGAGACGCGGGGCGAGACGGTCGCGTCACCCACCGCCGCGCGCAGCGCCGCCGCCGCCTCCGGCGGCGCCCCGGCCACCACCAGCAGCGCGTCCTCCGGCACCACGTCCAGCCACACGGTCAGCGACGGCAGCGCCTCCTCCGCCCGCTCGCCGAGCGCCTCGAACCGGTCGAGCACCAGCGTCACCGGCTCGCCGAGCGTCGCCACCTCCGCCGCTACCAGCGGGATCACGGCCTCGGCCAGCGCCGCCGGGCCGGCGCACAGCATCGCCTCGGCGTCGCCGCCGAAGCCCGGCGCCACGGTCCGCAGCGCGGCGATCGCTCCGCGCCACAGCCGGATGGGGTCGGCGTCCTCCGGGTCGAGCGTCAGCCAGGCGACGAGGCGCCCGTCCTCCTGCGCCAGCGCGCGGGCGCCGGGGCCGTCGACCAGCGCCAGGCGGACCGCGGAGGTCGCCCGGAGGCGCAGTGGGGATGCGCCGTCGCCGGCTGGGACGCAGAGCTTCGTGGGGGCGACGACGATCCCCGCCTCGGCGGGGGCGACGTCCGTCATCCGGCGACCCTATCCGCACGCGGACATCGCGCGCCAACGCGCCATCCGGACCCGATCGGCGCGGACCGCCGCGCGGCGCGCTTTGATCCCGTCGAGACGTCATGGTGATCCTGCTCCTCGTCAGCGCCCTCGTCGGCGCCGGGACCGCGCTCAGCCCGTGCGCGCTGCCGGTTCTGCCCGCGCTCCTCAGCGCCGGCGCGGCCGGCGGCCGGCGACGGCCGATCGCGATCGTCGTCGGCCTGTCGATCACGTTCCTGCTGTCGATCATCGGCGGCGGCGAGCTGCTGCGCCACCTCGGCCTCGGCGGCAACACGCTGCGCGACGCCGGCATCGCGGTCCTGGTCATCGCCGGCCTCGCGGCGCTCGCGCCGAGCCTGGCCCAGCGCTTGGAGCGCCCGCTCGCCGCGCTCTCGCGCCTGGGCCCGCGGACGAAGGGCGACGGCGTCGCGACGGGCCTGCTCGTCGGCGCCGCGCTCGGCTTCGTCTACGCGCCGTGCGCCGGCCCGGTGCTCGCGGCGGTCGCGTCGATCTCGGCCGTCACCGGCCGCACGTTCGCGGTCGCGCTCGCCTACGTCGCCGGCAGCGCCGCCGTCCTGGGCGCGATCGCCCTCGGCGGCCGCCGCGTCCTGGAGCCGATCCGGCGCGCCGGGCCGCTGCGCGTGCAGCGCGCGCTGGGCGCGATCCTGCTCGTCACCGCCGTCGCGTTCGCCGCCGGCCTGGACATGGACTTCGAGACCGCGCTCGCACGCCACACCAGCGACATCACCCTGACCGCGGGGCTCGAGCAGTCCGGCTCGGTGCAGGGCAAGTTGGGGCGGTTGCACAGCCACGCGCCGCGGTTCCAGTCCAAGGCCACCAAGGACACCAAGAAGGCCGACCTGCCGGACCTCGGCCACGCGCCGGACTTCGTCGACACCCAGCGCTGGTTCAACACCGCGCCGCTGTCGCTCGCCAAGCTCCGCGGCCGCGTCGTGCTGATCGACTTCTGGACCTACACCTGCATCAACTGCCTGCGCACGCTGCCCTACCTGGAGGCGTGGGACCAGCGCTACCGCTCGGAGGGCCTCACCATCGTGGGAGTCCACGCGCCCGAGTTCGACTTCGAGCACGACGCCGGCAACGTCCAGCGCGCGATCGCGACCAACGACATCAAGTACCCCGTCGTCCAGGACAACAACCTGTCCACCTGGAACGCCTGGGGCAACCAGTACTGGCCGGCCGAGTACCTGATCGACGCCAAGGGCGAGGTGCGCGAGTCGCACTTCGGCGAGGGCGACTACGACAAGACCGAGGCCGACATCCGCGCCCTGCTGGCCGAGCGCGGCACCGCGGTGACCGCCGCGCACGCCAGACCGAAGGGCATCACGCCGGTCGGCGACGACGCGACGCCGGAGACCTACGTCGGCGCCGCGCGCACTCAGGGGTTCGTCGGCACGCCGCCCACCAAGGGCACGCGGACGTACGCCGCGCCGCACGGCGACCCGCCGCTCAACGGCTTCGCGCTGGGCGGGACGTGGACGATCGGCGACGAGCCCGCCACCGCCGGCGCGAACGCCACGATCAGCGCGACGGTCCAGTCGCGCTTCGTCTACCTCGTGCTGAGCCCGCCGTCGGCGGCGCGGCGCGGCGCGGTGGACGTCAGCGTCGACGGCAAGCACACCAAGCGCGTGGTCGTCGATGGTCAGCGCCTCTACACGCTGGCCGACTTCGGCCACACGTCTCAGCACGCGCTGCGCCTCACCTTGACGCCCGGCACATCGGCCTACGCGTTCACGTTCGGCTGAACCGCGGGCCCACAGAACTCTCAGCTGGCCTTAAGGCCACTCTGGGAAAGTCGTGCCCATGCGGATCAAGCGCTACGTCCTGGTCTCCGCCGCCGTCCTTGCCGCAGGTGCCGGAGGCGGCGCCGCCGTCGCGGCGACGAGCGGCGACGACGACCACGAGAAGGCCGAGCAGGCGATCATCGACGACGCGGCCAAGCGGCTGAACGTCACGCCCGACCAGCTCCGCGGCGCGCTCGGCGCGGCCGAGGACAGCCAGCTCGACGCGGCCGTCAAGGCCGGCAAGCTCACCCAGGCGCAGGCCGACGCCATCAAGAAGCGCCGGGCCGACAGCGGCGCGGTCCTCGGTGGTCCCGGTGTGGTTCCCGGGGGTCCGGGCGTGCATCCCGGCTTCGGCCTCGGCTTCAAGCTCGGTCCGGGCGGCGCGCTGGACAGCGCGGCCACGGCGCTCGGCCTGAAGCTCGACGACCTCGTCGCCAAGCTGCGCGCGGGCCAGTCGATCGCCGACATCGCCAAGGCCCAGGGCAAGTCGCTGGACGACGTCAAGCAGGCGATCACCGCCGGCGTCACCAAGGAGCTGGACCAGGCCGTCACCGACAAGCGGCTGACGAGCGACCAGCGCGACAAGATCCTGGCCGAGCTGAAGGACCACCTCGACGACCTCGTCAACCGCACGCTGCCGAAGGACGGCCCGCGCTTCGACAAGCGCGGCGCGCCGCCGTCGCTCGGGCACGGGTTCGGGCCGCGCCGGCACTGGCGCTAGCCTGCGTCGCGTCCCTCGCACGGGCCACCGCGGCCTCGCAGGAGCTTCATGGGCGTCTCCCAGGAAGCTCTGAGGTTGCGGACCGACACTGAGGAGCGTGATGACCACCGCCACGCCCGAGAGCCACCGCGTGCTCGTCGTCGACGACGAGCCGAACATCGCCGACGTCATCTCGATGGCGCTGCGCTTCCAGGGGTTCACCGTCGAGTCCGCCGGCGACGGCCGCTCCGCGCTGGAGGCGGTGTCGACGTTCAAGCCCGACCTCATGGTCCTCGACGTCATGCTGCCCGACATGGAGGGCTTCGAGATCGCGCGGCGGCTGAGCGCCGAGCGCGTCCAGGTCCCGATCATCTTCCTGACCGCTCGCGACGCCACCGAGGACAAGGTGCGCGGCCTGACGATGGGCGGCGACGACTACGTCACCAAGCCGTTCAGCCTGGAGGAGCTCGTCGCGCGGATCCGGACGATCCTGCGCCGCGCCGGGCTCGCCCAGCCGGAGAGCTCGCGCCTGGTCTTCGAGGACCTGGAGCTCGACGAGGACACGCGCGAGGTCACGCGCGGCGGCGAGCTGATCGAGCTGACCGCGACCGAGTACCGGCTGCTGCGCTACCTGATGCTCAACCCGCGCCGGGTGCTCACGCGCGCCCAGATCCTCGACCAGGTGTGGGACTACGACTTCGGCGGCGACGCCCGCGTGCTCGAGACCTACATCTCGTACCTGCGCAAGAAGATCGACAAGAACGGCGCGCCGCTCATCCACACGGCCCGCGGCGTCGGATACGCCCTGCGCGCGCCGCGGAGCTAGGCCTACATGTCGCTGCGGGCGCGGCTGATCGCGGGGCTCTTGGCGCTGGCCGCGCTCGGCCTCGTGCTGCTGGCCGGCGTCACGTACGCCGAGCAGCGCCACTTCCTGATGAGCCGGGTCGACGACCAGGTCAAGCAGGCCGTGCAGTGGAAGCAGCGGCCCGGTCCCGGCGGGGGCGCGGGCGCGCTGGGCGGCGCCTACGGCCAGCCGGGCGATGGGAGCGGCCTGGTGCCGGGCGACGACGGCGACGGCGACAACCGCCCGCCGCGCGGCGCGGGTCCGCTCGGCCCGGCGGCCGGGACGTGGTCGATTGTCCGCGACCCGACGGGCAGCGACACGCCGAGCTGCTTCAGCTGCTACTCGACGGCGAACGCCCCGCAGCTGCCCGCCGGCCTGACGGCAACCCAGCCGACGACCGTCAAGGCCACCAACACGGGGAAGTCCTACCGGGTGGTCGGCGTCAAGCTCGTCGACGGGTCGACGCGCTTCGCCGCGGTCCCGCTGGAGGACACCGAGCAGACGCTGCACCGCCTGCTGCGCATCGAGGGCATGGTCATCGCCGGGATCCTGCTCGCGCTCGGCGCGCTGGCGTGGTGGCTGGTCCGGATCGGCCTGCGGCCGCTGGAGCGCATCGGCGTCACGGCGGGCGCGATCGCCGGCGGCGACCTGGCGCGGCGCGTGGAGCCGGCGACGGAGAAGACCGAGGTCGGCAGGCTCGGGCTCGCGCTCAACCGGATGCTCGACCGGCTCGAGGACGCGTTCGCCAAGCAGAAGGCCAGCGAGGACCGGCTGCGGACGTTCATCGCCGACGCGTCCCATGAGCTGCGCACGCCGCTGGCGTCGCTCCGCGGCTACGCCGAGCTGTTCCGCATCGGGGCGGCGCGCGACCCGGAGAACACCGAGAAGGCGATGCAGCGGATCGAGTCGGAGGCCACGCGAATGGGCGTCCTGGTCGAGGACCTGCTGACGCTGGCCCGGCTGGACGAGGTGCGCGACGTGATCCGCGACGACGTCGACGTCGCCCGCCTCGCCGGAGACGCGGTCGACGACGCGCGCGCGACCGCGCCCGACCGCGAGATCGACCTGACGCACTCCGGCAACGGCCACGTCATCGGCGACCCCCACCAGCTGCGCCAGGTGCTCGCGAACCTCCTGCGCAACGCGCTCGTCCACACGCCGCCGGGCACGCCGATCGAGGTCGACGTCCGCGACGACGGCACCGCGACCGTCCTCGAGGTCCGCGACCACGGCCCCGGGCTGCCGACCGACGAGAACGACGAGCTCTTCGAGCGCTTCTGGCGCGCGGAGGCCGGCCGCAAGCAGGGCAAGGCCGGCGCGGGCCTGGGCCTGGCGATCGTCGCCGGCATCGTCGCGGCCCACCACGGCGAGGTCCACGCGGAGAACGCGCCGGGCGGCGGCGCGCGCTTCACGGTGACGCTGCCGGCCGAGCAGCCACCGCGCGCGGGCGACGGGGTCGACGGCACCGCGACCGGCGCGTCCACCGCCCCGAAGGGCTGACCGCGCGCACACTTGCCGAGGCGCGCAGCGGCGCACAGCGTTAAGCGGTTATCGTCGCTCCGGATTCTGGCGGCCGCGCTTCCTAGCGGTCTGCCGTTCTAGGAGGAACCATGAGGCAGTGCGTAGTGATGATCCCCGCGGCCCTGTGTCTGGCGGGTCTGGCCGGTGGACCGGCGAACGCGCAACAGGCCCCCGAGGCCACGGCGGCAGCGGTCAAGCGCGTCCCCAACGAGGTGGGGCAGAACCACCAGGCCGCTCAGGACGACCTCCAGGCGCACGGGTTCTACCGGCTGCGGGAGAAGGACTGCTCGGGCAAGGGACGCCTGTTGCTCTGGGATCGCAACTGGAAGGTCGTCCGGCAGAGCCCGAAGGCCGGCTCGCGCGTGAGCACGAACCGGACGATCACCCTCTGCTCGGTCAAGTACACCGACTGAGCGTCAGATGACGGCGGCCGCGGCGTCGCCCGACGACGGCGACGTCGCGCGCGTCTCGGTGCCCAGCTCGCGGGCCAGCTGCGCCAGGCGGGCGACGGCGTCGTGGAGGGTCTCCGGTGGCAGGGTGTAGGGCAGGCGGATGTGGTGCTCGAACGTGCCGTCGACCGAGAAGGCCGGGCCGGGGGAGAGCAGGAGGCCCGTGGAGGCCGCGGCGGCGGCGAGGCGGGTCGCGTCGGGGGTCGGGAGGCGCGCCCCGGCCGAGGTGCCGCCGTGAGGGCGGCGCACGGTCCAGGCGGGCGCGTGCTCGGCCAGCGCGGTGAAGAGCGCGGAGCGGCGCTCGTGCAGGAGGGTGCGGCGGGAGGCGATGACGGCGTCCCAGTTGTGCGACAACTCGACGCCTACGAGTTGGTCCAGGACCGGCCCGGCCATGTCGATGGCGCCGCGGACGGTCGTCAGCTCGCGGATCACGCGGGCCGTCGCGCGGACCCAGCCGATGCGCACGCCGCCCCAGGCCGCCTTGCTCATCGAGCCGACGGTCACGACGGTCCCGCCCGGGTCGTAGGCGCCCAGCGGCGGCGGCAGCGCGGGGCCGTCGAGCCGCAACTCGACGCAGGCCTCGTCGCTGACGAGGACGGTCCCCGCGCGGGCGCAGGTGAGCGCGATCGCCTCGCGGTCGGCGGCCCGCATCACGATCCCGGTCGGATGCTGGAAGTCCGGGACGGTCACCGCCAGCCGCGGCGCCGCGACGCGGGCGGCGCCCGCCCAGCCGTCGGCGTCCCAGCTCCTCTCGCCGAGCGGCACGGGCACCGGCCGGCCGCGCGCCGCGCGGATCGCCGCCAGCGTGCGCGGGTAGCCGGGCGCGTCGACCAGGACGCGGTCGCCCGGGCCGACGAGCAGGTCGATGACCAGGCGCAGCCCGTGCTGCGCGCCGGCGGTGACGAGGACCTCGTCGGCCGTCGTCGGCAGGCCGCGGGCGGTCATCCGCGCGGCGAGCGCCTCGCGCAGCTCCGGCAGGCCGGCCGGCGCGTAGCCGAGGCCGGGGAGGTGGCGCGCGAGCGCGGTGACGGCCCGCGCCGCGGCCTCGGCCAGCAGCGGATCCGGCGCCGGCAGCGCGGCCACCGAGAGGTCGAGCTCGCCCTCGCGCGCCGGCCCCGGCGGCTCGGCGGGCCGCGCGCCCGCCGGCAGCGTGACCGTGCTCCCGGCGCCGCGACGCGCGATCAGGTACCCGGCCTCCTCCAGGCGCTGGAACGCGCGCGACACCGATCCGCGGCTCACGCCCAGCTCGGCGGCGAGGTCGCGCTCGCTCGGCAGGCGCGTGCCCGGCGCGACGCGCCCGTCGACCACCAGCCCGCGCAGCGCGTCGGCCAGCGCGGCAGAGCGGCTCGTCCCGCCCGCGGGCGTGCGCCACGTGGCGCCCAGCAGCACGGCGAGCGAGGCGGCGGCGACGGTCCGGGGCATGGAGCCATTGTCGCCGAATTGGCCCCGTATAACCAGGGCCAATCCTGACACCATGGACCCATGCTCGCGCGCCGCCTGCTCCAGCTCTACGCCGGCCTCGTCCTCTACGGCTTCAGCGCCGCGCTCGTCCTGCTCTCCGGCCTCGGGAACATGCCGTGGGACGTCTTCCACCAGGGGCTGGAGGTCCAGACCGGGATCGGCACCGGCCTCTGGGTCGACATCGTCGGCGCGCTGCTGCTCCTGGCCTGGATCCCGCTGCGCCAGACGCCCGGCCTCGGCACGATCAGCAACGTCGTCGTTCTCGGGATCGTCGTGCAGATCATGTTGTCGTGCTTCGACCAACCCCATGGCCTGCCGGAGCGCCTCGGTCTCCTGGCGACCGGCGTCCTGGCCAACGGCGTCGCGACCGGCCTCTACATCGGCGCCCGCTTCGGCCCGGGCCCCCGCGACGGGCTCATGACCGGCCTCGCCGCGCGCACCGGCCGCTCGCTGCGCGCCGTGCGCACGACGCTCGAGCTGACCGTCCTGGCGACCGGCGTCCTGCTCGGCGGGACCCTCGGCCCCGGGACGCTCGTCTACGCGCTGTCGATCGGGCCGCTGGCCGAGATCTTCGTGCCGCTGCTCTCGGTGCCGGACGACCGCGCGACGTGGCGCAGGAAGGGCGCCGCGTCCAGCCCGCGCCCGGTCGCCGACTCGACGATGTCCACCGTGTCGCGCCGCCGGCCCCAGCGGTGGACCCTGTCGCCGAGCCAGTCGCCGATCGCGGCGACGTCGCCCGCCGCCAGCGCCTCGTCGCGCGAGCCCAGCTCGGCCTCCAGCGTCTCCCAGAGCTGCGCGGCGATCAGGCAGCCCAGCGCGTACGACGGGAAGTAGCCGAACGACAGCCCGGACCAGTGGACGTCCTGCAGGACGCCGACGGCGTCGGACGGCACCTCGAGCCCCAGCAGCTCGCGCGTCGCGTCGTTCCAGGCGGCGGGCAGGTCGCGGACGGCCAGGTCGCCGTCGACCAGCGCGCGCTCCAGCTCGAACCGCATCACGATGTGCAGCGGGTAGGTGACCTCGTCGGCGCTCACGCGGATCAGCGTCGGCCGCACCGCCCGCAGCGCGGCGTTGACGTCGGCGGCCGTCACCGCGTGGCCGGCGTCGGTCAGCTCGCGCGCGAGGATGCCGGCGAACGCCGGGTTGCGGCCCACGTGGTTCTCCCACAGCTTGCTCTGGGACTCGTGGATCGACATCGACGTGCCGTCGGCCAGCGTCGTCCGCGCGAGGTCCGCCCCGACCTGCCGGTCGTAGAGCGCGTGCCCGAACTCGTGCATCGCCGCCAGCAGCGACTCCATCTGCCCGTCCTCGTAGCGCGTCGTGATCCGCGAGTCGCGCAGGCCCACGTTGGTGGAGAACGGGTGCGAGGAGACGTCCACGCGCCAGGACTGCGGGTCGACGCCGAACCGCGCCAGGACGCCGGTCACCGCGGCCTGCTGGGCGGCGACCGGGATCGCCAGCGGCGGCGGCGCGGGCAGCGCGGCGCGCTCGGCCACGAGCGGCGGCAGCGCGCGCCGCAGCTCGCCGAAGACCTCCTCGATGCGCGCCGACGTCAGCCCGTGGTCGTAGTCCTGCAGCAGGGCGTCGTACGGGCTGGCGAAGCCGTCGAAGCATGCGGCGTAGCGTCGCGCGAGCTCCACGTTGCGCTCCAGCACGGGCGCGAACGACGCGAAGTCGTCCTTCGCGCGCGCGACCTCCCACGCGTCCTGCCCGGCGGCCGACGCCTGCGCGATCTCGGCGGCCAGGTCGGTCGGGACGCGGCGCGCGCGGTCGTAGTCGCGCTGGGTCACGCGGACGATGTCGCGGTCGGTCTCGCCCAGCTCTGCGTCCGCGAGCGCTCCGAGCCACTCACCGACCTCGTCGGCGATGAACCGCTCGTGGGCGATGCGCTGCAGCGTCGCCATCTGCTCCGCCCGCTCCGGGCCGCCGGCCGGCGGCATCATGGTCCGCTGGTCCCAGCCGACCAGCTGGCCGACGAGGCGCAGGTCGTTGAGCTCGGCGAGGCGGGCGCGAAGGGCGTCGAAGGCGTGCGCGGGCATGCCCAACACCCTACGCATCTAGATGAGCTGTCCGACAGGTTCCGGTGCGGCCGCGCGACGGTCAGGGCGGCGCCTGACGCACCCGATTTACCAGGGTCGCCGACGAAACCATCGGCGCATTCTGCCGGACCGCGAGACAAGCGACGAAGACACGCTACCCCAACACGTCGATGTCACGACCCTGTGGTGGTCAGCTACGAAGTCAAGCGCGATGTCTAGGTTGGTCGCCCAATGAAGGCATTCATGCCATGGAACGGATTGGGATCCATCCGGGCAACGCGCGCGGCTTCGGTGGAAACCGCATCAGCGAAGGTCTGGGTTCGGACCGTGTCACGATCCAGCCGCCCATCCTCGACCACCTGATCGATCACGTTCGTCGCGACCAAGAACGCGTTGGCGCAAGCGGCGTCGTCATGCAACATGTCGATCAAGGCTGAACACTGCCGCTTGAATTCATTCGATTGAAAAGATGGCACGTCGTCGCCGAGCACTCCGTGCCGAACTGCCATCAGGATGTGGTGACGAGCGGGTCGGTAGCGAGATTCGAGCTGCCCGTTGCGCAACATGAACTCGAGCCGATATTGCGCGTATGCACTGGCGTAGTACGCCTCTAGGGGATGTGTATCGGCGAAGATGCGATTACCGATCTCCTTTAGGAGAGTCGAAAAGTAACGGCCCGCACGATGCGGCTCGTCCAGGAACATCGACGCAAAAGCACGGATCTGCTGAGCACGCGTGATCACGCGCACCTTCTCGACGCCAGGCACCCCGTCGTACTGCTTCGAGCGGCGCTCGTAGAAGAGCTTGTGACGCCCATCGAACGTGTCGAAGTAGGCCTCCAACTTCTTTTGGAAATCAGATAGCGCCTGAAGATCTTCGGGGCCGATGGGCGTCTGTGAGTTCGTCGCACGGATGACGGCATTGGTCAGCTCGTCATCGACGGTCGCGATGATCTTGAGAGGAACGTGAACATCTGGCGTGAGGTGCTCACGCTCTCGATAGAGCACGTGGCTCGTCTGGCAGCCATTGACGACCTGATAGTCCTCCATGACGAACTTGTTCCCGGTGGTGTTCAGCCGGCGGGTAACAATCGTCACGCCGTTGTTGAGAAGAGCGAAGGCACCGCGACCGGCCGACTCGAGCGTGCGTCTCATCTGCTCGTTTACGACGTTGAAGTCCTGGAAGTCGCGAACGTTGTCGTAGAACAGTGACCGGCGGAGTTGTTCCGCGTCGTCAGTGATCAGCTTCAGGTACTCGCTCGCAGGCAACACTCCAAGATGGGCCTCGGTGACCCCATCCATCTCGGGCAAGACCGTCCGATCCGGAAACTGGAACTCCGACGTCACGCGATGCTGGGTCTCCCGATAGAGAGCCTGCAATCGCCCGGCGTCCACGGGAATCAGTTCGACCTCTTCAGCCTCGAAGATGCCCAGGTCACGGAGGGCCTGAATCTCAGTCTCCGCACGCCCTCGCAAGTTGGCGTCCTCTTGCCAGCGACCGGTCGTCACGTAGTAGAGGCGACAGTGGGGGTTGCCTCGCCGGAAGCGCGCGCTCCGAGTGTAGATCTCCGCCTGTAGTTCGGCCGCGGCAGCCACACTGTCGTTTCTCGGCAGCACCGGGTCGACAGAGAAGAAATCGCGCACGCCAGTGCAGAACGTGCCGATCGATCCGACGTCGAAGCCCCCCGTTGTCTTGGCCTGGACGAACACAAACGACGCCTCGACGTAGCCATTGGTCTGGGCGAGATCGTCGATCTCGTCAGCGCTACTGACGAGGCTTCCGTTGACGAGTGTCGCGATGCTGTCGATCCCGGTGTCGTTGCCCGACCCGATCATCAGATCCTCTACGTTGAATGTCTCGGGGTGCTCTCGTGAGACGACGCAGTAGGTGGCGAACCGCTCAAACGCGTCTGAGGGCGAGAGGCTCTCAAGTCCCTCACTCGTGACGAAGTCGTCCAACAGCGACTGGGTGATGCGGTCCATGCACGGAGCCTAATAGTTACTCCGGATTGCACTGAGAGATCCGTATCGTTGGCCGTGCGGCGTCAGGCATCCACCCCTGGCCGCCGATCGCCCGGATCTAGCTCTTGGCCGCCCCGAGCGTGACCGTGACCGTCGTGCTCTGCCCGCTGCCGCGCCGGTAGGTCACGCTGAGCTTGTCGCCCGGCTGGTGGGACGCGATGAGCGACGCCAACGCGTCGGCGTCGCTCACCGTCGTGCCGTCGATCGCGGTGATCGTGTCGCCGGCCTTCAGGCCCGCCCCCGCGGCTGCCCCGCCCGCGGTGACGGCGGCCAGCGTCACGCCACCACTCGTCCCGTCCTGGATCTGCACGCCCAGCTGGGGATGCGTGGGCGTCTCCCCGGCGATCAGCGCGGTCGCGACCGACCGGGCCGTGTCCGAGGGGATCGCGAAGCCGACGCCGTCGTTGCCGCCCGAGTCGCTCTCGATCTGCGCGTTGACCCCGACCACGTCGCCCTCGGCGTCGAGCAGCGGCCCGCCCGAGTTGCCCGGGTTGATGGAGGCGTCGGTCTGGATCGCGCCGCCGATCGTCGCGCCCGAGGGCGACGTGATCGTCCGGTCCAGCGCGCTGACGATGCCGGTCGTCAGCGTCTCGGACAGGCCGAACGGCGAGCCGATCGCCAGGACGCCGTCGCCGGGCTGCACGGCGTCGGAGTCGCCGAAGGTCAAGGGCTGCAACCTGCTCGCGCTGATCCCGGTGACGCGCACGACCGCGATGTCGGTCGTGGCGTCGGTCCCGAGCACGCGGCCGCTGGCGGTGGTGCCGTCGGCGAACGTGACCTTGATCGTCGTCGCGCCCTCGACCACGTGCGCGTCGGTGACGACGTCGCCCTTCTTGTCGACGACGAACCCGCTGCCCTCGGCCGAGTCGCCGACCTTCAGGTCGACGACACCCGGCGACGTCTTCTTGTAGATCTCGCCCGCGGTCAAGGTGGTGGTGTCGCTCGTGTCCGACGCCGCGACCGCTGTGCCGGAGCCCGACGCGCCGGTCGTCGTCGCGGTCGCGGCGGTGCTCGCGCCGGACGCGTCGCGCGAGGTGGCGACCACGGCGCCGGCGCCCCCGCCGGCCAGCGCGGCGAGCGAGATGAGGAGGATGGCTGCGGGCTTCGTGGTCATGGCCAGCAGGCTGCTCCCGGAGGCTGGAACCAGCGCGAGAGAAGTCTGGGAAGGCGCTGGGACCGCCCCTCAGAATGCTTAGAAAGCCTTTGGGATCCCTTGAAATTCGCGCAAGCGACCCGGACGACAGTGTCCGGGATGACTTCCTCCGCCAAGCTTGCCGCCATCGGCGCCTGCGCCCTCATCGCCGGCGCCGGCGGCGCCGGTGTCGCCGCCGTCGTGGTCGACGGCCACAACTCCTCTTCTGCGGCCGCCGCCGCGCCCGCGTCCTCCAACCCGACGCGCCCCGTCTCCGACGACTCCGGCATGACCGCCAAGCAGGTCTACAACGAGGCCAAGGACTCGGTCGCCTACATCCAGGCCGAGACCGGCCAGGGCACCGCGACCGGCTCCGGCTTCGTCGTCTCCAGCGACGGCAAGATCGTCACCAACGAGCACGTCGTCGACGGCGCCCAGTCGGTCTCGGTCAAGCTCGGCGTCAACGGCAAGGCCCAGAGCGCGAAGGTCCTCGCGGCCGACGCGTCCAAGGATCTCGCGCTGATCCAGATCGACGCCACCAACCTGAAGCCGCTCTCGTTCGGCGACTCGTCGGCCGTGCAGGTCGGCGACAACGTGTTCGCCATCGGCAACCCCTACGGGTTGGACCACACGCTGACCTCCGGCATCATCTCCGCGCTGGGCCGCGACATCCAGGCTCCTGACGGCACCCCGATCAAGGGCGCCCTCCAGACCGACGCCGCGCTGAACCCGGGCAACTCCGGCGGCGCGTTGATCGACAGCCAGGGCAAGGTCGTCGGCGTCAACTCGCAGATCGCCTCGTCCGGCTCGTCGAGCGGCGGCGAGCCCGGGAACGTGGGCATCGGCTTCGCGATCCCGTCCAACACCGTCAAGGCGTTCGTCGACCACCCGACCTCGTCGGGCTCGACCGCGCAGGGCGAGCAAGGCCTGGGCGGCCAGCAGGTCGACCCGTCGCAGCAGGGCCAGCAGCAGCAGGTCGACCCCTCGCAGCAGCAGATCGACCCCTCGCAGATCGACCCGTCGCAGATCGACCCGTCGCAGATCGACCCGTCCCAGATCGACCCCTCACAGGTCGACCCGTCGCAGGTCGACCCCTGGGGCGACCAGGGCCAGGGCCAGGGTCAGGGCCAAGAGGTCGACCCCTCGCAGGTCGACCCGTGGGGCGGCCAGGACGACCAGGGCCAGGGCCAGCAGCAGCAGGACGCCGGCCCCCAGGTCGTGATCCCCGTCCCGTAAGGGACAGGGACTAGCTCTCCACGAAGTAGGAGCCGTGGCCCTCGCCGTCTGAGAACCAGCGGCTGGTCACGGTCTTCTTCTTCGTGAAGAAGTCCACGGCGTCCGTGCCGTGGGCGTGCAGGTCCCCGAGGAACGAGTCCTTCCACCCTGAGAAGGGGAAGAAGGCGACGGGCGCCGCTACTCCGATGTTGACGCCGACCATCCCGGCCTCCACGTCATGCCGGTAGCGGCGCACCGCCGCCCCGTTCTCGGTGAAGATCGAGGTGCCGTTGCCGAACCGCGAGCCGTTGACGATCGCCGTCGCGTCGGCCAGCGTGTCGGCCTTGACGATCGTCAGGACCGGCCCGAAGACCTCCTCCTGGGCGATGGCCATGTCCGGCGTGACGTCGTCGAGGATCGTCGGGCCCACGAAGGCGCCGTCCGGGTTGCCGCCCTCGACCGTCCGGCCGTCGACCACGATCGTCGCGCCGCCCTCGACGCCCTTGTCGATCCAGTCCTTGATGCGGTCGCGCGCCGCGCAGGAGATGACCGGGCCGACCTGGACCGTCTCGTCGCTGCCGTCGCCGACCGAGAGCTTCGCGGTCGCCTCGACCAGCGGGCCGAGCAGGCGCTCGTGCGCCTCGCCGACCGTGACGACGACCGAGCCCGCCATGCAGCGCTGGCCGGCGGCGCCGAACGCGCTGGCGACGATGCCGCTGACGGTCTTGTCGATGACCGCGTCGGGCATGATCACCATGTGGTTCTTGGCGCCGCCGAGGGCCTGGACGCGCTTGCCGGCCATCGCCGCGCGCTCGTAGACGTGCTTGGCCACCGGCGCCGAGCCGACGAACGACACCGCGTCGATGCCGTCGTGATCCAGGATGCCGTCGACGATCTCGCGCCCGCCGTTGACGAGGTTCACGACGCCGGCCGGGAGGTCCAGCGTGTCGAGCACCTCGAAGGCGATCTGCTGGGTGAGCGGGACCTGCTCGCTCGGCTTCAAGATGAAGGTGTTGCCGCACGCGATCGCGAACGGCAGGAACCAGAACGGGACCATCGCCGGGAAGTTGAAGGGGACGATCGCCGCGCACACGCCGACCGGCTGGCGGATCGTCTCGGCGTCGATGCCGCGCGAGACGTCCTCCAGGATCCGGCCCTGCATCGTGGTCGGGATCGCGCACGCGGCCTCGACCATCTCGACCATGCGCGCGACCTCGGCGCGGGCGTCGCCGATCGTCTTGCCCATCTCGGCCGTGACGCTGCGGGCGAGGTCCTCCTGGCGTTCGACGAGCCGCTCGCGCAGCGTGAACAGGCGGCGCGCGCGCTCGATCGTCGAGACCGCGCGCCACTCGGGCAGCGCGGCGCGGGCGGCGGCGACCGCGACGTCGAGGTCTGCGGCGCCCGACAGCGGGACGCGCGCGAGCACCTCGCCGGTCGCGGGGTTGGTGACGTCGAGCGCCTCGGAGGCCGCGGCGGCGGGCGTCCAGGCGCCGGCGACGTAGTTGTCGAGCAGGCGGGTGGCGGTGGCGGACATGGTGCGTGGGGCTCCAGGGGTCGGGTGGCGCGTCGTCCCAGTAGTACACCGCATGGCCGTGACGTGCCGGCGCACGCGGTAGCCGAAGAGACGCCGAAGTGCTGCAGAAGAAGGTGGCCAGAGGCGGTTCAGGCGCGTGTGAGGCGGGCCGATCCCGGGGCCATGACCATCTCAGCCCTCGGCAGCAGCCAGGACCTGAGCGCGTTGACGCAGACCAGCGCCAGCGCGCGACGGCCCCAGCCGCCCTCCGCCGACAAGTTCACCGGCACGGCCCAGCTCCTGGGCCTCTCGACCGACGACCTCAAGAGCCAGCTGGACTCCGGCAAGACGCTGGACTCCATCGCCTCCGACAAGGGCGTCAGCAGCGACGACCTGCTGACCGCCGTCAAGTCCGACCTCAAGGCGAGCCGGCCCGACGGCGCGCCGGACATCAGCGACGACCAGCTCACGCAGGTCGCGACCAACATCGCCGCGGGCAAGGGCCCGCGCGGGGCCGGCGGCCACCACCACCACGGCGGCGGACCCCCGCCTGGCACGAGCGCGTCGGACACCACGCAGACGCTCCAGACGCTGGCCGACGCGCTGGGCACCACGCCCGACGACCTGACCAGCCAGCTCCAGTCCGGGACCGACCTGTCGTCCTTGTTCGGCGAGTCCGGCTCGGCGACCTGGTCGCAGCAGAGCACGGCCGGCAGCGGCCTCGCGGTCGACCTGTACGCCTGATGAGTCATTCCACGGGTCCGGTGCGGCCGCTCGACGGCCCGGCCGGCGCCTGACACCACCCGGTTCCTTGCCGATCCAACCAGGATCGGCGGCGAAACCGTGCGGCGTCAGGCATCCGCCCGGACCGCCGATCGCCCGGACCGTCTCGTGGAACAACTCATCTAGAAGCGCCGGCGGCACGGCCTCGGCCCGGCCGGACGGTCGGGCCCGGCCGCACCCGCCGCCGAGTACCCTCGTCAACAGATGTTGACCGCGACCGACCGCAGCACCGCCCCCGTCCGGCGCGTCCGGATCCTCACCGCCGGCGGGACCATCGCCATGATCGGCGAGGGTGACGGCGCCCGGCCCGAGCTGGACGCCGAGGCGCTCGTCGCCAGCGTCCCGGGCCTGCAGGCGTTCCCGGACCTCGAGGCGATCACCGTCCTCAACAAGCCGTCCGCGCACCTGACGCTGGAGGACCAGCTCCAGGTCTGCCGCGCGGCGCGCGACGCGTCGCGGCGCGGGATCGGCGTCGTCGTCACCCACGGCACCGACGTCTTGGAAGAGACCGCGATGCTCTGCGACGTCCTGCACGACGCGGACGCGCCGATCGTCTTCACCGGCGCGATCCGGCCGGCGAGCGCCGCGGGCGCCGACGGGCCGGCGAACCTCGTCGACGCCGTCAGCGTCGCCGCCAGCGCGCCCGCCGCCGGCATGGGCGTCCTGGTCGTCTTCGGCGGCGAGATCCACCACGCGCGCTGCGCGCGCAAGACCGACACGACGTCGCTGGTGGCGTTCTCCTCGCCGCAGACCGGCCCGCTGGGCCGCGTGACCGAGGGCCATCCGACGATCTGGTCGCGGCTGCCGCGCAACCCGCCGCTGGACCCGCCGAGCCTCGACAAGCGCGTGCACATCATCCCGTCGTCGGCCGGCGACGACGGCACGCTCGCCCGCGCCGCGCTCGCCACCGACCCGGACGGGATCGTGCTCGGCACGCTCGGCGCCGGCCACCTCGCGCCCGCCGTCCTGGAGATCTGGGCGCAGGCGGCGACCGACATCCCGATCGTCGCCTACTGCCGCCCGGAGCGCGGCGTCGTGCTGAACGCGACCTACGGCTACGCGGGGTCCGAGCGCGACCTGCGCGGCACCAAGATCATCCCCGCCGGCTTCCTGTCGCCGCAGGCGATCCGGATGAAGCTGCTCGCGTGCCTGAGCGCGGGCCTGGACGTCGAAGAGACGCGCTGGGCCTTCTCGCAGGACGACGGCTGATCCGCGCACCTGAATCGCGCTTCAAGTTAGGGTGCGCGCCATGCGCGCCCTTCAGATCACCGAGCTCACCGGCCCCGACACGGCCCTGAAGCTGGTCGACGTCCCCGAGCCGCCGGCCGAGCATCCGATGACGCCGGGCGGCGGCGTCCTGGTCGACGTCCACGCCGCCGGGGTCTCGTTCCCCGAGGTGCTGCAGACGCGGGGCGAGTACCAGATCAAGCCGCCGCTGCCGTTCGTCCCGGGCAGCGAGGTCGGCGGCGTGGTGCGCGCGGTCACGGGCGACTCGGACCTGCAGCCGGGCGACCGCGTCGCCGCGTTCTGCATGCTCGGCGGCTTCGCCGAGGTCGCGGTCGCGCCGGCGTTCCTGACCTTCAAGCTCCCCGACGCGCTGGACTTCGCGCAGGGCGCGGCGTTGATCCTCAACTACCACACGGCGTACTTCGCGCTGAAGCTGCGCGGGCGCCTCGCGGAGGGGGAGACCGTGCTCGTCCACGGCGCGGCCGGCGGCGTCGGGACCGCGGCGCTGCAGGTCGCCAAGGGGCTGGGCGCGACGACGATCGCCGTCGTCTCGACCGACGAGAAGGCGGCGGTCGCGGAGCGCGCGGGCGCCGACCACGTCGTCCGCTCCGACGGCGCCTGGAAGGACGAGGCCAAGGAGCTCAGCGGCGGCGGCGTGCACCTCGTGCTCGACCCGGTCGGCGGCGATCGCTTCACCGACTCGCTGCGGTCGCTGCGCGAGGAGGGGCGCCTGGTCGTCGTCGGCTTCACCGGCGGCTCGATCCCCGAGGTGCGCGTCAACCGCCTGCTGTTGAACAACACCGAGGTCATCGGCGCCGGCTGGGGCGCCTACGTCCTGCCCCGGCCGCAGGTCAACCGGGACATCGGCGCCGCCCTCGACGACCTCGTCGCCAAGGGCTTCATCGACCCGTTCGTGGGCCAGTCCTTCCCCCTCGACCGGGCCGCCGACGCCCTGAACGTCATCGACGGCCGCGGCGCGCTGGGGAAGGTGGTCCTGCAGCTCCGGTAGGCCTACGCCTCGATCAGGATCGGGGCCTCGGCCTCGCCGGGCGCGCCGCCGCCGGTCTCCTCGGTCGGCTGGAACTTGTGGCGCGGCAGCATCAGCGCCGGGATCACGGCGAGCGCCACGGCGCCCGCGGCGAACCAGAACGTGTGCCCGAACGCCTCGGCGATCCTCGGCGCGACCAGCGCCCGCGCGTCGGCCGGCACGGACTGCGCCGCGCTCAGGCCGCGCTCGCCCGCGCCCGGCAGGCGGCTGGCGAGCTGGTGCGTCAGGACCACCGACAGGAACGCGGTGCCGATCGAGCCGCCGACGCGCTGGATGATGTTCAACGCCGTCGTCGCCCGGGCGATCTGCGGGCGCTGCAGCGTCTGGTACGCGGCGCTCATCGCCGGCATCATCGCGGCGCCCATGCCCAACCCCATCAGGAACTGGGAGCCGCCGAGCACCCAGTAGGACGTGTGGGCGTCGACCTGGCTCCAGCCGAGCAGCCCGACGAACAGCAGCGCGAGGCCGCCGAGGACGATCCGGCCCGCGCCGGTCTCGTCGGTCAGCTTGCCGGCGATCGGCATCATGATCGCCGCGCCGAGGCCCTGGGGCGCGAGCAGCAGGCCGGCGTCCAGCGCCGACTCCTGGCGGACCACCTGGTAGTAGAGCGGGATCAGGAACATCGCGCCGAACATCGCCAGCGCGAACGCGAACGTGGTGGCCGACGCCGCGCTCATCGTCCGGTTCTTGAACAGCTTGACGTCGATCAGCGGCCAGGCGTGGCGCGCGGCGTGGACGATGAACGTGGCGATGAGGATCGCGCCGGCGACCATCGGGACCAGCGCCTTGGCGGAGCTGACGCCGCCCGACGACGACGTCTCGGCCAACCCGTACACGAACGCGGCGAGGCCGGGGGAGAGGAGCAGCAGGCCGAGCACGTCGAGGCGCTCGTGCGCGGCCGGCTCGTCGCGCGGCAGGAGGCGCGTCGCGGCGATCAGCGCCACCGCGCCGATCGGGATGTTGACGTAGAAGATCCAGCGCCAGGAGACGTCGTCGACGAGCCAGCCACCGAGGATCGGGCCGACGATCGGGCCCATCAGCATCGGGACGCCGACGATGCCCATGACGCGGCCGATGCGCTGCGGGCCGGCCGCCTTGGACAGGATCGTCATGCCCGCCGGCATGATCATGCCGCCGCCGAGGCCCTGCAGGATGCGGAAGAAGATCAGCGACTCGGCTGACCACGCAGCACCGCTCAGCGCCGAGCCGGCGAGGAACAGGCCGATCGAGATCATGTACAACCGCTTCGTGCCGAAGCGGTCAGCCGCCCAGCCGGTGAGCGGGATGACGGTCGCCAGGGCCAGCATGTAGCCCGTCGAGACCCACTGGATCGTCGCGAGATCCGTGTTGAAGTCGCGGGACAGCGTGTTGATCGCGACGTTGACGATCGTCGTGTCCAAGATGGACATGAAGGTGCCGAGCACGACGACGAGCGAGACGCTGATCAGCGCCTTGTCGAAGACCTTCGCCTGGGGAGCGGGCGGGGAGCTCATGGTCTAGGGGTCCTCCTGCCGGGGCGCGATCGGGCACCCCGGTTCGGTTGGGGAGTCGGAGAGGAGCGGGGCGAGCGCGGCCGCCAGGGCCTCGCGCTGGTCGGCGTCCAACTGGGACACCACCTCGGCGAGCGCGGCCACGCGCGCCTGGGAGATGCGGGCGACGACGTCGACGCCGGTCTGCGTCAGGGCGAGCCGCTTGACGCGCCGGTCGGCGTCGTCGTCGCGGCGCGCCACGATGCCGGCCCGGACGAGCGCGTCGACCGCACGGCCCGTGGCCGCCGGGCTGAGACCGACGAACTGGGCCAGCGCGGACGGCGTCAGCTCGCGATCGGCGCCGTCGAGGATGTGCAGGATCTTGAGCTGCGTCATCGACAGCTCGAGGTCCTCCACGACGTGGAAGATCTGGCTCTGGGCGTTGCGCATGGCGACGGCCATGAACCGTCCCATCTGCTCGGCGAGCTGCTCGGGCGTGACGCCGGTCGCTTGCATCGACGGAAATAGTAACGTTGACGCAAGGATTGCGCCAGCGCGGGTCTTTGCGCGGACGCGCAATATCTGGACAGGCCGGGATCCAGGAGTACGCTCAATGACATGCGGCGTCGTGAGCTGTTCCCGCCCGACCGAGGACTGCAAGTCCGGATGGTGCTCGCCGCGGTCCTCACGCCGTTGAGCGTGGTCGCGCTGATCGCCGTGTGCGCCCTGGTCCTGCCGCTCAAGGCGGTCCTGGCGCTGCTGGCGATCGGGGCCATCGGCGTGGCGATGGCGGTGGGCGACCTCCGCCGCGCCTCCGACGCGCGGCTCCTCGGTCCGGGCGAGGAGCCCGAGCTGCAGGGCATCGTCGACCGCCTGTGCGTCGCGGCAGACCTGCCGCGCCCGCAGATCGTGCTGGAGCGCGAGCGCCAGCCGAACTCCTGGATCGTCGACGCGCCGCGTCGCGCCCCGCGCCTGCACGTCACGCGCGGGCTGCTCGACCTGCTGGAGCCGATGGAGGTCGAGGCCGTCGTCGCGCACGAGCTCGCGCACGTCGCCCACCGCGACGCCACCGTGATGACCGTCGTCGGCATGCCCGGCGCCGCGCTGTACGAGGGGGCGACGCGCGCGGGCTGGGCGATGGGGCCGCTGATGGTCGGACGCCTGCTGGGCATGGTGATCGGGGCGATCTCGCGCGTCGGCTCCTCGGCGCTGTCGCGCCACCGCGAGCTGACCGCCGACGCCGGCGCCGCCGCGCTGACCGGCCGGCCGAGCGCGCTGGTCTCGGCGCTCATGAAGGTGTCGGGCGCGCTGGCCGCGCTGCCCTCCGAGGACCTGCGGCGCGTCGCGGCCCGCGACGCGCTGCACCTGCTCCCGGTCGCCGACGACGCCGAGAAGGTGAAGGTGTGGCGGACGCATCCGACCGTCGAGGCGCGCGTCGCCGCGCTGGAGCGGCTGGAGCGCAAGATGGTCACCGCGCGCCCGGCACCGCCGGCGCCGCGTGGCTAGTCTGCCGCGCCTATGCCCTCCCTGGATCGCGACGGCGACGTCTACCTCCTGAACCTCGGCGACGACGAGAACCGCTTCAACCCGGACTGGCTCGGCGCGGTCGAGGACGCGCTCGACGAGGTCGCGGCGGCGCCCGAGCCGCGGGCGCTGGTGACGACGGCGTCCGGCAAGGTGTGGTCCAACGGGCTCGACCTGGAGTGGATGGGCGCGCACCCGGACGAGGTCCCGGCGTTCGTCCCGCGCGTGCACGCGCTGCTCGCGAAGATGCTGGCGCTGCCGGTCCCGACCGTCGCGGCGATCCAAGGACATTGCTTTGCCGCCGGCGCGATGCTGGCGATCGCCCACGACCAGCGCGTCATGCGCGCCGACCGCGGCTACTTCTGCCTGCCTGAGGTCGACATCCGCATCCCGTTCACGCCGCCGATGGCGGCGCTGATCCAGGCGCGCCTGTCGAAGGCCGCCGCGCACCAGGCGATGACGTCCGGGCGCCGCTACGGCGGGACCGAGGCCGCGGCCGTGGGGATCGTGGACGCCGCGGCGGGCGAGGACGTCGTCGTCCCGGCGGCGTGGGAGCGCGCGTCGCAGCTGGCCGACAAGCACGGCCCGACGCTCGGCGCGATCAAGGAGGGGATGTACGCGCAGGCGCTCGCCCTCCTGCGCGACCCGACACCGATCGCCTTTGGCTGACGCCGGTGCGCTGAGCGTCCTGCGGGCGTCGCTGGGCGAGCGGCTGGCGGCGCTGCGGGAGGTGGGGGTGGAGGACCTGCCGGAGGCGTTGTTGGACATCTCGGTCCAGCGCTTCGACGTGGGCGCTGGCGAGGACGTGTTCCTCGTCCTGCCGCGCGACTGGGAGCAGCTGCGCCACGAGGAGGGCGGCGCGGGGCGGCCGATCCCGTACTGGGCGCGGCCGTGGCCGAGCGGGCTGGCGCTCGCCGCCTGGCTCGCGGAGGAGCCGCTGCCCGCCGGCGCGCGCGTGCTGGAACTGGGCTCCGGGCTGGGCGCGCCGAGCGTGGTGGCGGCGCGCGCGGGCGCGACCGTGCTGGCGACCGACGGCGTGTCCGACGCGGTCGCGTTCTGCGCACACACGCTCGCGCTCAACGAGGTCGCCGCGGACGTCGCGGTCGTGGACTGGGCGCAGCAGGGCGAGGCGCTCGTGGAGCGCGGGCCGTTCGACGTCGTCCTCGCCGCCGACGTCCTGTACAAGCGGGGAAACGTGGAGCTCGCGCTGCGGCTCTGGCCGCGGCTGCTCGCGCCGGGCGGCGTGCTGCGGCTGGCCGACCCGCAGCGGGCGGGGACCCGGGACTTCCTGGCCGCGGCGCGCGGGACGTTCGGCCTGGTGTCGCGGCGGCCGGACGCCGGCGTCGCGCTGCATGCGCTCACACCGCTGCCGCGCGGGTAGGATCGGCGGCATGGCCGGCGTGCTCGGGGTGGTGCTCGCGGCCGGGGCGGGGACGCGCTTCGGCGGCGCCTTGAAGCAGCTCGCGACGTTCCGCGGGCGGCCGCTGGTGACGTGGCCGCTGCAGGCGCTGCGCGAGGGCGGGGTGGAGGACGTCGTGGTCGTGCTCGGCGCGCACGCCGACGCGATCGCGCCGGTGGTGGAGGCCGACACGGTGGTGTGCGACGACTGGGCCGACGGCATGAGCGCGTCGCTGCGCTGCGCGGTCAGCGTCGCAGAGCGGCGGGGCGCCGAGGCGATGATGATGGTGTTGGGCGACCAGCCGCTGCTCACCGGCGCGGCCGTCACGAAGGTGCTGGAGGCGCGCGAGCCGTTGGCGATCGCGGTCCGGGCGACCTACGGCGGCGTGCCGGGCCACCCGACGCTGATCGAGTCGGCCATGTTCACGGCGCTCGCCGAGCTCCGCGGCGACACCGGCGCCCGCGAGCTCCTGCGCGGCGCGGCGTTCGTGGAGTGCGAGGGGCTGGGGCGGCCAGACGACGCGGACACGCCGGAGGCGCTGGCGCGGCTGGAGGACGCCGGGCCCTGACGCGGTCAGCGGCGCCGGAGCACGCGGCCGCTCCGTGTGCGTGACGATCTGCCGTCGCGCGGCTCGGCCCTGAGGCGGTCAGCGGCGCCGGAGCACGCGGCCGTTCCGTGGCGCGGGCGATCTGCCGTCGCGCGGCTTGACCGCCACTCAGCGGCGCCGCAGCACGCGCCCGCTCGGCGCGCCGACCACCTGCCCGTCGCGCGCGATCGTCCGGCCGCGCAGGAGCGTTCGCACCACGCGGCCGCGGAGCGTCATCCCCGTGAAGGGGCTGAGGCGGTGGCGGTCCAGCAGGTCGTCGCGCTCCACCGTCCACGTGCCGGCCGGGTCCAGGATCATCAGGTCGGCGTCGGCGCCGACCGCGATCCCGCCCTTGGCCGGCGCCAGGCCGAAGCGCAGGGCGGGCATGCCGGCGATGAGCAGGCCCAGGCGCTCCAGCTCCAGGCCGCGCTCGACGACGCCCTTGTCGTACAACAACGCGGCGAGCGTCTGCGCGCCGGGGATCCCGCCCCAGGCGGCGAACGCGTCGCCGCCGGTCTCCTTCAGCGTGGCGGGCGAGGGGGAGTGGTCGGTCGCGACGAGGTCGACGTCGCGCGCCAGCACGCGGTCCCAGAGCGCCTCGACCTCGGTCGCCGGCCGCAGCGGCGGCGCGCACTTGGCCGCAGCGCCGAGCCGGACCGCGTCGTCGGCGTCGAGCACGAGGTAGTGCGGGCAGGTCTCGCACGTGACGTCGACGCCGCGCGCCCGCGCCTCGGCCACCAGCGCCACGCCGCGCCCGCTGCTGACGTGCACGACGTGCAGCGCGCAGCCGGTCTCGTCGGCGAAGGCGAGCGCGCGCCCGATCGCCTCGAGCTCGGCGACGACCGGCCGCGACGCGAGGTAGTCGCCCATCGTCGTGCGCCCTGCGGCGACCGCCCGCGCCGCGAGCCGCTGGGTGATCGGGTCGCTCTCCGCGTGCACGGCCACCGGCAGGCCGAGCGCCGCCGCGCGCGCCATGCCCTCCAGCAGCGTCAGGTCATCGGCCGCCGCGAACTCGTCCACGCCGCTGGCCGACATGAAGGCCTTGAAGCCGACGACGCCGCGGGCGGCAAGTTCATCAAGTCGGTCGACGTCGCCGGGGACCAGGCCGCCCCAGAGCGCGACGTCGACCCGCGCGGCGCCCGCGGCGGCCGCGACCTTGGCGTCGAACGACGCGCCGTCCAGCGTCGGCGGGATCGCGTTGAGTGGCATGTCGATCGCGGTCGTCGTCCCGCCGGCCGCCAGCGCCGCCGTGCCGGTCGCGAAGCCCTCCCAGTCCGCGCGCCCCGGGTCGTTGAGGTGGACGTGGGCGTCGACCGCGCCCGGGAGGACCACCGCGCCGCGTGCGTCGATCTCGTCGGCGGTGCCGCCTTCGAGGTCGCGGTCGAGCGCCGCGATCAGCCCGTCGGCCACGCCGACGTCCACGACGCGGTGGTCGTCGGCCGTCACGACGCGCCCGCCGCGGACGATCAGGTCATACGTCATACGTTCATGCCGCGCGAGCGCCCAGTCCGCGGACGAGGTCGTACAGGACGTCCAGCGCGACGCCGGCGTCCTCGGCGGACACCGACTCGCCGGGGTGGTGGCTCAGGCCGCCCGCGCAGCGCACGAACAGCATCGCGATCGGGCACAGGTCGGCGAGCGCCACGGCGTCGTGCCCGGCGCCGGACGCCAGCCGCAGATCCGGCAGCCCACGTGCGGCGACGGCCTCGGCGAGCCGCGCGGTCAGCCCCGGGTCGACCGCCACCGCCGGGTTGTCGAGCCGCACGTCCCACGTCAGGCCCAGCCGCCGGCGCTCGGCGATCGCGGTGGCCGTCTGGCGCAGCGACGCGACCGCGCCGGCCCGGGCGCGGTCGTCGGCGTGGCGCACGTCGAGGAACGCGATCCCGGTCCCGGCGATGACGTTCGGCGCGCCCGGCCGCACGTCCATCCGGCCGACCGTCGCCAGCAGGCCCTCGGTCGCGCGCGCCAGCTCCTCGCAGGCCAGGACGAGCTCGGCGACCGCCGGCGCGGCGTCGCGCCGCAGCGTCATCGGGACCGTGCCCGCGTGGCCCGCGACGCCGGCGAACCGGACCTCGACGCGGGTCGCGCCGGCGATCGCGCTCACGACGCCGACCGGCGCGCCGCGCTCCTCGAGGACCGGCCCCTGCTCCATGTGGACCTCGACGTACCCGATCACGTCGTCGTCGCGGCGCGACGCGCCCGCGATCCCGGCCGGGTCGCCGCCGAACGCGCGCAGCGCGTCGCCGACGGAGACGCCGTCGTCGTCGACGACATCGAACAGCGCCGGGTCGAACGTCCCGGCCACCGCGCGTGAGCCGAGGTACGCGGTCCCGAACCGCAGGCCCTCCTCGTCGGCGAAGCCCAGGACGTCGAGCGCGAACGGCAGCGCCACGCCCTCCTCGCGCAGCCGCTGGACCAAGGCGATGGACAACACGACGCCCAACGGGCCGTCGAACGCGCCCGCGTCGCGGACGGTGTCCAGGTGCGACCCCAGCAGCAGCGTCCCGGCCTCCGGATCGGTCCCGAGGCGGCGGCCGACGAGGTTGCCGGCGGCGTCGATCCGCGCCGTCATCCCGGCCTCGCGCATCCACGCGCCGACGAGCCCGTCGGCCCGCGCCATCGCCGGGGTGGCGTAGCGGCGCGTCGTGCGGCCCGCCTCCTCCGAGACGCCGGCCAGCGCGCGGCAGCGCTCCACGATCACCTCGCCGTAGGACACTAAGAACCGCGGTACGTCGAGTACGACCAGGGCGCGACGAGCAGCGGGACGTGGTGATGCGCCGCGGCGTCCGCCACGCCGAAGGCCACGGGGACGACGTCGAGGAACGGCGGGTCGCTCGCCAGGCCCGAGCCCGCGAAGTAGCCGCCGACGGCGAACCGCAGCTCGTAGGTCCCGACCGCGAGCGCCTCGGCCAGCGGCGCGTCGGTTCGGCCGTCGGCGTTGGTCGTGGCCGCGGCGACCAGCTCGCCGTCGCGCCACAGCTCGATCGCGACCCCGGCGGCCGGGCACCCCCGCGCAACGTCGAGCACATGCGTCGTCAGGCGTCCGCTCACCGTCGCCATTCAACCATGAGGGTGGCTAGCGCAGGTTGAGGTCGATCCACACGTCCATCGCCGCGTCGACCGCCGCGGTGGTCGCGGGTGGCGAGGAGGTCGAGCAGGAGGCCGCGGGTGACGGCGATGCCGAGGCGGCCGTGGGCGCGGGCGGTCGCGGGGTCCATGCCGAGCGCGACGTTGATGTCGGTGATCGCGTCGAGCCAGTCGTCGACGATGCCCTCGAGGAGCTGCTCGGTGCCGGGCCGGCCCTGGAGGGCCTGGCCGTAGAGCTCGAAGAACAGGCGCTCGTTCGGCCACAGCGAGGGGTCGGAGATGTGCTTCCACCATGTCCGCAGGGCGGTCGCGAGGTCGGCGGCCGGGTCGGGGAGGAGGTCCGGGAGCGCGTCGCGCTGCCGCTGCTCGACGGCGCGGATGACCTCGACCCAGAGGTTCTGCTTGGAGCCGAAGTGGTGGATGAGCATCCGGTGGCTGGTCCCGATCGCGGTCGCCAGCTCGCGCAGCGACAGGTCGCTGATCCCGCGCTCCGAGATGTAGGTGATGGCGCTCTCGAGCAGCTGCGCGCGGGGGTGGTGCTTCCGGGCGGGTTCGGAGGCGAATCGTGGTGAGTGGCGTCTCACCCGCGCATATCGCGGGTTAGATGCCACGGACCGCGAGAATCTCGGCGGCTGCGCGAAGTCTGCGCAGTGCTGGTCGCGTTGACTGGACATTGGCCAGTCAAGGTGCCCCGGCCCGGCGAGCCCGAGCTCTCCCGAGAAGCACCGATCCCGACGAGCCACGCCGACAGCGCGGAGCGCCACCCAGACTGCCTCGCCCTAGATGCGAAGCAGATCCCGTCGCGCAGCACCAGCCAACGCCCGCGCTGCTCGCCAACGACACCCGACGACCGACAACCGCCTCAGCGGTCGAGCACCAGCGTGATCAGCCCCCACGCCGGGAACGACGAGGTGTAGGTCTTGCCCAGCGGCTCGGCGGTCTCGGCGCCGGGCACCGGGTCGTAGGTGTGGTTCTCGCCCCGGAACGACACCTGCGCCAGCGCCGGGAAGGCGGTCAGGACGCGCTGGCCCATCTCGTGGACCAGATGCTGGATCGACTCGCTGACGAACGCGTCGAATGTCTCCAGGACGATCGCCAGCACGTCGCCCGACCGCACGTGCCGCTCGCCGACCGCGTCCGCGACGTCGCCGCAGCGCCAGCGCACGTCCAGGTGGATGAACAACGGCCGGTCCGACCGCTCCGGCAACGTGGTGTCGTCGTCGCGGGCGAAGCGCGTGAACGCCGACCCCGTCGTCTTCAGCAGCCGCAGCCCGACGTGCCCGGCCTCGTGGTCGACCAGCACGCCGCCGGGCGCCAGCTCCAGCGACGCGATCGCGTGGTCGCCGTCCACGCGCCGGAACAGCCGGCCGCTCTCGGCCACCCACGGCTGCTCCTCGGCCCACAGCCGCAGCCCCTCCATCTCCGGGTACGTGCCGAGGAACCCGCGGCCCAAGTCGTACAACAGGCCCTCGAGCGTCTCCCCGCCGTACTCGTGCGCGCGGCGCAGGATCACGTTCTTCATGGTGTCGGTCGCGACGACCGCCGAGTTGTCGCCCTCGGTGTAGGCCGGCAGGAAGCCCTGGCCCAGGACCTCCATCGACACGTCGGCGGCCAGCAGCCGCTCGCCGCGCACCAGGTGGACGGGGACGGAGAGCTTGCCGTAGGAGATGCGGGCTCCGGTCAACCTGGTGTCCTTCCTGCGTCGCCGGCGAGGTCGTCCAGCCGCAGCGCCGCGATTTTGGCGATCTCGGCGAGCGCGGTCCGCTCCTCGACGTCGGGGTCGTGGTCCAGCCGCGCGCGGACGGCGGCGATGATCGAGTCGGCCGTGTGCTCGCGGGCGCACACGACGAAGGGGAAGCCGAACCGCTGGCGGTAGCGCGCCGTGAGGTCGAGCAGCGCGGCGTGCTGCTCGGGCGTGAGCCGGTCGAGCCCGGCGGCGGCCTGCTCGCGCGTGGACTCCGGCGTCAGCGCGCCCGCGATCGCGGCCTTGCCGGCCAGCTCGGGATGGGCGCGGATGAGCGCGACGCGGGCCTCGCGCGGCGCCGCGTCGACGACCGCGACCATCGCCGCGTGCAGGTCGGCGACGCCGGCGAACGGCCCCTGGGCCCACGCCGCCTCCGCGATCCACGGCGAGTCCTCGAACACGCCGCCGAACCGTGCGACGAACGCCTCCTGGCTCAGCGCGGCCGCGTCGTGGCTCATGCAATCGCGGACACTACAGCCTGGGATGGGCGGGTCTGAGTGCGCTAGATTCCGCGGATCGTCCAGCGACGCCCTGGTCAGGCGCGGCCCGTCGCCCCGGGCCAGCGCAGTCGCACCGCAAGGACCGCTTCCTGACCATCTTCCGGCCCAGCACCCTCGCCGACGCCCTCGCGGCTCGCGGCGCCCACCCCGAGGCGATGGTGGTCGCCGGCGGGACCGGCGTGCTCGTCGAGCTCAACCGCGGCGCGATCGACCCGCCGGCGCTGCTCGACCTGTCGGCGTGCGCGCAGCTGCGCGAGGTCCGGCGCGAGGGCGACATCATGGTGTTGGGGGCGACCACGACGTACACCGACGTCCTCGAGCGCCACGCCGCCGTGCTGCCCGGGCTCGCCGCGGCGTCGCGCACGGTCGCCTCGCGCCAGGTCCGCAACCGCGCGACGCTCGCCGGCGCGCTGGTCCTGGCCGACCCGTCCGGGGACGCGCTCGCCGCGCTGGGCGCCGCCGGCGCGACGGTCGAGGTCGCCAGCGCGCACGACCGGCGCTCGGTCGACGCCAGCGCGTTCGTCACCGCGCCCGGCCGCTGCGACCTGGCCGCCGACGAGTTGGTGGTGGCCTTGCGCGTCCCGGTCGCCGACGGCCCCGTCGCCTACGCCAAGGCCGGCGCGCGCAACGCGATGGCGCGCGCGGTGGCCGGCGTCGCGGTCGCGCTGCACCCGGTGCGGCGCCGCGGGACCGCGTGCGCGGTGGGGGTCGGGCCGACAGCGATCCGCCCCGCGGTGGCCGAGGAGCTGCTGGCCGCCGACTGGGACGTGCTCGACCGGCCGGAGACCGCGAGGCGCTTCGGCGCGCTCGTCGCCGCCGCGGTCGACCCGCGGGCCGACGCGCGCGGCAGCGCCGAGTACCGCCGGCACATCACGGGCGTCCTGGCGCGCCGGGCGCTGACGCGCGCGGTGCGCGAGCTGGGGAGCGCGGCATGAGGCTGACCGTGGACGGCGTCGCGCACGAGGTCGACGACGCCGACGCCGGCCAGTCGCTGCTGCGCGTCCTGCGTGATGTCCTGGGCGTCACGAACGCCAAGAACGCCTGCGAGCAGGGCGAGTGTGGGTCCTGCACGGTCGCGATCGACGGGGAGATCGCGTGCGCGTGCCTGGTCCTGGCGGCGCAGGTCGACGGCGCGACGGTGGAGACGGCGGGCGCGGTCGCGAGCGGCGACGGCCTCGCCCCGCTCCAGGAGGCGTTCCTCGAAGCCGGCGCCGTCCAGTGCGGCTTCTGCACGCCCGGCCTGATCGTCGCGGCCCGCGACCTCCTGGCCCGGAACCCGGACCCGTCCGACGACGACATCCGCGAGGGCCTCAACGGCAACCTCTGCCGCTGCACGGGCTACACCAAGATCATCGAGGCGGTGCGTCACGCCGCACGGGAGGCACGATGAGCACGATCGTCATCGAGGGCTGCGCGATCGCGACGGTCGATGACGAGCGCCGCGAGATCGCCTCCGGCCACGTCGTCATCGAGGACCAGCGGCTGGTCGCCGTCGGCGAGGGCGCGGCGCCGAGCGACCACACCAACAACGCCGTCCGGCGGATCGACGCCACCGGCAAGTTGGCCACGCCCGGCCTCATCAACTGCCACCACCACCTCTACCAATGGGCGACGCGCGGCTACGCGCAGGAGGCCACGTTGTTCGAGTGGCTGGTCGCGCTCTACCCGGTCTGGCAGCACATCGACGACGCGGTCGTCGCCGCGGCGGCGCGCGCCGGGCTCGCGTCGCTGGCGCGGTCGGGCTGCACGACGACGACCGACCACCACTACATCTTCCCGCGCCACGCGGGCGACCTCCTGAGCGTCGAGATCGACGCCGCGCGCGCGATCGGCCTGCGCTTCCACCCGTGCCGCGGCGCGATGGACCTCGGCCAGAGCGCCGGCGGCCTGCCGCCCGATGATGTCGTCGAGGACCGCGACGCGATCCTCGCCGCCTGTGCCGAGGCGATCGACCGCCACCACGACCCCGAGCCCGGCGCGCGCGTGCGGATCGCGCTGGCGCCGACGTCGCCGTTCAGCGTCACCGGCGAGCTGATGGCCGAGACGGCGGAGCTCGCGCGGAGACGCGGCGTCCGCCTGCACACGCACCTGGCGGAGACCGACGACGAGGAGCGCTTCTGCCTGGAGCGCTTCGGCGTGCGCCCGCTGCAGTACCTCGACGACCTCGGATGGCTCGGCGACGACGTGTGGCTCGCCCACTGCGTGCACCTCAACGATGAGGAGTCGCAGCGCATGGGCGCGACCGGGACCGGCGTCGCGCACTGCCCGACGTCCAACGGCCGCCTCGGCGCCGGGATCGCGCCCGTTCCCGCGCTGCTCGCCGCGGGCGCGCCGGTCGGCCTCGGCGTGGACGGCGCGGCATCCAACGAGTGCGGCGAGCTGGTCGACGAGCTCCGCGCCGCGATGGTCCTGGCCCGCGTCGCCCGCGGCCCCCGCGCGCTGACCGCCCGCCAGGCCCTGGAGATGGCCACCCGCCACGGCGCCCGCTGCCTGGGCCGCGAGGACGAGCTGGGGCACCTGACCGCCGGCGCCCTGGCCGACGTCGCGCTGTGGAACCTCGACGAGGTCGGCTTCGCGGGCATCGCCGACCCGATCGCCGCCCTGGCCTTCGGCCCGACCCGCCCGGTCGACACGCTGCTCGTCGGCGGCGAGGTCGTCGTGGAGGACGGCGAGCTGCGCACCGCCGACCCGCTGACGCTCGCCACGGAGCTGCGGCGCGAGAGCGGCCGGATGGCGCGGGCGGCGGGGGCATGACGCCGCAGCAGGGCGACTCGTGGTCGGCGCAGCATCCGCGGCGGGTCTCGCACACCGGCGCGGGTGGTGGCCATGGCGCGATCCTCGACGAGGAGGCTGAGCGTGCTGCCCGGCGGGGGCAGGTCGGCGCGCGGCTGACGCGCAGCGATGGGCCGGCGAAGGTCGCCGGGGAGTTCTTGTACTCCTCGGACCTGCGGGTCGAGGGCATGCTGTTCGGCGCGACCGTCCGCAGCCCGCACGCCGCGGCGCTGATCCGCGGGATCGACGCGCGCGAGGCGCTCGCGCTGCCCGGTGTCCACGCGGTCCTCACGCATGCCGACGTCACGGGCGAGAAGCACGTCGGCAACATCCTGCCCGACCAGCCGGTCCTGGCGATCGACCGCGTCCGGCACCACGGCGAGCCGGTCGCGCTCGTCGCCGCCGACGACGCGCGCACCGCCCGGCGCGCCGCCCGGCTCGTCCGCGTCGACTACGAGCCGTCGGCGCCGGTCACGACCGTCGAGGTCGCGCTCGTCCCCGACGCGCCCGCGGTCCATCCGGCCGGCAACGTCGTGCGCGAGGTCGCGATCCTCCAGGGCCGGCCGATCCCTGAAACTCCGGCGGCCGGTGAGGTCGTCGTCGCCGGCCGCTACGAGGTCGGCATCCAGGACCAGGCGTTCCTCGGGCCCGAGTCGGGCCTGGCGATCCCCGACGGCGACGGCGGCGTCGAGCTGCACGTGGCAACCCAATGGCTTCATGTCGATCGCGACCAGGTCGCCGCCGGCCTCGGGCTGCCGGTCGAGCGCGTCCGGATTGTCCTCGGCGGCGTCGGCGGCGCGTTCGGCGCGCGCGAGGACCTCTCGATCCAGCTGCACGCGTGCCTGCTCGCGCTGCGCACGGGCCGGCCGGTGAAGATGGCCTACCTGCGCGAGGAGTCGTTCACCGGCGGCCACGTCCACCGCCACCCGGCGTGGATGGACTACGAGCACCGCGCCGATCCGCAGACGGGCCTGCTGACCGCCGTCCGCGCGCGCATCTGGCTCGACGGCGGGGCCTACGCGTCGACCTCGCCGGCGGTCGTCGCCAACGCCACCACCTTGGCCGCCGGCCCCTACGCCTGCCCGGACGTCGACCTCCTCGGGACCGTCGTGTACACCAACAACCCGCCGTGCGGCGCGATGCGCGGGTTCGGCGCGGTGCAGGTCGCGGTGGGCTACGAGGCGCAGATGGACCGGCTCGCCGCCGCGCTCGGGCTGGACCCGCTGGAGGTGCGGCGCCGCAACGCGCTGCGCGACGGCGGCGCGCTGCCGACCGGCCAGGTCGTGCGCGGCCCGATCGCGACCGTCGCGCTGCTCGACGCGCTCGGCGACCACCCGCTGCCGCCCGCGGCCGACACGACCGACCCGCGCGCGTTCCCCGGCTCGCAGTTCGCCGCCACCGACGGAGAGGGCGTGCGCCGCGGCGTCGGCTACGCCGCCGGCTTCAAGAACATCGCCTTCAGCGAGGGCTTCGACGACCCCGCCACCGCGCGCGTGCGCCTCACCGCCCGGGACGGCGAGCCCGTCGTCGAGGTCCACACCGCCGCCGCCGAGGTCGGGCAGGGCGTGGTCGGCGTCCAGGAGCAGATCGCCCGCACCGAGCTGCACGTCGAGGAGGTCGACGTCCTGCCCGCCGACACCGCGGTCGACTCAGCCGGCTCGGCGTCGGCCTCGCGCCTGACGTGGATGGTCGGCGGCGCGGTGCGCTCGGCGTGCGTCGCCGTCCGGACCGCGGCGCTCACGCGGGCCGCCGACTGGCTCGGCCTCAGCGCCGCCGGGGACGCTCCGCTCAGCCTCCGCGACGGCGCCGTCTGGCGCGGCGACGAGCGCGCCCTGGACCTCGTCGAGCTGGTCGAGGGCGGGGCGGAGCCGATCGAGGCCACACGCACCTACCGCCACGCGCCGACCGAGGAGCTCGACCCCGTCACCGGCCAGGGCGACGTGCACGCGGCCTTCGCGTTCGTGGCGCACCGCGCGGTCGTCGACGTCGACGTGGAGCTCGGGCTCGCGCGCGTGGTGCAGCTGACCTGCGCGCAGGACGTCGGGCGCGTGATCAACCCCATGGCCTTGGAGGGCCAGCTGGAGGGCGGGTCGATCCAGGGCCTGGGCCTCGCGCTGACCGAGGAGGTCCGCCTCGACGCGGGCCTCGTCCAGACGACGAGCTTCGGCGCCTACCGCATCCCGACGATCGTCGACGCCGCGCCGGTCGACACCATCATCTTGGAACGCGGCGATCCCGACACGCCCTACGGCCTGCGCGGCGTGGGGGAGCTGCCGTCGATCTCCTCGACGCCGGCGATCCTCGCCGCCCTGCGCGACGCGACCGGCCACGCGCTGCGCCGCGCGCCCGTCCGGCCGGAGGACCTGGTGGTCCACGACCACGACCGCGCCACCGACCCGCAGGAGGACCCCGCATGACCGCCACCGACCGCGGCGCGCTCGGCCACGGCTACACCGTGATCACGCCCGCCAACCACTACCCGAGCCGGCTGCCCGAGCTGGGCGACCAGCCGGTTGTCAAGCTCGTCACGCCGCGGATGGCGCCGTCGCGCATCGGCGAGTACCTGGTGTCCTTGGACGCGGGCGGCGGCACGACCCGCCGCGTCGGCGCCGGCTACGAGCGCTTCTTCTACATCTTGGACGGCGCCGTCACGCTGATCACCGCCGGCTCGGGCCGCGACCCGCTGACCGCTGGCGGCTTCGCCTACCTGCCCTCCGACACCGCCTACGAGCTGCGCGCCGCCGACGACGGGCCCGCGCGGCTGCTGCTCGTCAAGCGCCGGTACGAGGCCCACGCCGCCCACGACGCGCCGCCGGCGCTGTCGGGCCACCGCGACGACGAGCCGTTCGCCGCGACCGCCGTGCCCGGCTTCACCCGCCGCGAGCTGCTCCCGGTCGACGACCCGGCCTTCGACTTCAACATGTCGCTGTTGCGCTTCGAGGCGGGCGTCGGCCTGGACAAGATCGAGGTCCACGACGAGGAGCACGGCCTCTGGATGACCGCGGGCGGCGGCACCTACATCCTGGGCCGCGACGCCCACGAGGTGCAGGCCGACGACTTCATCTACATGGCGCCCTACTGCCCGCAGGGCTTCACGGCGAGCGCCGACGGGCCGGCCGAGTACCTGCTCTACAAGGACGTCTGGCGCGACGGGTTCTGAGCGAGTGAATATGATGCCGCCACTTTGCACGGCCATCTCCACCGCTTCGGCCTCCTGACGCTGACCGTCGTCGCCCTGGCGGCGCCCGCGACGGCGTCCGCCGACGGCGACCTGACCGTCGGCGACGCGCCGACGAGCGGCGTCGCGACCACCACGGTGGACGGGCTGACGACGTTCCGCTCGACCGGGCCGCAGCCCGCGACCCTGGCGGCGGCCGAGGTGAACGCCGAGCTCGCCGCCGTCCACGACGTCGCGATCGTCGACGAGGGCGACGAGGACCTGGGCGGGACGGTCCACCTCGCGGCACCGCTGTCGGGTGCCGGCCGCTCGCTGTCGGTCGAGGCGTGGGAGGGCTACGTCGACGTCGAGGCCGCCGTCACCGCCGCCAGCCTGTCGTTGGACGGCGGCTCCGGCGTGGCCGGGAGCGGCGTGCGAGCGGACCGGACGAGCGTGCACTCCGGCGGCCGGATCGACCTCGACGGCGACAACCACTTCGGGCGCCTCGAGTTGAGCCAGGATATGCCGGACGACTTCACGCGGGTCGACGATGCCGGCTCGCTCACGCTGGGTCCGAGCCGGGTGGCGGGTGGGCTGAGCGTCCTGGCCTCCGGCGACCTCGCCCTCGCCGGCGACCTCGTGACCGGCGGGGGCACCCTGCTCGTCGCCCACGCCACGCCGTCGCGGCCCGTCGACGACGGCGACTTCACCGCCGCGCCGGGCGTGCGGATCGACGCCGGCGGCCATCCCGTCGCCATCCACAGCGCGCACCGGCGGCTCGACCGCCTCGGTCCCGGCCTGACGATCAACGGCGCGCCCTATGTCCCAGGCCCGGCGTTCGTCCGCAGCGCCAGCGAGCGGTGGGGCCAACGCTGGGTGATGGCCGCGGACGTGGCGCCCTACCGCTTCGACTTCGAGGAGGCCGACACCATCAAGCCGACGGCGGAGCTCGCCTTCATGGTGACCGCGGCGCCCTACTTCGATCTCAACGAGGTGGTGCGCTTCACGCACAGCTGCCAGGACCTCGGTGGCTCCGGCCTGGTCTCGTGCACGACCAACCAGCACCCCGACGGCACGGTCGACACCTCGAAGCTCGGCAACCAGCTCGCCACCGTCACCGCGACCGACGCCGCGGGGAACACGTACGTGGCGAGCCGACGGTACTTCGTGCGACCGGCGCCGAAGCCCTGCGTCACGCCCACCTCCGTCACGCTCAAGATCGAGCGCCCTAAGGGCACGCGCAGCGTGGTCGCGACGCTCGGCGGCAAGCGCCAGAAGGTGAAGCTCAGCACGACGCGGGTGCAGATCACCGTCGACGTGCGCGGCCGCGCGCGCGGCACCTATCCGCTGAAGGTCACGATCCGGCGCACGCACGGCCGCAAGACGGTGACGCGCCGTCCCAAGGTCACCGTCTACAAGTGCGTCGGGCCGCACGGAGGGTAGGCTCGACGCCATGGACGACACGCAGATCCGCAACCGCATCGAGCAGCTGGAGGACGAGGAGCGCAAGCTGCGCGCCGAGGAGGGGGCGGCGGCCGAGACCGGGCATCCGGAGGTCATCGAGCGCGACGCCGCGCGGCTCGGCGCGATCAAGGTCGAGCTCGACCAGCTCTGGGACCTGCTGCGCCGGCGCGAGGCCGCCAAGCGCGCGGGCAACGACCCGGACGCCGAGCAGCTGCGGGGCGAGGGCACCGTCGAGGGCTACCTCGGCTAGCGCCTTGCCGGACGACGACCGCGGACGGCTGGCGCTCGTCACCGGCGCCGGCAGCGCGGCCGGGATCGGCTTCGCCTGCGCGCGCCGGCTGGCGCGCGAGGGCGTCGCGGTGGCGATCACGGCGACGACCGACCGGATCCACGAACGCGCCGCCGAGCTGCGCGACGCGACCCCGGGCGGCGCGCGCGTCTCGGCGCACATCGCCGACCTCACGACGCTCGACGCGGCGGAGCGGCTCGCTCACGAGGCGACCGCCGCCCACGACGGCCGCGCGATCGAGCTCCTCGTCCACGCGGCGGGGATGGTCCAGCAGGGCGTCGAGGTCGCGACGCTCCCGGTCGCCGAGACGCCGGTCGCGCAGTGGCGCCTGGACGTCGCGCTCAACCTCGACACCGCGTTCCACGCCGCCCGCGCCGTCCTGCCCGGCATGCAGGCCCGGCGCTTCGGGCGCATCGTCTTCGTCTCGTCGGTCACCGGCCCGCTGGTGACCGCGCCGGGCTGCGGCGGCTACGGCGCGGCGAAGGCCGGCGTGGACGGGCTGATGCGCGCGATCGCGCTGGAGAACGGGACGCTCGGCATCACCGCCAACAGCGTCGCGCCCGGCTGGATCGCCACCGCGTCGGCGACCGCGGACGAGGCCGCCGCGGCGCTCAACACGCCGGTCGGCCGGGCGGGGACGGCGGACGAGGTCGCCGCGGCCGTCGCGTTCCTGTGCTCGGACGACGCGAGCTATGTGACCGGCAGCGTCCTCGTCGTCGACGGCGGCAACACCATCAACGAGGTCCACTGACCGGCTAGGGCGATTCTCCGGGCCGCCTCGTCGCGCCTGACGGTCGCCAACCCGCTCCACGTGCTGGAGCACGCTGCCGCTGAGCCGGCGACGTCAGCCACGACGATCCGGGCCGGACAACCGGCCTACCGCGGGTAGATGCCGCCGTCCAAGGACACCACCTTGGACGTGAGATACGCGTTGCGCAGCATCGCCACGGCCATGTCCGCGACCTCGTCGGGCCGGCCGAGCCGCCCGACCGGGATCGCGCGCGCGAGGTAGCCGGGGTCGCCCGGGAGCATGTCGGTGTTCTCGATCAGGGCGGGCGCGATCGCGTTGACGGTCACGCCCGCCTCGGCGACCCGCGCGGCGAGGTGGTGCGTCAGCCCGTGCAGCCCGGCCTTGGACGCCGCGTAGTGCGGGCCCACGATCCCGCCGGTGAACGCCGCGACCGAGGACACGAACAGGATCCGCCCGAACGCGCGCTCGACCATCCCGGGCAGCACGCGGCGCGCCAGCAGGAAGGGCGCGCGCAGGTTGATGGCCATGGTCTCGTCCCACGCGCCCGCGTCGACCTCGTCGAAGGTCGCGCGGTGCGCGTGGCCGTGGTTGGCGACCAGGACGTCGACGCCGCCGAGCTGCTCCTCGACCTGGTCGACCAGCAGCTCCGCGGCGCGCGGGACGAGCAGGTCGGCCGGGACCGCGATCGCCCGGCCGCCGCCGTCGACGATCTCGCGCGCGATGGCCTCGGCGAGCTCCACGCGGTCGCGGTAGTGCACCGCGACCGCCGCGCCCTCGGCGGCCAGCCGCCGGCACAGCACGGCGCCGATCCCGCCGCTGCCACCCGTCACCAACGCCACCCGGCCCTCGAGCATGGGACGAACCTAGCGGGCGAGCCGCTCCAGCGTGCCCGCGAGCACGGCGACGCCGCGGTCGAGATCCTCCGGCGCGGTGTACTCGTCGGGGTGGTGGCTGACGCCGCCGCGCGAGGGCACGAAGATCATCCCGACGGGCACGCGCCGGCCCATGATCATGGCGTCGTGGTAGGCGCCGGAGATCATGCGCCGAAACGGAAGCCCGAGCTCCTCGCACGCCGCCGCCGACGCCGCGATCACCTCCGGGTCGCACGCGACCGGCGCGTCGGTGACGATCTCCTCGACGCGCACGTCCAGCGCCCGCGCGGCGCCGATCGCCCGGGCCCGCGCGACGATCTCGGCGACCACCGCCTCGCGCGCCGGCGCGTCGCTGTCGCGCACGTCGATGTCCAGCGACGCGACCCCGGGCACCACGTTGATCGCTCCCGGCAGCGCCCGCACGACGCCCACCGTCCCCACGGTCGTCCCCGACGACGACGCCCGCGCGGCGGCCTCGACCGCCACGATCGCCTCGGCGGCGCCGGCCAGCGCGTCGCGGCGCAGGCCCATCGGCGTCGCGCCCGCGTGCGTCGCGGCGCCCTCGAAGACCAGCCGGAAGTCGTGCGGCGCGGCGATCGCCTCGACGACGCCGATCGGCTCGCCGTGGGTCTCCAGCACGATCGCCTGCTCGATGTGCAGCTCGACCAAAGCGTGCACGGTCGCGGGGTCGACGATCGCTTCGGCCAGCGCGTCGGGGTCGAAGCGGGCCTCGCGCAGGGCGGCCGCCATCGTGACGCCGTCGCGGTCGACCAGGCGGTCGAGGTCGGCGCGCGCGAGCTCCCCGGCCGCGCAGCGCGAGCCGACGCAGCCCGTCCCGAACCGCGGCTCCTCGCCCGCCCAGGCGATCACCTCGAGCGTCCGGCGCGGCGCGAACCCGCGCTCGCGCAGCAGGTGCACGGCTTCGATCGCGCCGAGGACGCCGAGGACGCCGTCGTAGGCGCCGGCGTTCAACGTGGTGTCGACGTGCGAGCCGGTGAGCACGCGGGGCGCGTCCGGATCGGTGCCGGTCCACGACCCGTACACGTTGCCCACGGCGTCCAGCCGCGTCCGGAGCCCCGCCTCGCGCATCCACGCGATCACGCGCTCCAGCGCCCGCGCGTAGGTCGGCGTGTACACCTCGCGCGTGATCCCGCCGGCGGCCGGATCGTCGTTGAACGTCGCCAGCTCGGCGATGTCGTCGTGGAGGCGGCGGCCGGGGCGTGAAGCGTCGCTCACGCCCCGGCAACCTACTGCCTCTGGATCGGCCGTCCTAGGCCTAGCCGCCGTACCCCAGGTGGGTGAGGTACGCCAGGCCGTTGGGCGTGCCGACGCCCGTGATCGTGTCCCAGCCCGGAGCGGTGTGGATCGACTGCGCCTCGTCGTCCAGCGACCGCAGGATCGGCGTGGTGCCGGCGCTGGCGTCCACGCTGTTGTTGTAGTTGACGCGGACCACCGCGCTCGGCTGCGCCGGCGGCACGATGTCGCGCACCGCGCCGGTGCCGGCGAGCGCGTAGATGGAGGGGTTGACGAACCCGTGCGACCGGCCGCCGACCTGATCGGCGATCGCCTCCATGCCCGCGTACAGCGGCGAGGCGAGCGACGTGCCGCCGATGCGGTACTCGCTGTACTTCGCGGTGCCGTCGGGGAACGTCTGGGTCTCGCCGACGAGCATGCCGGTCTGCGGGTCGGCGTCCATCGCGATGTCCGGCGTGGCGCGCTTGCCGTTGGCGATGGAGGGCGGCACGACGCCCTGCTGGTAGTAGGGCTGGTCGAACAGCGCGCTCACGCCGCCGCCCGCGCCGTACAGCCAGTCGCCGGGAGCCGGCGGCTGCCACTTCTTGCCGTTGGCCGACAGGCTGCTCGTGCCCGACGCCCAGCCGACCTCCCACTGGTAGGCGTTGTTCTGCCCGACGGCCAGCGAGGTGCCGCCGACGGCGGTCACGAACGGGTCGGTCGACGGGAAGTCGGCGGCCGGCGAGCCGTCGGCGGTGTCGAGGCTGTCGTCCCCGTCGTCACCGGACGAGAAGAACATGCCGATGCCCTCGAGGTCGGCCTGGATGAACGTCTGCTGGTAGGCCTGCAGGTAGTTCGGCGGCTCGTCCTCGCCGATCGACCCCCAGGAGTTGGTCACGATCGTCGCCAGCTTGTTGTTGACGATCTTGTTCAGCGCGTGGTCGAGGTCGCCGTCGTCGCAGGAGCGCGCGGGGACGTAGACGACGTTCGCGCCGGGCGCCATCGCGTGCACGGCCTCGACGTCGAGCGTCTCCTCGCCGTACCAGCCCTGCTCGCCGCAGAGGTCGCCGTTGACGGTGTCGTCGTAGCCGTAGCGGTACGGCTTCTTGGGCAGCACCTGCTTGAACTGGGTCTTCGTGAACGGCGCCTGGCCGTGGGCCTTGGCGTACGTGTTGGCGTCGGACTGGATCGTCGGCGCGGCGTACGCGTCGGTGATCGCGACGGTGATCCCGCGGCCGTCGAGGCCCTTCTTGATGGGCTGGTCGACGCCGTAGGCGCCCTGGAACTGCGCGGGGGTGTAGCCGCACGGCGCGTAGGGCTGGTGCGTGCCGTAGGCCGGCGGGAGGTCGGTGGCGACCTTCTCGCCGAAGTACGTCGAGCACGGAGGCGCGTTGACGAAGGCGGCCGGCGGGGGCGCGCCGCCCGTCGCCTTGAGCTTGGCGTTGGGCTTGGGCGGGGCGGTCACGGGCGCGTCCGGCTTGGCCCGCTGGTAGCTCGCGTCAGTCGAGCGCGGGGCCGAGTTGGCCGGCTGGGTGAGCGTGCCGGACTGGTCGACGCCGGACACCGCGATGATCTTGCCCTGCATCGCGTCGGGGATCGTGAGGTCGCTGGTCGGCGAGTTCAGGAGCTTGCCGCGGTAGGCGTACCGGTGCACGTCGACGCCGAACGCCTGCTCGACCTGCTGCAGCGTGCCGGTGGCGGTGATGCTGTGGTAGTTGCTCGGGATCGCGCCGACCGTGAGCCCGGAGTCGGTCAGGAACTGCTTGACGGCCGCGACGGTGTCCGACGTCGGCGCGAAGCGCGACCGGAAGTCCTGCGGCGAGAGGTACTTGCCGTAGTTGGCGCTGTGCGGGTCCGACACGTCGCGGACCATCGCGGCGGCCGCGTCGGGGTCGCGGAGCGGCAGGTAGACGTTGATCTCGGTCTGCTGGGCGCCGTCGGCGGCGCCGTGGTCGCGGGCGGGCTGCGCCCAGCTCGGGACGCTCCCATCGAGGTTGGCGCGGCCCGGCTGGGCCGCATGGGCGGGGACGGCGGCCACGGCTGGTGTCAGCGCGGCCGCCGTCGTGGATGCGAGCAGGGCTCGCCGGAGTGCACGGTGCATGGCGGGCGTCCGATACCCAGGTCGCCTGACCGTCGAACCCACCGTGGTCCGACGCTTAGGCCCCCCGCGGTCCGGGAACTGACCCCGCCATGCTCGCCGCCTCGGACGTGCGCCTGGACACGAACTTCCTCGACTTCGCGATCCTCGGCATCTACTTCGTCGTCGTGCTCGGCATCGGCTTCGTCGCCCGGCGGTACATCAAGACGTCGCTGGACTACTTCCTGTCCGGGCGCTCGCTGCCGGCGTGGATCACCGGCCTCGCCTTCGTGTCGGCGAACCTCGGCGCGACCGAGATCCTGGGCCAGGGCGCCAACGGCGCGCAGTACGGCGTCGCGACGGTCAACTACTACTGGATCGGCGCCGTCCCGGCGATGGTGTTCCTCGGCCTGGTGATGCTGCCGTTCTACTACGGCGCGAAGGTGCGCTCGGTGCCGGAGTACCTGCTGATGCGCTTCGACAAGCGCTCGCACATCTTCAACTCCTGGTCCTTCGCGCTGGCGACCGTGCTGATCGCGGGCGTCAACCTGTTCGCGCTCGCGCTGGTGCTGAAGCTGCTGCTCGGGTGGCCGATCCTCGTCGGCATCGTCGTGGCGGCCGTGATCGTGTTGGTGTACATCACGCTCGGCGGCCTGTCCTCGGCGATCTACAACGAGGTGCTGCAGTTCTTCGTGATCATGGCCGCGCTGATCCCGCTGACGATCGTCGGTCTGCACGACGCGGGCGGCTGGGGTGGGCTGCAGGACAAGATCAAGGACACCAAGCTGGGCGATGCGGGCCTGCACGCGCTGCAGGGCACGGGCGTCGGCCACGTGGTCAACCCCATCGGGTCGACCTGGATCGGGATCGTCTTCGGCCTCGGCTTCGTGCTGTCATTCGGGTACTGGACGACGAACTTCGCGGAGGTTCAGCGAGCGTTGAGCGCCCGCGACCTCTCCGCCAGTCAGCGCACGCCGCTGATCGGGGCCTACCCGAAGCTGCTCATCCCGGCCGTGGTCGTCCTCCCGGGCATGATCGCGGTCTGGAAGATCCATGGCTTGGGCGGCGGCGACGCCAACCTGGAGTACAACAACGCCATCCCGCTGCTCATGAACGAGTACCTGCCCAACGGCATGCTCGGGGTCGCGCTGACCGGGTTGATGGCGTCGTTCATGGCCGGCGTGGCGGCGAACGTCAGCGCGTTCAACACGGTGGTGACGACCGACATCGTCGAGCCGTACATCGCCAAGGACCGCGACGACGCGTTCTACATCCGGATCGGGCGGTTCGCGACCGTCGGCGGGATCGTGATCGCGATCGGCACCGCGCTGATCGCGTCGTCCTACCAGAACCTGATGAACTACCTGCAGGCGCTGTTCTCGATCTTCAACGCGCCGCTGTTCGCGACGTTCATCATCGGGATGTTCTGGAAGCGGATGACGCCGACCGCGGGTCTGTGGGGCCTGGTGGCCGGCACCGCCGCGGCGCTGGTCACGTACGTGGGGTACAAGTGGCTGGGCTGGTTCACCTTCGGCTCGGACCTCGACGAGTCGTTCTGGGGCGCGGGCGCCGCGTTCGTCGTCGACGCGATTGTCACGGTCGCGGTGACCGTCGTGACGAAGCCCAAGCCGATCCCGGAGCTGCAGGGCCTGGTCTGGGGGATGGCCAACGAGGAGGACGCGGCCGCGGCCGCCGCCCACGGCCGGTGGTGGGAGTCACCGATGCTGCTGGGCTTCGGGGCGATCGCGATCGGCCTCGTGTTGACCATCATCTTCTTCTAGCGTCGAGCGAGCGAGGCGAGTCTGATGAGCGATCAAGAGCAACAGCCTGAGCCTGAGCCCGAGACCGGGGCGCGCGAGGCGCAGTTCGCGGATCTGTTCGACCTGCGGCGCATCATCGGCGGCCTGTTCCTGTTGTACGGCGTGATCCTGACGATCGTCGGCCTGGGCGACTCCCAGGCGGAGATCGCGAAGGCCGCGGGCGTCCACATCAACCTGATCGCGGGCCTCGGGATGCTCGTCCTCGGCGGCCTGTTCATCGCCTGGGCGCTCCTGCGGCCGCTGGGCCGGCAGCTCCAGGAGGAGGAGGCGCGGCGGAAGGCGCGGGAGGCGGGGTCAGAGTAGGCGGGCGCCGGCGCCCGGCTCGACGACGTAGGCGTCGGCGGGCACCGGGACGTCCGGCGGCAGGAGCGCCAGGACGTGGCCGCCGAAGCCGCCGCCGACCATGCGGGCGCCGGCGGCGCCGTGGTCGCGCAGGCGGGTGACGGTCGCCTCGACGCTGTCGGTCGAGGCGTCGTAGAGGTCGCGGAGGCTGGCGTGCGAGGCGTTGAGCAGCGCGCCGACCTGCTCGAGGTCGTGGTCGTGGAGGGCGGCGATGGTGGCGTCGACGCGCGCGTTCTCGTCCAGGACGTGGCGGGCGCGGCGCGACAGGGGGTCGGGCAGGGACGCGGCCTGCTGCGGGGTGGCCTCGGTGAGGGTCGCGATCTTCAGGCGGCGGCAGGCCTCTCGGCACTCGGCGCGGCGCTGGTTGTAGCCCTCGGCGGCGTCCAGCGAGTGGGCCTGGCCGGAGTCGGCGGTGACGAGCGTCCAGCCGCGGAGGTCGAGCGGGATCTCGGTCACGTCCATCGTGGCGAAGTCGATGCGCAGCGCGGTGCCGGCGCGGCCGAGCAGCGAGGCGGTCTGGTCCAGCAGGCCGGTCTGGGCGCCGACCCACTCGTTCTCGACGCGCGAGCAGAGGCGGGCGAGCGCGGGGAGGTCGGCGCGGGGGAGGGCGATGCCGGCGGTCTTCAGCAGCGCGAGCGCCAGGGCGACCTCCAGCGCCGCGGAGGACGAGAGGCCGGAGCCGCGCGCCAGCGTGCCGGAGATCTCCAGGCGGGCGGGCTCGAGGGCGTGACCGGCGGCGCCGAGCTCGGCGACCATGCCGCGGACGAACGCGCGCCAGCCTTGAGTGCGGGCGTCGCGCGGGGGCGCGGCGAGGGGGAAGGCGTCGGTCTCGCCGCCGAGGTCGTCGGCAACCGCTTCGACCTGGTCGCCCGCGATGGACTGCGCCTTGACGGTGACGCCCTCGGCGATCGCGAACGGCAGCGCGAGCCCGCCGTTGTAGTCCGTGTGCTCGCCGATGAGGTTGACGCGGCCGGGCCCGAAGGCGGTGATGCGGGCGGTCATGCCGTGAGGATCTCGCCGTCCGGGATGGTGCCGGCGCGGGTGAGCTTGACGTCGCCGACGACGCGGACGTCCGCGCCGAACGTCACGTCGTCGGTCACGGTGAGCGAGCGCGCTTGGCGCAGCGACGGCGGGCCGTGGGGGAAGCGGGCCTCCATGTCGGGCAGCGACTTGTAGAACTCGGAGGCGAGCGCGACGACCGGCGGCGGGCCGTCGAACGTGGGGGCGACGCGGCCGTCGTCGTCGATGGTGTAGGCGTCGGAGCGGACGACGAGGAGGTCGTCGGTCGTCTTGACGGGCGCGAAGCGCGTGCGGGGGACGAGGACGGCGCGGGCGCCGTCGATCGCGCCGAGCGCCGCGCCCATCGCGGTCTCGAGCTGGAGGACGGGGGGCGACGACGGGTCGCGCGGGTCGACGGTCTTGCGGTTGACGATCAGCGGGAGGTCGGGGCCCGCGGGGTCTTGTTGGAGGAGTCGGTCGAGGGCCTTGAGGTCGACCCAGAGGTTGTTGGTGTTGTAGAAGCGCCAGCGCTCGACGTCGGTGAAGCTGTCGTCGCCGGGCGGGGTCTGGGCGGTCTCGCGCAGCACGAGGCGGCCGCTGTCGCGCCGGCGCGCGATGTGCCCGCCCTTGCGGTCGGCGGCCGTGCCGCGGACGACCTCCATCACGAAGGGGATGCCGTGCGCGGCGGCGTAGGCCGGGATGCGCGGGTCGACGGTCGCGCCCAAGTTGTCGCTGTTGGAGATGAAGGCCCAGTCGATGCCTTCTTGGAGCAGCGTCGCGAGCAGGCCGGAGGCCGCGAGCGACACGTACACGTCGCCGTGGCCGGGCGGGCACCACTCCAGGCGCGGGTCGGTCGGCCACGCGATCGGGGCGAGGGTGTCGGCGTCGAGCTTGGGCTCGCGGGACTGGAGGAAGTCCGTCGGGATCGGGGGCGTGGCGAGGTCCGGGTGGCGCTCGGCCAGGGCGCGCAGGGTGGCGGCGCGGGTGCTGAAGGAGTCGAGGAGGACGAGGGGGAGGCGCGCGTCGCTTGCGCCGCGGCGCAAGGCGAGGACCTGGCGGGCGATGATGTCCAGGAACGTGCGGCCCGGCTTGACGTCGATGAGCGACTTGGGGCCGCGCAGGCCCATCGAGGTGCCGAGGCCGCCGTTGAGCTTGATGACGGCGAGGCGGGGGAGGATGGCCTGGGGGTCGGCGTCGGCGTCGGCGTCTCCGGTCGGGAGGTCTTCGAGGGCCGGGACGTCGTCGACGGGCTCCAGCGCGTCGCCGGGGAGCAGGCCGGCGTCCGGATCGGTGAGCTGCGCAAAGCGGCGCGCGAAGGCGGCCTTGACCGGCGCGGCCGCGCCGTCCTCGTCGAGCTTGGCGAGCGCGAGCTGCAGGGCGTCCTCGGACATCGCGCCTGACGGTACTGTGCGCCTATGAGTCCCGCCCGTCTCGCGCTCCTGTCGTTGGCCTTGGTGGTGATCGGCTGCGTGATCGCCGCGGTGGGGACGGCGCTGTGGTTGGACGCGGTCGGGATCACGGTGGCCGGGATCGGCGCCGTCGGGCTGCTGTCGGCGGCGTTCTACGCGGTGGGGCAGTCCGAGGATCGCGACCGGGAGCGGCGGCCGGGGGGCTGAGGCCCGCGGTGTGGGTAGCGTTGCGAGGGTGATGGCCTTGCGCGCGCTGCTGGTCGGTGTTGTGTCGTGCTGTGCGGTGGTCGCGTCGACGGCGCGCGCCGGAGCCGCGGAGTTCGCGGCGCCGGTCGAGCTCGGGCGCGGCGG